>CAJAWW010000084.1 GCA_903946745.1 uncultured beta proteobacterium
ACCACGCGTCGCGTGGATGAAGCCAGCATCCAAATTGAATTCACCGACAACGGCAGCGGCATCGCATCCGAACACTTGAAGCGCGTTTTCGAGCCATTCTTCACCACCAAGCCGGTCGGCAAGGGCACCGGGCTGGGTCTATCCATCGCCTATGGCATCATCGGCCGCCATCACGGCAGCATCAGCGTCAGCAGCACACCTGGGGTCGGCACCACGTTCGTTATCACGCTGCCGATCAACCTGCCGGAGCCGGAGCCGCCCCCGCCGCCCTCCCCACAATGAATTTGTTCTAACCCGAAACGGGAGCAGTCGAACGCGTTGAGTTCTTGGTCATCCGCAGGTCGTCGAAGACGAGGCGGATATTTCGGTTGAGGCGGCGCAAGGCTCTCGGCGGGCGCACCGAACAGCCCGCGCACCGAACGGCCATCCAATAGGTCGCAGGTTATAATTTCTGCCACTTGTTTCCTGCCCGTTTTCACACATCCCATCATGGCTGAATTCCTTGCGTTGCGCGGCGTGGCCGCGTTTTCGGCGGCGCGTCTTGCGCGTTTGCAGCAATCTCTTGGCACGCAGTTTCCGGGACTTTTGATCTTTGCGGAGCAATGGTTTTTCGTTGAATCTGACGGCACCTTGAGTGTGACGGAAACTGCCCGGCTCAAAGACTTGCTGGGCATTCCGGCGAGTCTGCCGACGCCGCCAGAGGGCACGTTGCGGCTGGTCACGCCGCGCCTTGGCACCATCTCGCCGTGGTCGTCAAAGGCCACCGACATCGCACGCAATTGCGGCTTTGCTTCGGTGCGGCGCATCGAACGTGGCATTGCGTTTCATGTGCAGGGTTTTTCCGGCGAAAAGTCGACCCTCAACACACGCCTCCACGACCGCATGACCGAATCGGTGCTGGATTCGGTCGAGGCGGCGCGTGCGCTGTTTCAACACATCGCCCCCCAGCCCTTGATGAGCGTCGATATTCTCGCCGGCGGCCGTGCGGCGCTGGTGGCGGCCAATGGCGAACTCGGGCTGGCCTTGTCGGACGACGAGATCGATTATCTGCTGGAGAACTTTGGCAAGCTCGGACGCAACCCGACCGATGTTGAACTGATGATGTTCGCGCAGGCAAATTCGGAACATTGCCGGCACAAGATTTTCAACGCAAGCTGGACGGTGGATGGCGCGGATCAGCCGCTGTCGCTGTTCGGCATGATCCGCGAGACGCACAAGGCGCACCCGCAGGGCACGGTGGTGGCGTATTCCGATAACGCGGCGGTGATCGCGGGTGAAACTATCCGCCGCTTTTATCCGCGTGCCGATGGCGCGAATGGGTACCAATACGCTTACAGCGAACAACTGACGCATATCCTCGCCAAAGTTGAAACGCATAATCATCCGACGGCGATTGCGCCGTTTGCGGGGGCCGCCACCGGTTCCGGCGGTGAGATTCGCGATGAAGGTGCCACCGGGCGCGGTTCCAAACCCAAGGCCGGTTTGTGCGGGTTTTCGGTGTCTGATTTGAACATTCCGGGTTACGCCCAGCCGTGGGAATCGGCCTACGGCAAGCCGGAACGCATTGCTTCGGCGCTTGACATCATGATCGAAGGGCCAATCGGCGCGGCGGCGTTCAACAATGAATTCGGCCGGCCGAATCTGGCGGGTTATTTCCGCACCTTCGAGCAGGAATTCAATGGCGAGATGCGCGGCTATCACAAGCCCATCATGATCGCCGGCGGCTTGGGCAACATTGCGGCGGAAGATGCGTTCAAGATCGAATTTCCGGCTGGCACTTTGCTGATTCAACTCGGTGGCCCCGGCATGTTGATTGGTCTGGGTGGTGGCGCGGCGTCGTCGATGGCGACGGGCACCAACACGGCCGATCTCGATTTTGCTTCGGTGCAGCGTGGCAACCCGGAAATTCAGCGCCGCGCGCAGGAGGTGATTGATCGCTGCTGGCAGATGGATGCGCAAAATCCCATTCTGGCGATTCACGATGTGGGCGCGGGTGGTATCTCCAACGCCATGCCAGAACTGGCCGATGGTGCCGGGCGCGGCGCGGCGTTTGATCTGCGCGCGATGCCGTCTGAAGAGCCGGGCATGAGCCCGCGCGAGATCTGGTCGAACGAGGCGCAGGAGCGTTATGTGCTGGCGATTGCGCCGGAGCGGCTGGATGAATTTCGTGCCCTGTGCGAGCGCGAGCGCTGCCCGTTTGCGGTGATCGGCACGGCGACCGAAGCGCGTCAGCTCACGGTGAAGGACGAGCACTTCGGCAATCTGCCTGTGGATATGCCGATGGAGGTGTTGCTGGGCAAAGCACCGCGCGTGCATCGTGATGCACAGCGGCAATCGGTCACCATGCCGGCGCTCGACTTGGGAGCGATAGATCTCAGAGAAGCCGCACTGCGCGTGCTGCGTTTGCCGGCGGTGGCCTCGAAAAATTTTCTCATCACCATTGGTGATCGCAGTGTCGGCGGCTTCACGGCGCGCGACCAGATGGTGGGGCGCTGGCAGGTGCCGGTGGCCGATGTGGCGGTGACGACCATGGGCTACGACACGCTGCGCGGCGAGTGTTTTGCGCTGGGCGAACGCACACCACTGGCGCTGCTCAACGCGCCGGCATCGGGGCGCATGGCGGTGGGCGAGGCGCTGACCAATCTGGCGGCGGCCGATGTCGGCGATATGGGCAATATCAAACTCTCGGCCAACTGGATGGCGGCGGCCGGCCATGGCGGCGAAGATGCGGCCTTGTTCGATACGGTTAAAACCGTGGGCGTGGACTTCTGCCCGGCACTCGGCATTTCAATCCCGGTCGGTAAAGATTCGTTGTCGATGCGCACACGCTGGGACGAGGCCGGCGAAGCCAAGCAAGTCACTGCACCGCTGTCTTTGATTGTGACGGCGTTTGCCGGCGTGGAGGATGTGCGGCGCACGCTGACGCCAGCATTGCAGCGTGATGCTGACGTTGGCGAAACCGAGCTGGTGCTGATCGATCTGGGCTTTGGTCGCAACCGCCTCGGCGGCTCGGCGCTGGCGCAGGTGTATGGCGTCAGCGGCGATCTGGTGCCGGATGTCGATGCGGCACCGCTCAAGGCGTTTTTCGATGTGATTCAGTCACTCAACCGTGCCGGAAAAATTCTTGCGTACCACGATCGTTCCGACGGCGGCCTGTTCGCCACGGTGTGTGAGATGAGTTTTTGTTCGCATATCGGCGTTTCGCTGAATCTCGATACGCTGTGTTACGACGAACTGATGAACGATGTCGATGGCATCGAGCGCTTCCCGCAGATTATCGAAGGGCGGCTGCATGATCGCGTGATCGCGGCGCTGTTTACGGAAGAGTTGGGCGCGGTGTTGCAGATTCGTCGCGCCGAGCGCAGCGAAGTGATGCAGGCACTGCGCGATGCCGGGCTGGGGCGTGCCACGCACATCATCGGCACCACCAATCCGTTTGACGAGGTGCGCGTGTGGCGCAACGCCAAACTGGCGCTGGGTGCCAAGCGCAGCGAATTACAGCGCGTGTGGAGCGAAGTCAGCCATCAGGTGGCGCGTCTGCGCGACGATCCGGTGTGCGCGCAGGAAGAGTTTGATGCACTGCTGGATGCGGACAATCCGGGACTTTCTGTGTCAGGGAGTTTTGCTCCGGCTGCCTCGGTTGCATCACTTGCCCCAGCGATCATCGGTGCAGCACGGCCGAAAATGGCGATCCTGCGCGAGCAGGGGGTGAATGGTCATGTGGAAATGGCGGCCGCTTTCGAGCGTGCCGGCTTTGCGCCGTTTGATGTGCACATGTCCGATCTGCAAAGCGGTCGGGTGCGGCTGGCGGACTTCAAGGGGCTGGCGGCGTGCGGCGGTTTTTCCTACGGTGACGTGCTGGGCGCGGGGCAGGGCTGGGCGAAGTCGATCCTGTTTAATCCGGCATTGCGCGACGCGTTTGTCGCATTTTTTAATCGCCCCGACAGCTTCGCGCTGGGCGTGTGCAATGGCTGCCAGATGATGGCGCATCTGGCGCCGATCATTCCGGGCGCTGAACATTGGCCGACCTTTCAGCGCAATCGCAGCGAACAGTTCGAGGCGCGCTTGGTGATGGTGGAGATTCCCACATCACCATCGATATTTCTTTCCGGCATGGCTGGTTCGCGTTTGCCGGTGGTGGTGTCGCACGGCGAAGGGCGAGCGGTGTTCGCGGCCACTCAGCAACCAGAAAAGTCGACGCTGGCCGAAAAGTCGACGCTGGCGCTACGCTACATCGACAACCGCGGTGCGGTGGCGACGACCTACCCCTTCAATCCCAACGGTTCGCCGGATGGCCTGGCGGGTGTGACCACTGCCGATGGCCGCTTCACCATCATGATGCCGCACCCGGAACGGATTTTTCGCAGCGTGCAGCTGTCGTGGTACCCGCGTGCAGAAAATGAGGGAAGTGCGGAAGACAGTCCGTGGATGCAGATGTTTCGCAGCGCCCGAAGCTGGCTGGGGTGATGCAGAAAAACGAAACGCCGCTCTGAATGAAAAAGAGTGGCGTTTCGATCAGTGCATTGCGCACCAATAATCCGGCGAACCGGAACTGGAACCAGTGTTAATCAGACAGTTTTGTCATCCCCGATAATCACTCCTTAAAAGCGATCAACATGGAGACTCGAACCCCGAGCTTCCATTCACTTTATAGTACAGTTTTTGCCGGATGCAAGTGTTGATGTGCGCATGCTGTTTATGCGTAGACTCGGCCAAGAGAATATGAAGAGGAATTGTGATGGATGATCTCGATTTTTCCGCACCGGCGGCGACACCTAAACCATCTGCACCACCCGCACCACCCGCAGCCGCTGCCAAGGAGATCAC
>CAJAWW010000085.1 GCA_903946745.1 uncultured beta proteobacterium
CCGACCGGTTGCAGATGATGACGCATCCGGTCAAAGGACAGCAGTTGCTGATGGGCATTGAGCACCTGAGCGATGCCGCACGCCTGATCCGCTCGCACCACGAGATGATGGACGGCACCGGCTACCCGGATCAACTGGCCGGCCTGGCCATTCCGCAGGGGGCGCGCATCCTCGCCGTGGCGAACGACTATGACGCGCTGCAATCCGGCTCACTGGCCTTGCACCCCTACACGCCGCATGACGCCCGGGAATTCGTCGTCAAGCAGCGCGGCCACCGCTACGACCCCAGAGTGGTCGACGCGCTCATCGCCCTGCTCACCGAATCCGCCACCAAAACCGCCCCGGAAATCGTGGTCAGTGCCGCCGCGCTACGCCCCGGCATGGTGCTGACGCGCGACCTGCTGCACAACGACGGCTACCTGCTGCTGACGCACGGCCGGGTGGTGGATGTGGCCGTGATCGCACGGCTGCGACTGCTTGAGGAAAGCGAAGGCAAGCCGCTGAAAATCCACGTTTGCCGTGGCACCGGCCCCGCCACGCTGCGTGGCGCCGCCGAAGCGCCCGCGCCCCGCCTGTGGCGGGAACTTGCGATTCCCACCGCGCGCCTGAAAGAAGGCATGACACTGGCGCGCAATCTTGTGCATCGCGAAGGCTACCTGCTGCTGGCGCGCAACTGCGTGCTGGACGAGGCCGAAATACGCCAGCTGAAAGACATCGAGGCGACTGACGGCCACCCGATTACGGTCGTGATCCGCATTGAGCAACGATGACCTCCATCGATGAACTTTTCCACCTGATGGTGGAACGCAACACCGCCGGCATGGTGCTGACGGACCGCAACGGGGTGATTCTCTATATCAACCCGCGCCAGCTTGAAGCCAGCGGCTACACGCTGGATGAGGTCATTGGCAAGAATCCACGCATTTTTCGCGCCGGAGAAACCGCGCCTGAAGTCTATGCGGCGATGTGGTCCGCCATTCTGTCCGGCCACAACTGGCACGGCGAACTGACCAACCGGCGCAAGAACGGTGAGCTCTGCCACGAACTGGTGCACATCGCCCCGATTCATGATGACGAAGGCAACATCACGCATTTTTTCGCCATCAAGGAAGAAAACGTCTATGCCGGCCTGAGTCATCTGCTGGGCGGCAATCTGGCCACCATCGATCCGCTGACCGGCCTGCCCAACCGCGCCATGATGGTCGCAGAAATTCAGTCGCTGCTGCAAGCCACCGAAAAAGCAGACGAAGCATTCGCCCTCATGTGTCTGGATCTCGATGCGTTTCATGCGCTCAATGATCGGGTCGGGAATCTGGCTGCCGACGAAGTTCTGAGCCGCATCGCCGTGCGCCTGCGCGAAGCCGTGCGTCAGTCCGACGCCGTGGCACGCACCGGCGGCAACGAATTTGTGCTGCTATTGCGCAGCGACCCGAGCGAGGCCATGCTCGAAGAGCTATCGCGGCGACTGATCACCGCCATCGACACACCGGTGCCGCTGCAGGGCGGGCATGTCACCGTGACGGCCAGCATTGGCATTGCGCGTTACCCGCTGGATGGCAGCGACGCCGAATCCTTACTGCACTGCACGCAGTCGGCGATGTCAGCCGCCAAGAGCAGCGGCGGCGATTGCGTGCGCTTTTACACGCCGAGCGCCGAAGCACAGGCGCACGCCTTCGCCGACCTGACATCGGCCTTGCGCGACGTGATTGCACGCCATGAGCTGCGCCTGCTCTACCAGCCCAGAATCAATCTCAAGTCCGGCAAGATCTCGGGCCTCGAGGCGCTGGTGCGCTGGCAGCATCCGACCGAGGGCTTGATCGAACCCGGTCGCTTTATTCCGGTCGCGGAAGAAACCGGGCTGATCGTCAGCCTCAGCGAATGGGTGATTGGCGCCGTGCTGGCGCAGCAAAGCCGCTGGCGTGCCGACGGCCTCGCCATTTTGCCCGTGGGTGTCAATTTGTCCCTGCGGCATTTCCGCAGCGGCGATCTGCCATCGGTTCTGACCCGCCTTCTGGCGACCACCGGTATGCCCCCGGAGTGTCTGGAGCTGGAGATTTCCGAAGGCACGATGATGCGCGATCCCTCGCAGGCCTTCATCATGGTCGACCGCATCAAGGCGCTGGGCGTGCGTCTGGCACTGGATGATTTCGGTACCGGACTGTCCTCGCTCTCCTACCTCTCGCGACTCAACGTCGATAGCATCAAAATCGACAAAACCTTTGTGCGCGACATCACCACCAACCCGGTCAACGCCTCGATTGTCGCCGCCATCATCGCCATGGCGCACAAACTCGACCGCCGCGTGGTGGCTGTCGGTGTCGAGTCCGAAGGTCAGGCGATGCAGTTGCGTCGCCATGAATGCGACGAGATTCAGGGCTTCTACTACGCCAAGCCCAGCCCGCCAGAAGAGATCGCCACGCTGCTGGTGCATGGCCTGAGCCAGCAAGTACGCACCGAAGATGCGCCGTCCACCGAGCAAACCCTGTTGCTGGTCGATGACGAACCGAATATCCTGAATGCGCTGAAGCGCCTGCTGCACCGCGAAGGCTATCGCATTCTGCTCGCCACCGATGGCGCCACTGCGCTTGAAGTGCTGGCCGCGCATCGCGTGCAGGTGATTGTCTCCGACCACCGCATGCCCGGCATGAGCGGCATTGAACTGCTGTCGCGGGTGCGCGATCTGTATCCGCATACGCGGCGCATCATCCTTTCCGGTTATTCCGACATCAGCCTGCTGACGGACGCCATCAACCGTGGCGCGGTGTGGAAATTCATTTCCAAGCCATGGGAAGACGATGCGCTGAAAGCCGAAATCCGCCACGCCTTCGCCCTGCGCGAATGACCGCCCCGCTGTGCATTGACTACCGCTTCGATACCGACGGCGGTGCCAGCCACCATTACCCGGTGCAACTCGACCCGGTGACGCTGGCGCGCATCGCGCCCCCCCACCAGACACTGCCGGAGTGGACACGACTTGGCCGGCATCAATGCCCCGATTGTCCGCTCCATGCCGACAAAGAAACGCATTGCCCGATGGCGGTCGCGCTGGTGGATTTGCAGGATTTCGCCAACAATCTCGAGTCCTTCAGCGTCCTGCATGTCACGGTGAGCACACCGGAGCGCGAAACCCGCGCCGCCGTGTCGGCACAACGCGGCATCAGCGCGCTGATGGGGCTGATGATTGCCACCTGCGCCTGCCCGGATGTGGCGTGGCTGCGTCCGATGGCACGCTTCCACCTGCCGCTGGCGACCGAGGAGGAGACCATTTATCGGGCTGTCTCAATGTTTCTGCTGGAACAATACTTCCGCCAGCGCAACGGTCTCCCGGCCGACCTCACTCTGGATGAACTGCGCCGGCGCTACCAGCGGCTGCATGAGATCAACCTGTGCATGGCCGAGCGACTCAAGGACGTCGCGACCAATGATGCCCCGGTCAACGCCGTGGTGGTCCTCGATCTGTTCGCCAAGGCACTGCCGTAGTCAGTCGATGATTCGCTGGCGGAACTGGAATACCTGTTCCCCGCCGCAGGCGCGTGCGAACACGGGTCGAGCGGCTTAGATACGCCGACTGCGGCCAAGACATTGCCGTAGTTTCAGCGTCGACTTTTGGGTGCGGCTCAGTCGTCGGCGATATCCAGATCGCGCGCACGGCACATTTCGGCCA
>CAJAWW010000086.1 GCA_903946745.1 uncultured beta proteobacterium
GCGATCCCCATCGCGGTGCCCTGATGCTCGGGCGGATACCAGCGCGAGGCCAGCGGTAGCGCCACGGCAAACGATGCACCGGCAACGCCAAGGAAGGCACCGAGAATCAGCGTTTGTTCGTAGGTTTTGATACCGAACTGCCACGCCACGAACAGCGCAACAATGACGATCACCTGTCCGATGGCACCGGCCAGTTTGGGTTTCAGATGATCGACGAGCACGCCCATCACCAGACGCAACAGGGCACCGGCCAGTACAGGCGTTGCGACCATCAGGCCTTTTTGCGCGTGGGTCAGTTGCAGGTCAGCGGAAATCTGCACGGCCAGCGGGCCGAGCATCACCCAGACCATGAAGGCAAGATCGAAGTAGAGAAAGGCGGCGAGCAGCGTGGGGGTGTGCCCGGCCTTGAGAAAGTCGCTCTTCAACATGATGGAACTCCTTGCACGATGGAAATGCTTGAAGCTATTGCAACCCCTGTGCCACCTTATTGAAAAATCGCGACGATGCCCGGCTGGCAAGCCTTTCCGCAATATTGTCGGCGACTCGGGTGGGTTACAGGTTGCGATGCGCCCGCACGTTTGTGGTGCGCTGCCGCAAAAAGGCGTGCCGATCTGGTGCGACAACCACCGTGGTTGCTTGTCAATGTTGTGCAAAACGCGCAAAAGCCCTGCAATCCGGCGGATGGCACAAGGCTTGCTGATGTGTGGTCAACATTTGTAATCAACATCCATGAATCAGCGCAAAGGATTCCACATGAAAAAGCAGAAACTGGTCGTCGTGGGCAACGGCATGGCGGGCATCCGTGCTGTCGAAGAGTTGCTCAAGCTCGCGCCTGATCTTTACGACATTACTGTGTTCGGTGCCGAGCCGCATCCCAACTACAACCGCATCCTGCTCTCGCCGGTGCTGGCCGGTGAGATGACGATTCAGGACATTGTGCTCAATCCGCTCGAATGGTATGCCGAGCACAACATCACGCTGCATGTGGGCAAGACGGTCAACAAGATCGATCGCACTGCACGCAAGGTGATCGCGGATGATGGCAGCGAGGAAAGCTACGATCGCATGTTGATCGCCACCGGTTCCACGCCCTTCGTGCCCCCCATTCCGGGTCGTGAGCTGCAAGGCGTCATTAGTTATCGTGACATTCGCGATACCGACGAAATGATTGCGGCCGCCAGTGAGTATCGTCACGCGGTGGTGATTGGTGGCGGCCTCTTGGGGCTGGAGGCGGCCAATGGGTTGCGCAGCCGTGGCATGGATGTCACCGTGGTGCATCTGATGCCCTGGCTGATGGAACGCCAACTCGACCGCGCTGCTGCCGATATGCTGAAGGCCTCGCTGGAAGCGCGCGGCCTCAAGTTTCTGATGGAAAAACAGACCGAGGCACTGCTGCGTGGATCGGGCGATGGGGCGGGCGATGGGTCAGCGCATAAGCCAGGCCGTGTCGCCGCGCTGCGCTTCAAGGACGGGCTGGAGATTCCTGCTGATCTGGTGGTGGTGGCCGCCGGCATTCGCCCCAATACCGCACTGGCCGAGTCGGCGCGCCTGTACTGCAATCGCGGCATTGTGGTGAATGACACCATGCAGACTTATGACCCGCGCATTTACGCGGTGGGCGAGTGCGTCGCACATCGCGGCATTGCTTATGGTCTGGTGGCACCCTTGTTCGAACAGGCCAAGGTGTGCGCCAACCATCTGGCGAATTTTGGCATTGCGCGCTACACCGGTTCGGTGACCTCGACCAAGCTCAAGGTGACCGGCATCGATCTGTTCTCATGCGGCGATTTCATGGGCGGTAACGATGGCAAGGGTGGCAGTGGTGGCACCGACGAGATTGTGCTCAACGATCCTTCGGGCGGGGTGTATAAAAAACTGGTGGTGAGAAACGACACGCTGGTGGGTGCCGTGCTCTACGGTGACACGTCCGATGGCGCGTGGTATTTTCAGCTGGTGAAGGATGGCAAGAACATTCATGACGTGCGCGAGCACCTGATGTTCGGCCAGAATCACGTTGGCGACGTCGGTCATGCCGGCCAGTCGTCGGCCGCGGCCATGGCGGATGATGCCGAGGTGTGCGGTTGTAACGGGGTGTGCAAGGGCACCATCGTCAAGGCGATCAAGAGTCAGGGGTTGTTCACGCTGGAAGATGTGCGCAAGTACACCAAGGCATCGAGCTCCTGCGGGTCATGTACCGGTCTGGTCGAGCAGATTCTGGCTTCAACTGTCGGGGGCGCGTACACACCGTCGGATTCGAAAGACAAGCCGATGTGCGGCTGTACCGATCATTCGCATGGTCTGGTGCGGCAGGTGATCCGCGCGCAGCATCTGACACAGATTGCCGCGACCATGCACTATCTGGAATGGAAAACGCCCGATGGTTGTGCCGCGTGTCGTCCGGCGCTTAATTACTATTTGATCTCGACCTGGCCGGGTGAGGCGAAGGACGATCCGCAATCACGCTTCATCAACGAGCGCGCACACGCCAACATCCAGAATGATGGCACCTTCAGCGTGGTGCCGCGCATGTGGGGCGGGCTGACGACGCCGGCCGAACTGCGCGTGATTGCCGATGTGGCCGAAAAATACAAGGTGCCGACGGTAAAGATGACCGGCGGCGCGCGGATCGATCTGCTGGGTATCAAGAAAGAAGATCTGCCTGGCGTCTGGGCTGATCTGGGTGCCGCCGGCATGGTCTCCGGCCACGCCTATGGCAAGAGCATCCGCACGGTGAAGACCTGCGTCGGTGCTGAACATTGCCGCTTTGGCACCCAGCGCTCGATGGCCATGGGTGTCAAACTGGAAAGGATGTTGTTCGGCATGTGGAGCCCGCACAAGGTGAAGCTGGCGGTTTCCGGCTGCCCACGCAATTGCGCCGAAGCCGGTATCAAGGATATTGGCGTGATTGGCGTGGATTCCGGCTACGAGTTGTATGTGGCGGGTAACGGCGGCATCAAAACCGAGGTTGCGCAATTTTTGTGCAAGGTGAAAAACGACGAAGAGGTGATGGAGTATTCGGCCGCCTTTTTGCAGATTTATCGCGAAGAAGGTTTTTATCTGGAACGCACCTGTCATTACGTTGCGCGGGTCGGGCTGGATCATGTCAAGGAGGCCGTGGTGAATGATCCGGCACAGCGCAAGGCCTTGTACGAACGACTGTTGCTGGCGCTGAAGGATTACGAAGACCCCTGGGCTCAGGCCGTCAAGCAGCCCGCGGTACGGCGTGAATACGAAGTCATCAAGATCAAGGAAATTACCGCAGAGGTGGTGTCATGAATAATTGGATAGAGGTTTGCCCGCTGACTGAAATCGCCCCGTTGGGCAGCCGTGTTGTGGCGTCATCACAAGGCGACATTGCGATCTTTCGCACCGCCGACGATCAGGTGTTTGCTTTGCACGATAAGTGTCCGCACAAGGGCGGGCCGCTGTCGCAGGGGATTATTCATGGCGACACCGTGACGTGTCCGTTACACGGCATGAAGTTGTCGTTGAAAGACGGTGGCGCGATCGCGCCGGATTCTGGCTGTGCGCGCAGTTTCGCCGTCAAACTCGAAGCGGGCGTGGTGTGGCTGTGCATGAGCTGAATGAAACCCGGTCGACGTGCGCCTACTGCGGCGTTGGCTGCGGCGTCATCATCGAGCATGATGGCACGCACATCAGCGGTGTGCGCGGCGACCCGGATCATCCGGCAAATTTTGGTCGCTTGTGCACCAAGGGCAATACGCTACACCTGACCATGACACCGCAGGCGCTCGCACAGCGCCTGACGCAACCGCAATTGCGTGTGAGTAAGGAGGCACCGCGTCAGTCAGTGCGTTGGGATGCGGCGCTCGATCATGCGGCCGACCGGTTTGCGCAGACGATCGAAACGCACGGCCCCGACAGCGTGGCGTTTTATATCAGCGGCCAGTTGCTGACCGAGGATTACTACGTCTTCAACAAGCTGGCCAAGGGGTTGATCGGCACCAATAACATCGACACCAATTCGCGCCTGTGCATGAGTTCGGCGGTGGCGGGTTACAAGGCCACGCTGGGTGCCGATGCGCCACCGTGCTGTTATGAAGATATTGACCATACCGACTGCCTGCTGATCGCCGGTGCCAATACGGCCTGGGCGCATCCGGTACTGTTTCGGCGCATTGAAGCGGCGCGAAAAGCGCGCCCGGAGATGAAGCTGATCGTGGTCGATCCGCGGCGCACCGATACGGCAGAAGTCGCTGATCTGCATCTGGCAATTTTGCCGGGCACCGATATTGCGCTCTTCAATGCCCTGCTGCATGTGCTGTTGCATGAGGGCAAGATTGATGAGGCCTTCATCGCGGCGCACACCGAAGGGTTTGCGTCGCTCAAGGCCACTGTGCGCGACTTCACGCCCGCCATGGTGGCCGATATTTGCGGTCTGGGCGCGCGCGGAACGCAGGACATCATCACCGCCGCACGCTGGTTCGGTGATGCGCCGGCGGCGTTATCACTGTATTGCCAGGGTTTGAATCAGTCGTGCCACGGCACTGACAACAATGCAGCGATCATTCATTTGCATCTGGCCACCGGCAAAATCGGCAAGCCCGGCTGCGGGCCGTTTTCGCTCACCGGACAGCCCAATGCCATGGGGGGGCGCGAAGTGGGTGGCATGGCCAATTTGCTGTCGGCGCATCGCGAGTTGGCGAACCCGCAACATCGTGCCGAAGTGGCGCAGCTGTGGGGGGTTACCGATGTGCCGGCCAAACCCGGCTTGCCGGCGATTGAATTGTTCGAGGCCGTGCACAGCGGCCAGATCAAGGCTCTGTGGATCGCCTGCACCAATCCGGCGCAGTCGCTGCCGGATCTGACACGCGTGCATGAAGCACTTGCGCGCTGCCCCTTCGTGGTGGTGCAGGAAGTCAGCGCACAGACCGATACGACCGCATTTGCCGATCTGCTGCTGCCCGCGGCCGGCTGGGGCGAGAAGGACGGTACGGTCACCAATTCCGAACGCCGCATTTCGCGGGTGCGTGCCGCCGTGCCCGCGCCGGGCGAGGCACGCGCCGACTGGCGCATTGCGGCAGACTTTGCCCGTGCGCTGGAAACACGCCTGAAAAGTCGACGCTCAAACTACGGTGCGGCATTGTTTCCCTACACCACGGCGGAAGAAATTTTCAATGAGCATCGCGCCAGCACGGTGGGCCGCGATCTGGATATTGGCGGCTTGTCGTATGCGCTGATTGAAGCACGCGGCGCGCAGCAGTGGCCGTTTCCAGCCGGCACCAGCGTCGGCACCACTACCGGCACCACTACCGGCACCACCATCGGTGTTGCGCGCCTGTATGCTGATGGCGTTTTTGCGACCGCCAACGGTCGTGCCCGCTTCAAGGACGTGGAACATCGCCCGCTGGCCGACATGACCGACGCGCATTTCCCGTTGCACCTCAACAGCGGCCGCCTGCGCGACCACTGGCACGGCATGAGCCGCACCGGTGTCGTGCCGCGCTTGTTCGCACACACGCCCGAGCCGGTGCTGGAAATGCATCCGCGCGATATGGCCCGGCGGGGTCTGGTCAATGACGATCTGATTCGCGTCACGGGGCGGCGCGGCACGCTGTTGCTCAGGGTCGCAAGTTCGGCAGCAATGCAGCCGGCGCAGACGTATATGCCGATGCACTGGGGCGGGCGTTTCATGCGGGGGCTGGGCGTCAATCAGCTGACAACCCCGATTGCCGATCCGGTCTCGCGCCAGCCAGAATTGAAACATGCCGCGGTGCAGGTTGAGAAATTTCCCACCGGATGGCAACTGACTGCCGCCCGGCGCGACGATGTCGGGTCGTTGCATGCTGCCTTGCAGCCTTGGTTGAAGCGTTTTGACTACGCCACGCTGACGCTTACCGGTCGCGACACGCTGGTCGTGGCGTTGCGCGCCTGGGGCGGGGTTGATCGTCCCTTGCCATCGGCCGAAATGCTGGCCGAACTGAGTGCAGCACTGGGGCTGGATTCACACCGGGCGGTGACGCTCAATGACACCCAGACCGGGCTTGCCAAGCGTGCGCTGATCGAGGACGACCAACTCACCGGAATTTTGCTGTGCAACGAAACACGTGCAACCGAGTGGCTGACCGACCTTATTGTCAGCCGGGGCCCAACACAGGAACTGCGCAACTGGTTACTGGCACCGCTCTTTGCGCCACCGAGTTTTACCCTAGGCCTACCTTCGGCGCGCGGGCGCATCATTTGCAACTGTTTTGATGTGGCCGAGCACGAAATTCAGGCCGATGTGGCCGCCGGCCTTGATCTTGCCGCCCTGCAAAAGAAACGCAATTGCGGAACATCCTGCGGTTCCTGCCTGCCCGAACTGCGTCGCATGGTGGCAACGCGAGTTGAATGACCCTGGAAAATCTTGGTTAAATTTTTTTCTGAATTAACAGCAAAACGCTGGCGCAAATACTCAAGATGCCCGAAAAACTGCCGATAGCGCAGATGAGCAACTTATCGTGCAAAGGCGTACCCCTGTGGCTGACTCACGGAAAAATCATGTCAATATTCGTCGTCTGCGTGTTTCTGGCCACGGCTCGGGCTTTGTTGAGCCGGTGGCTCCGGTGGGTAATCGTCAAAAGCGGCTGATTGCAGACGTTGTCCATGAGGTCATCTCGGTTGCGTTTCCCGACATTTATCCCAATCTGTGCCATGCCTATGCCATCGTAGGTTCGAACGTGGCGAGCATTGTGCTGGGCAGGAATTACCGGCCGACGGCGGGTCTGTCGATCATGGATGCCGGCGACGGCAACTTTCTGGCGCTGGTGAATAACACCTCATTTTCCAATCCGGTGGGTGGCAACTATCATTGCTGGATACTGTCGTGCGACGCCCATCCACGCAATGTTGAGCTGGTAGATTTCACGTTCCGCAACAACAAGGCCTACGCGGACGCCCACGGCATGAAGTGGGCCAAGCGCTACAAATCCTATCTGTGGGGGCTGGAGCGCGAGGTCAATCTGGGCGGTAACCCGTACCCCCCACCCAAGTTCTACGAAGAAAATCAGGCCTGGTACCGCGAGACGCCGGAGGGCATTGCGTGGATGAATTGCGAAGTGTCAGCCAACATGGACATCTACGCCAAGCTCACATCGCTTGCGCTCAGGTATTTGCGTAGCCAAATGGGTGACGAGAGCGGTGCCCCCAACCCGCTGCCCGCCAAGTTTTCGGCGCGCTATGAGGCTGACATCCGACCGGGACGGTGATAGCAACCGTAAAACTTCAGTTTAACCACGGGGAACACGGGGGGCACGGGGAAATTCAATGCATTGCAACGTGCGTCTCGCTCACCCAATGGGTTGTTGCATAGCCTACTGTAAGCTTTTGATTTTCCCCCGTGCCCCCCGTGGTCAACCGCCTTTTCCAGGGTCAAGGCACGATGAATTTGGTTGTCTCGGTGATCGAGACTGACGGGTTGGCCGCGTCGCTGACGGTAACCTGGATCGGGTGATTGCCGGCTTTGGCTGCGCCCGGTTCGACGCGCAGCACCAGTGTCGTGCTGCCCACTGACGCGGCGGCTGCCGCGATATCTACCGGCTCGGCCAGGCGTAAGCCGGGCAAGCCAGCGACCTGCACCTGATACACATGCGCGGTTTCGCTGGCATTGGTGACATTCAGACGGAATACATTTTCGATGCTGCCATCGGTGGCTTCGCGCGAGAGCGTGGCGCGGTCGCGAATGACGTTGACCTTGAGCGGAAGGCGCGTCAGCAGCGACCACGCGGTAATGGTTGTCGCCACCAGAAAAATTGACAGATAAATCAGCACCCGTGGCCGCAGTGCGCGGCGGATGATCTGTGCGTTGGACAAGCGGTTCTGCACCGCATTTTCGGTGGAATAGCGAATCAGGCCGCGCGGGTAGTTCATCTTGTCCATGACCTCATCGCAGGCGTCGATACAGGCGGCGCAGCCGATGCACTCCAGTTGCAGACCGTTGCGAATGTCGATGCCGGTGGGGCAGACCTGCACGCAGATGCTGCAATCGATGCAATCACCCAGACCGGCAGGCTTGATGTCGGTTTTGGTTTCAATAGGGTTGTCATCAACTTTGGCATTGCGCGCGCGGCTGCCGCGTGGTTCACCGCGTGCGGTGTCGTAGGCGATGAGTAGTGTGTCACGATCAAACATGACGAACTGGAACTGCGCGTAGGGGCAAATATAGATGCACATGTGTTCGCGCAAAAAACCCGCGTTGCCATAGGTAGCGAAGCCGTAGAACAGCACCCAGAAAATTTCCCACGGCCCGAATGAAAAGCTGGAAAGGCTGGCGACCAGTTCGCGAATGGGCGTGAAGTAGCCGACGAAGGTTAGCCCGGTCCAGAACGACAACAACAACCAGATGCCGTGCTTGCTGAATTTGATGCCGGCTTTTCGTGCTGACCACGGTGCCGCATCGAGCTTCATGCGCTTGGGACGGTCGCCTTCGAGTTGGCGTTCGATCCATAAAAATATTTCGGTATAAACCGTTTGCGGACAACTGTAGCCACACCATAAACGCCCGGCGACGGTGGTGAACAGGAAGAGCGCCAGCGCAGACAGCGTGAGCAGAATTGCCAGATAGATGGCGTCTTGAGGCCACAACACCAGGTTGAACAGGTAGGCGCGACGCGCTTCAAGATCGAACAGCACGGCTTGGCGGCCGTTCCACGGCAGCCAGCACAGGCCATAAAAAATCAGCTGGGTGAGCCCGACAAAAAACCAGCGCCAGCGTTGAAACAGGCCGGTGATCGAACGTGGATAAATTTTGCTGTCGGGATCGGCGACTGGTTTGATCGGGATAATTTTTCTGCGCGGTGTAGGCTGTGTCATGCTTACTCCGCGATGCTGTCGATCAGGATGTGCAGGTTCTTTGCGCCGGGTTTGACGACCGCGCTTTTGCCGGTCAGATCGCCCTTTCCGGGGGTTGCGTTGCCAGAGCGCGAGATGCGGGCTTCGACACGCACCGCCGCCGCCGTAGAGATCACCGCCTCGGGGCTGATGGCCTGGCTGTCGTCGAGGGTGAATGTCAGCGGCAGATCGGCCACCCGCGTGCGCTGCGCAGCCAGCGGCATGCGCGGGCCGGGGGTGCCATCGGCATTGACGGCGCGGGCGAAAACGAAGACCACGTCGGCAGGCTTGACCTTGTCACGCAAGGCCGGCGAGAGTTCGACGCGCCCGCTGACGGCCTTTTTTGCCGCAGTTTTTGTTGTGGTTTTTGCCGTGGTTTGAGCGTCGACTTTTGGCTTGGTTGACTGAGCTGCAAATTCGCGTGCCCGGGCGATGCCTGCTTCGATGGACTGCGCGTCTTCCGAGCCGGGTTCGAGTTGCTTCAGCAGGTGCTCCCACAGTGCCGCAGCTTCGCGATAGCGTTCGTTTTCAAACAAGTCAGTGCCGCCCAGCAACAAGGCTTGAAGATTGTTGGGGTCAAGTTTGAGCGCCTGCTGCAACAGTGCGCGCGGCCGACCCTCGAAGCTGCGCGTCTGCTGCGCGATCACTTCGGCCAGATCGGCGAGCAGTGTGGCGTTTTGTTGTAGCCCAGGGCCAACGCGCTGGAAGGCTTGTTCGGCATCTTGCCAGCGCCCCATGGCTTTGTAGGAGCGCGCAAGCATGACCCAGCCTTCGGTGTTGCCGGGTTCTTTTTCAAGTTTCTGTGCCAGTTCGGTGACCATTTTTTCCATCGCCGCACTGGCACGCCGCGCCTGTTCGTCGGCCGACAATACGGCAGACGGCGAACCCAGCAGCAGATAGAGCGCAATGCCCAGCACCGGCAGCAGCAGTGCTAGCACCATGGCGGTTTTGCGGCTGGTCGTCGCCGGCGTGGCGGACTCGCTGCTTGCGGTGTCGTCGAGCAATTGCCGTTGTAGTTCGTTGCATGCTTCGGCGTGGTCGGTGGCGGAAAGCACGCCGTTGGCCAGATCGCGATCCAGTTCGGCAAGGCGGTCGCGGTGCACCGCGGTGTTCAGGGTTTGCAGCGTGTCGCCGGAGGGTGTTGCACTGTTGGTTTTTTTTAACCAGGGATGCAACAGCGGACGCAACAACGTCAACAACGCCACGGCGAGAATCGCGGCGGCGGCCAGATAAAAAGAGATCATGAGGGTTTGTCGTCCAGCAAGGCGGCGGCGCGGCGGCGCTCTTCGTCAGAAAGTGCGGTGGTTTCGGGGGCAGCGGCACGGCGGCGCAGGAAGGCAATCAGCACGCCGATGCCACCAATGAGCAGCAAGAAAGGCCCGCCCCACAACAACCAGGTGGTGGGTTTGACGGGCGGGCGGTAACGCACAAAATCGCCATAGCGGGCGACCATGAAATCGAGAATTTCCTGATCGGTTTTGCCTTGCCCGATCAGAGTGCGAATTTCGCGCCGCAGGTCTTGCGCCAGATCGGCATGCGAGCCGGCCAGCGATTCGTTTTGGCAGACCAGGCAGCGCAGTTCTTCACTGATGAGCACCATGCGTTTTTCGATGGCGGCGTCGGCGGCCATGGGTGCGGCTTCACGGGCGAACACCGGGTTCACCATGGCGGCACAGAGGACACAGAGAAAACAGAGATGGAAAAGGCGTTTCATTTGTTTAACGCTGCGACCAGCGGCAGGATTTGATTTTTGAGCGAATCCGCGGTGACGGGGCCGGTGTGTTTCAGACGGATGACGCCGGCTTTGTCGATGACATAGGTTTCCGGCACGCCATACACGCCGTAATTGATGCCGACGCGGCCATCGGCATCGACGGCGGAGAGCACATAGGGATCACCGAAATCGGCCAGCCATTTTTTGGCGTCGGGAATCTGATCTTTGTAGTTGAGGCCGACAATGGGCGTGTTGCCGCTTTTGGCGAAGGCAACCAGAATCGGGTGCTCCTGCCGGCAGGACACGCACCACGACGCCCAGACGTTGAGCAGCCAGACCCGGCCTTGCATGTCGGCCGGGGAGAATGCTTTGTCGCTGCCCAGTTGCGGCAGGCTGAAGGCCGGCGCGGGTTTGTCTTTGAGCGGTGAGGGCACGTCACGCGGGTCGCGCGTCAGGCCAATGGCGAGAAAAATCACCAGCACCACAAAGGCCCCCAGCGGAATCAGAAAACGTTTCATGCCGGGGTTCCTGCTACGGTGCCTTTGCTCATGACGGTTTCAGCGACGGTTTCAGCCGATTTGACACGAATACGGTAGCGGCGGTCGAGCATGGCGAGCACGCCGCCTAAGCCCATAAAAATGCAGCCGCCCCAGATCCAATCGATGAAGGGTTTGTAATACACGCGCACGCTCCAGGCACCGGTTTTTTCGCCGGGTTTGTCGAGCGGTTCGCCCAGCGAGACATAGACGTCGCGGGTAAAACCGGCATCGATGGCGGCTTCCGTCATGGGCATGGAAGAAGACAGGTAGCGGCGCTTTTCCGGGTGCATGTTTTTCAGCACGCGGCCGTCTTGCGAGAGCTCAACCGTGCCCACCGTAGCCAGATAATTGGGGCCGCGCGCCTCTTTGATGCCGATCAGGCGGAAGCTGTAGCCGCCCACGCTGACGGTATCGCCGGGTGCCATGCGCACGTCTTTTTCTTCCTGATAGCCGCCGACCATGGTGACGCCGATGACAAACACAGCCAGCCCGAAGTGCGCCAGATGCATGCCCCAGAACGAAGCTGGAGCGGATTTCAGGCCGCCACCACGCTGTAGCCGCTCGATAATCTGAAACACGCCGCTGGCGGTGATCCACACCGCGATCAGGCAGCCCAGCGCAGTGAGCGCCGACCATTCGCCCATCAGCTTGGGCAGCGCAATGCCGGCTAGCACGGCCAGCACGGCCGCAACGCGCAGACGTGCGGTGATGTCTTTCAGATCAGCATGCTTCCAGCGCGCCAGGGGGCCAATACCGACCAGCAGCAGCAAGGGCACCATGATGGGCACAAAAACCGCATTGAAATAAGGGGGGCCGACCGAGAGTTTGCCCATATTGAGTGCGTCGATCAGCAGCGGGTAGAGTGTGCCCAGCAGCACGCTGCCGGCGGCCACGACCAGCAGCACGTTATTCATCAGCAGCAGGGTTTCGCGCGAGAACAAACCGGAATTGCCGCCGGCATGCACTTTGGGTGCGCGCCAGGCAAACAGCAGCAGCGAGCCACCGACGACAATCGCCAGCAAAATCAGAATGAACACGCCACGGCGCGGGTCGGTGGCGAAAGCATGCACCGAGGTGAGCACGCCGGAACGCACGAGGAAGGTGCCCAGCAGCGAGAGCGAAAACGCGGCAATCGCCAGTAGCACCGTCCAGTTTTTGAAGCTGCCGCGTTTTTCGGTCACGGCCAGCGAGTGGATGAGCGCGGTGCCCACCAGCCAGGGCAGGAACGAGGCGTTCTCGACCGGGTCCCAAAACCACCAGCCGCCCCAGCCCAACTCGTAATACGCCCACCAGCTGCCCAGCGCAATGCCCAGCGTGAGAAACACCCAGGCCGCCGTGGTCCACGGCCGCGACCAGCGCGCCCAGGCGGCATCGAGCCGGCCGGAAATCAGTGCAGCGATGGCAAAGGCAAACGCTACTGAAAAGCCGACATAACCCATGTAGAGCATGGGCGGATGAAACACCAGTCCGGGGTCTTGCAGCAACGGATTGAGGTCGCGCCCTTCAGCCGGCGCCGGCAGCAGCCGGTCAAAGGGGTTGGAGGTGAACAACACAAAGGCCAGCAGGCCAATACTGACCAGCCCCAGCACTGCCAGCACGCGCGCCACCATGGTCTCGGGCAGATGCCGCGAACTCACCGAAACCGCCGCCGCCCAGCCGGCTAGCATCAGCACCCAGAGCAGCAACGAACCTTCATGCCCGCCCCATACCGCCGAAAAACGATACAAGGTCGGCAACTGGGTGTTGGAATGATGGGCAATGTAGGCCACCGAAAAGTCATTATTCAAAAACCCGTGGGCAAGGCAGGCAAAGGCAAAGGCAATCAGCAAAAACTGCGTTTGCGCCGCCGGTCGCGCCAGCGCAACCCACTGCCCGTGATTACGCTGCGCGCCAATGAGCGGCAGGATGCCTTGGATGAGGGCAACAACGAAGGCGAGAATGAGGGCGAAATGGCCGAGTTCTGGAGTCATGGAAGAAAACCTGTTTTAACCACGGGGGACACGGGGCGCACGGGGGCAGAGCATGACGGGTTTTCCCCGTGCCCCCCGTGTTCCCCGTGGTGAATTGCCTTTCCAGCAGCCATCATTTCTTCTGCGCCGCATCGACCGCCGCTTTCGCTTCCGGCGGCATGTAGTTTTCGTCGTGTTTGGCCAGCACTTCGCTGGCGACAAACACGCCGCCGGCGTCGAGCTTGCCCTGTGCCACAGCACCTTTGCCCTCTTTGAACAGGTCGGGGAGGATGCCGGTGAAGGCCACCGGAATATCTTTGGCGGTGTCGGTCATGATGAAGCGCACGGTCATGTCGTTGCGCTGAATCGAGCCTTCCTTGACCAGTCCGCCAATGCGGAAAGCCTTGCCCTGAGGGGCTTTGCCGGCGGCGACTTCGGTGGGGGTGACGTAGAGCGCGATGTTGCTGTCCAAGGCGTTGAGCAAGAGTGCTGCCGCAATGCCGAGTGATGCCAAGCCACCGACAATGATGGCGATACGTTTCTGACGGGGTTTCATGCGTTTTCCTGATCCAGTGTTTCAGCCAGTCGCTCGCGCCGCAAACCGGCGCGAACCTGACTCAGACGGTGGCGCACCAGTAAAGGTTCCGCAATCATCAACAACAGGCAGGCACCGAAGCTGCCCCACACATACAGGGCGTAGCCGCCCATGGCGAGAAAATCTTGCAGGCTAGTCCAGTGCATGCTTGACCCATTCGGTGTGACGTTCGCGTTCGAGGATGATGGCGCGCGCACGCATCAGCGCCACGGCGATCGAATACATCCAGAAACACAGCGCCATCAGCAACATGCCCCAGAGCATGGTGGTGGCCATCGACGGCGCTTTGTTGAGGTTGATGGTGGAACCCTGATGCAGGGTGTTCCACCACTTTACCGAAAAATAAATGATCGGGATATTGACTACGCCCACCAGCGCGAGCACCGCACCCGCCTTGTCGGCACGACGCGGATCGTCAATGGCCGCTTGCAAGGCAATGAAGCCGATGTACAAAAAGAACAGAATCAGTTCCGAGGTGAGTCGCGCATCCCACACCCACCACGCCCCCCACATCGGTTTGCCCCACAGCGCACCCGTCCAGAGGCTGAGTGCCGCCATCAACGCGCCAGTGGGGGCGAGTGCTTGCGCCATCATGCCGGAAAGCCGCGTGTTGAGCACCAGCCCCAACCCCGCCCAGAAGGCCATCACCAGATAAATGAACATCGACATCCAGCTGGCCGGCACATGAACAAAAATGATGCGGTAGCCCTCGCCTTGCTGGGCGTCGGTCGGGGCAACGAAAAAGCCGATGTAAAGCCCGGCCGCGCCGGTGAGGGCGGCCAGCGCCCAGAACCAGGGCACGAGTTTTCCGGCCAGCGGATAAAAACTTTGCGGGCTGGCGAAGCGGAACCAGTGAATCAGTGAGTGGGTCATGCGATCTCAAAAAGTGAAAAGTCGACGCTGAACATGCGGTGGATCTACTCCAGGGCAATCCGCAATGCTGCCGTGGTGGCCCAGGGTGCAAAAAACGTGGCCAGTGCCAGCATGGCGGCCAGCAGCGACAAATGCCCGCCAACATCCAGGCCGGCAATGTGCGCCTCGACCGCCCCGGCACCAAAAATCAGCGCCGGAATATAGAGCGGCAGCACCAGCAACGCCAGCAACACCCCGCCACCGCGCACCCCCAGCGTCAGCGCCGCACCAATGGCACCGATCAATGAAAGCAGCGGTGTACCCAACAACAGTGCAACGGTCAACACCCCCAGTGCGGAAGCCTCCAGATCAAATTGCAAACCCAGCAGCGGTGCCAGCAGCACCAGCGGCAGGCCGCAACTCAACCAGTGGGCAAGGATTTTACCGGAGACCAGCAGCCCCAAGGGCTGCGGTGACAAGGCCATTTGTTCCAGCGTGCCATCCAGATGGTCGGCCGCAAACAGGCGCGGCAGCCCCAGCAAGGTGGCCAGCAGTGCCGCCACCCACAACACCCCGGGCGCAATCTTTTTCAACAGCACCGGCTCGGGGCCAATGCCCAGCGGAAACAGACTGACGACGATGACAAAAAAGAACACCGTAGTCAGCACCTCGCTCTTGCGCCGCAGCGCCAGCAACAGATCCCGTCGGGTGGCGGCGATGAGGGGGTTCATGGGCGGAAAGACAGGTTTACCACGGGGGACACGGGGAAGGGCAAAAACAATACCCAGCATGGTCTTTCCCCGTGCCCCCCGTGCTCCCCGTGGTAAATCGCCTTTGACCTCATAGCACCAACACCCTCCCCCCCGGCACCGGCAGTGGCTGGTGGCTGGTCAATACGGCCATGCCGCCGTTGCCGAGGTGTTCGGCGATCAGGTCACCGAGTAGTTTTACCGCGCCAACATCGAGCGCATTGAAGGCTTCGTCGAGCACCCACAGTGTGGCTTTGCGGGTGAGCAGGCGCGCGAGCAGCACGCGGCGCTTTTGCCCGGCGGAGAGCACGCGCACCGGCAACGCCTCACGCCCCCGCAGGCCGAGGCGAATCAGGGCACCAAGCGCGCCGCGTTCATCGAGCACGTCGCCATCCAGTGCCGCCGACAGGCTCAGGTTTTCCAGCGGCGTGAGTTCTTCCTTCACCGCGGCATGGTGACCCAGATACAGCAGCTCGCGACGGAACTCGGCAGAAGGTGCTTTTTCGCCGCGCCAGTAGATTTCTCCGCTATCGGCGGGTGACAGCCCGACCAGCAGGCGCATCAGGCTGGTCTTGCCGGCACCGTTTTCGCCCTGTACATGCAGCCATTCGCCCGCATGCAGGTCGACATCGACACCCGAAAACAGGCGGCGCTCGCCGCGCGAGCAGGACAGTTGGCGAAGCATCAGCATGGGTGAATTTTGCCCAAACTGGAGCGCGGCAGCGTGCAAACAAGCAAATAAAGTTCAGGCAGGTGCTGCGCCCGGGTGCCTCCCTAGTGCCTGGATGGCTTCGCACACCGGGAATATTCCAGTAATCTGTGCTTTCTAAGCGGAGTCGAGTGCGTATTTCAGGGCGTGCTTGATCGTATCGATATTGTCCATTTGGCCATGCCAGCAACGTGAAACTGCTCTTCGTCGATCCCAACAAGACGTTCCACAAGATCGTTGCCACCGTGTTCGCTGATACGGCGATCGAGATCGGCTTTGCCGAAACCA
>CAJAWW010000087.1 GCA_903946745.1 uncultured beta proteobacterium
CACCTGCTTCGATGACACCGCAACCCCCGTCAACGCCATCACACCCAAAGGCTATTTCACACATTACCGCGATCAGCTTTTTGTCGCAGCGTGTCCGGGCACGCAGCACAGCGTTGTGGTCGATGGCGTCACCAGCACCTGCGCCGGGGCGCTCATGTTTGCCGGGCAACGCAATACGGCAACCCAGACGCGCGCCACCATGGACGAACGCAACACATCGTCCAATTATCTTGAAGACGATGTACTCCCGTTGGACGGCAAGAACCTGTCCGCCGTTACCGCTTTGCTGGGCGTCGACTTCGCAAACTGCGCGACACCATGGAAATTTGCCGGCAAAAGCCGCCTTGCCAGCGTCGCTTCCGGGCAAACGGCCTATCAGGACATCGTGCGCTGCATTCCCGGTGGTGCCAGTCTTGCTGTGGTGGCTCCAACTGTCACGGCCACAGCAGGTGCCGTCACACTGGCCGGATATTCGGCAGCGACGCGCACGCTCACACTCGGTAGCGCCGGTCAAAACTCCAACTACGGTGCCACCGCCGCACAACTCTTTGCCTGCGCGTGGACGCCCGAGGCGCACAGCAGCGGAACCGGCTTGCGCAGCTATTTCCGCTTCCGCATCCGTCAAGTCGGCGAAGGCTTCACGCTGGCGGTGATTGACGGCGACCGCAACGGCAGCGACGTCTGCGGCGGCGCACGACAACATCTGGGCTACTCCGGCGACAACGGTGTCACGCCGCACATTCAGGCACCCAAACTAGCGATCGAGTTTGATACCGCGCGCAACACGGTCAGTGGTAGCAGCACGTATGCGGAATCGGGTTCCCCGCTGGACAGCGTGCCCCGCAATGATCCCTGCTATCAAAGCAGTTGCGGCGCGACGCAAAACCTGACCAGCAACGCCCATGTCGGCATCGTGTATTGGGGGCGTGAAACCGCCAACGCAACGGTGACCCGCCCCGATCAGGACGATAACGTGCATGGCTTCCCGACCCAGCCGGATGCCAGCAGCCGTCCGGCACCGCCCAATCTGTCCGCGATCATGCCCTTTCCGACCCCCGCCCCCGATCCGGCGCCGGGTATTGCACCGCTTGACCGCATGGGTGCCATCTCACCGCTGGCCAGCCGATCCGCCAAGCGGGAATTCCACGCCCGGCTGGAAATCACCCGCAGCTTTACCGCACCCACCGACCCGAAGAACGGCTCCGCCAGCGTAAAAGTTCAGTTCTGGATCGAACCGCATACCGCATCCAACATCTCGGCCATGACCTACATCAGCGGTACGCCACCGACACTCTCGGTGACAGCAGCCAGCCACGGGTTGGCCACCGGCGAGTATGTGGTTATCAAGGATGCCATTCCCACCGGGTATAACGGCGAATACCTCATTACCCAAATTGATACCGACAACTTCATCGCCACACTTCCGAGCGGCAAGACCAACCCCGGCCCCTATATCTCGTCGATGACCTGGGCTAACGTGAGCGGCAGCACCGATCAGGTGACAGTGACTTCTGCCAACCATGGTCTGAATACGGGCGACATCATTACCCACAGCGGTATCGTTCCCACCGAATTCAACGGCGCACATACCATCACGCGCGTCGACAACAACACCTATACGTTCGGACTTGAACTGTCCTATGAGCCCGGCGACATGACCCCCGCGATTGCCGCCGCCCGCGCCCTGACCGCACGCGCCGTGGCGCTGGCCGATACCACGCGCGCCATGAGCGTGCTGGATTCAACCTTCAAGCCCATCGTGTCGGACACCGCAACGATCTACGACGAACAGCTTGCGCTACCCGCCGATTGCAGCGTCACACCTTGCGGCTCGGGTTCTTCCTGTGGCACGGATAAAAAGTGTTATCGCCCCTCGTTCAGAAACCTCCGCGTGGGCTTCACGGTCGGCGAACGCGTAACCAGTTCAACCGCCACTGCCCGCGGACAACTCATCGAGATCAAGGATCGGGCGACAACATGGTTACCTTGATTTCATGCACGCAATCGCAAGGCAGGTTCGGCGTGGTTAAATTCATCCCATGCTGCTAACCCGTTTCCACGCACTCCATAAGCAACGTGGCTTCACGCTGGTGGAACTCGCCATCGTGATGTTCATCGTCGCGCTGCTGCTCGGCGGCATGCTGCTGCCACTGTCAGCGCAGCAGGATATTCGCGCACGACAGGGAACAGAAAGAGCGCTCGACGAGATTCGCGATGCCCTGACCGGCTATGCCATCATCAATGGCTACCTGCCATGCCCGGCACCGGTCAATCTATCCACCAACGGTGCCGAAGCCGCGCGCGATGCGAACGGTGTTTGTCCAAGCCGGGTTGGCGCGTTACCGTGGGCGACACTGGGGCTGGGGCGCTCTGACAGTTGGGAGCACCTCTACCGCTACAGCGTCACGCCCGCCTTCTCAAACAGCGGCACCGGCACCGGCGCGAAGTTCTCGACGACAAGCACCGGAGACATCACCCTGCGCACGCGGGACAGCGCAAACGCACTGCAAACGCTGGCAGCCAGCGTGCCTGCGGCCGTGGTTTCACACGGCGCATCTGCGGCCTGGGCCTACTCGACGACCGGAACACAGGTGGCCGACTCGGCCAGCATCAACACCGACGAAGACACCAACGGCAACGATGCCGCCGGCACCTCGTTTGTCAGCCGCACGGCATCACCGCCAGCATCCCCGGACCCCGGTCAGTTCGACGACATGGTGATTTGGTTGTCCACCAACACGCTGGTCAACCGCCTCGTCGCCGCCGGCAAACTGTAAAAGTCGACGCTGAATACACGGTAAATACACGGCATTGATTGCCGTCATCAGCGGAACTGATTCACTGCGATGCGTGCGCCGTTAGAATTCATACATTCCCTGCCCGGAGCCCCCCCCGTGAGCCACCCCTTCCGCATCGCCCCCAGCATCCTTTCCGCCAACTTCGCCAGACTCGGCGAAGAAGTCGATAACGTCCTCGCCGCCGGCGCCGACATCGTGCACTTCGACGTCATGGACAACCACTACGTGCCCAACCTCACCATCGGCCCGCTGGTCTGCGAGGCACTACGCAAGCACGGTGTCACCGCGCCGATCGACGTACACCTCATGGTGAAGCCGGTGGATCGCATCATTCCCGACTTTGCCAAGGCCGGTGCCACCTACATCACCTTTCACCCGGAAGCCTCGGAACATATTGACCGCACCATTGGCCTGATCCGCGAATGCGGCTGCAAGCCGGGGCTGGTGTTCAATCCGGCCACGCCGCTGGACGTGCTCGAATACACGCTGGACAAAATCGACATGGTGCTTTTGATGAGCGTGAACCCCGGCTTCGGCGGGCAGAAGTTCATCCCCTTCGTGCTCGACAAGGCGCGGCAGGTACGGCAGATGATCGATGCACGCGGCCTGGGTGTCAGCCTCGAAATCGACGGTGGGGTCACACCCGCCAACATACTTGAAGTCGCCCGCGCCGGAGTCGACACCTTCGTCGCCGGCTCGGCCGTCTTTGGTGCGGCGCAAGACCGCGACAAACATCGTTACAACACCGTCATCGGTGCCTTGCGCGCTGAACTCGCCAAAGCCGGATGACCACGATCCGGGCTGTCCTGCTGGATCTGGACGGCACACTGCTCGACACCGTGCTCGACCTGCACGCAGCGGCCGACGGCATGCTGGCAGAGCTGAGCCGGTCACCTGTCAGCGTGGAAGACATCCGCACCTATGTCGGCCGTGGCATGGTCAATCTGGTCAAACGCTTACTGGCCGGCCAACGCAATTTTGCCGACGATCCTGCACCGCTGCAGGAAATCGCGTTGGAGAGTTTTCGTCGCCACTACGCCCTGTGCAACGGCCGCCATGCACGCCCTTTCTCGGGTGTCATGGAAGGGCTGGGCGCATTTCGTGCCGCCGGGTTGCCGCTGGGCATCGTCACCAACAAGCCCCATGCCTTTACCGTCCCGCTGCTGGAGCGCACCGGGCTGGCTGAATTCATCACAGTCACGGTGAGCGGCGACAGCCTGCCGCGCCAGAAACCCGACCCGATGCCGCTTGTCTGGGCGTGCGGCCGGCTCAATGTATCGCCGGCCGAAACCCTGATGATCGGCGACTCCGTCCATGACTGCAACGCCGCGCGTGCCGCCGGCTGCCCGGTGTTCCTGGTGCCCTACGGCTACAACGAAGGGCAGGACGTGCGCACCCTGAATTGCGATGCTATAGTTGCCGGCATCGACGACGCTGCACGGCGCGTTCTTTCTGCTCACACCCCAAAATGAAGCATTCATCCACCACAAAGCAACATACCCGGAACACCGCATTCCGGGTGGAGGCATGGCCCTGGCGTCACTCGCGCTGAGTTGCCATTTCGCATGGCCCCCGCCATGCCTGCCTTGATCTGCTGTCTGCCTTGTTTGCTTTGTGGAGCACCCCATGAATTCCCGCATCAATCGCATCAACGAAGTTGAGTTCAACCGGCTTGCCGCCGAAGGCTACAACCGCATACCGGTCACGCTCGAAACCTTCGCCGATCTCGACACGCCACTGTCGATTTATCTCAAACTGGCCAACACGCCCTATTCCTACCTGCTTGAATCCGTGCAAGGCGGCGAGCGTTTCGGCCGTTATTCCTTCATCGGACTGGCTGCCAGCACGCGCATCAGCGTCACCGGCAACGCCATCACCGTGCTGAAAAACGGGCATGCGGTCGAAACCCGCGACGACATCAACCCGATGGATTTCATCAGCGCCTACATGGCGCGCTTCAAGGTGCCTGATCTACCCGGGCTGCCGCGTTTCTGTGGCGGACTGGTCGGTGCCTTTGGTTACGACACCGTGCGCTATATCGAAACCAAACTGGCGCACACCAGCAAGCCAGACGCCGCCGGGCTGGAAGGCATCCCGGACATTTTGCTGCTGCTCTCGGAAGAAATCGCCATTGTCGACAACCTCTCCGGCAAGCTCACGCTGGTGGTCTACACCAACCCGGCCTCGCCAGATGCATGGGATCGAACCCAGGCGCGGCTCAAGCAACTGCTGGCACAATTGCGCGCACCGGCGCAGATTCCGGCTGACACACACGCCGTCCCCGCCACCCCGACCTTCGGCTTCAGTGAAGAAGAATTCAAGGCCGCCGTGCGCCGCGCCAAACAATATATTGTCGATGGCGACATCATGCAGGTGGTGCTCTCGCAACGCATGAGCATGCCCTTCGCAGCCAGCCCGCTGGCGCTCTACCGCGCACTGCGCACGCTGAACCCGTCACCCTACATGTTCTATTTCAACTTCGACGACTTCCATGTCGTCGGTGCCTCACCGGAAATACTGGTGCGGCTGGAAGACGAAGCCGGCAACAAAAAAGTTACCGTGCGCCCGATTGCCGGCACCAGAAAACGCGGTGCCAACGCAGCCGAAGATGCCACACTCGCCGCCGACCTGCTGGCCGACCCGAAAGAGTGTGCCGAACACCTGATGCTGCTCGACCTCGGCCGCAACGACGTCGGCCGCGTCGCCAAAACCGGCACCGTCAAGCTCACTGACCGCTTCATCATCGAGCGTTACTCGCACGTCATGCACATCGTCTCGAACGTCGAAGCCACGGTGCGCGACGATGAAGATGCCATGAGCGTATTGAAAGCCACTTTCCCCGCCGGCACCGTATCCGGCGCGCCCAAGGTGCGCGCCATGGAAATCATCGACGAAATGGAGCCGACCAAGCGCGGCATTTACGCCGGCAGCGTCGGCTATCTCGGCTTCAACGGCGACATGGATTTAGCCATCGCCATCCGCACCGCCGTGGTCAAAAACGGTCGCATCCATGTGCAAGCGGGTGCTGGCATCGTCGCCGATTCCGACCCAGATTCCGAATGGCAGGAAACGCTGAACAAGGCACGCGCCCAGTTACGCGCCGCCGAGATGGCCGAAGCCGGCCTGGATACACGGTTTGAGTGAGATCACCGCATTTAACGCCGAGATCACAGAGACGCAGAGAACGCAAAGATCAGACATGATGACAGGCAATCTATCCGGCAAAGTAATTGGTGCGGCCATTGAGGTGCATCGGGTGCTCGGTGCAGGGCTGCTAGAGTCTGCCTATGAACTTGCTTTTGAGCATGAGTTGCGCTTGCAGGGGCTCAGGGTGGCACGTCAACTCGCCGTGCCTTTGCACTACAAAAATATTGCGTTGGGAGATGGATTTCGACTCGATCTTCTGGTCGAAGAGACTCTCGTCATCGAAGTTAAAGCAATCGATAAGATACTTCCATTGCACGAAGCACAACTGCTGACCTATCTCCGTCTGGCTAAGAAACCGCTCGGACTGCTGGTCAATTTCAACAACCGCGTCCTCAAGGATGGAATCAAGCGCATCGCCAATGGACTCTGATACGATTTTCTCCGTGATCTCTGCGCCTCTGCGCTCTCTGCGTCAAGTGAGGTTTTCACCATGCTGCTGATGATCGACAACTACGACAGTTTCACCTACAACCTCGTGCAGTATTTCGGCGAGTTGGGTGAAGACGTGCAGGTGTTTCGCAACGACGCCATCACGGTGCAGGAAATCGCCGCACTGAAACCAGCGCGCATCGTCATTTCACCGGGGCCATGTTCGCCCGCCGAGGCCGGCATATCGGTGGCGGCAATCAAGGAATTTGCCGGAAAGATTCCGCTGCTTGGTGTTTGTCTAGGGCACCAGAGTATTGGCGCGGCATTTGGTGGTGAGATCGTACATGCGCAAAAGCCCATGCACGGCAAGACCTCGGCCATCACGCATCTTGATACGGGCGTGTTCAAAGGGCTACCGAACCCGCTCACGGTGACGCGCTACCACTCACTCGCCATCCGTCGCGACACGCTGCCGGACTGCCTTGAACTCACCGCATGGACGGATGACGGCGAGATCATGGGGGTGCGCCACAAAACATTTGATGTCGAAGGTGTACAGTTTCATCCCGAATCCATTCTGACCGAATGCGGTCATGACCTGCTCAAAAACTTTCTTCGGAAGACCTCATGATGACGCCTCAGGAAGCGCTTCAGCGCACCATCGAACACCGCGAAATTTTTCATGATGAAATGCTGCATCTGATGCGGCAGATCATGGCGGGGGAGGTTTCACCGCTGATGATTGCGGCGATTCTTACCGGTCTGCGCACCAAGAAAGAAACCATCGGCGAAATCGCTGCGGCAGCGACCGTAATGCGCGAATTGTCGACCAAAGTAGTGACCGCACACAACCAGCATTTCGTGGACATTGTCGGCACTGGCGGTGACGGCTCGCAAACTTTCAACATCTCCACCGCATCGATGTTCGTCACCGCCGCTGCGGGTGCGACGGTGGCCAAGCATGGCGGGCGCAGCGTGTCATCAAAGTCGGGCGCGGCTGACGTGCTGGAATCCCTCGGTGCCAATATCATGCTGACACCCGAACAGGTCGGCGAGTGCATCGAGACCATCGGTTGCGGCTTCATGTTTGCGCCCAATCATCATCCGGCGATGAAAAATGTCGCCCCGGTGCGGCGCGAAATGGGCGTGCGCACGCTGTTCAACATTCTCGGCCCGCTGACCAATCCGGCCGGCGCGCCCAACACCCTGATGGGCGTATTTCATCCTGATCTCGTTGGCATTCAAGTGCGCGTCATGCAGCAACTCGGTGCCAACCACGCGCTGGTGGTGTGGGGCAAGGACGGCATGGATGAAGTCTCGCTCGGTGCCACCACGGTGGTCGGTGAGCTGAAGGACGGCATCATTCGCGAATATGAAATTCACCCGGAAGATTTCGGTCTGGCCATGGCGTCGAGCCGCAGCCTGAAAGTTGCCGATGCCAACGAATCGAAGGCCATGCTGATCGGCGCGCTGGAAAACACGCCGGGCACGGCACGCGAAATCGTCGTGCTGAATGCCGGCACCGCGCTCTATGCCGCCAATCGGGTTGCTTCGATTGGTGCCGGCATCGTGCAGGCGCGCGAGGCGTTGGCGTCTGGCGCGGCACGCCAGAAACTCGACGCGTTCGTCACCTTCACACAGAAATTTTCTTGATATTCACCTCATGGCTGCCGACATCCTTGAAAAAATTCTCGCCGTCAAACGCGAGGAAGTAGCCACCGCCAGAGCAGAGCGTTCGCTTGTCTCGGTGCGCAGCGAAGCCGAAAACACTGCGCCGGCGCGTGGCTTTGTTGCGGCCATCCGCACAAAAGTCGATACCGGTGCGCTCTGCGTCCCTGTGAATCCGCTTCGCGGGCAGGGAACGGCAGTGATTGCAGAAATCAAAAAAGCCAGCCCCTCAAAAGGGGTAATCCGTGAGAATTTTCAGCCGGCCGAGATTGCTGCCGATTATGAAAAACACGGCGCGGCCTGCCTGTCCGTACTCACCGACCGGCAGTTCTTTCAGGGTGCGCCGGAATATCTGCAACAGGCACGCGCGGCCTGCGCTTTGCCGGTGTTGCGCAAAGACTTTCTGATCGACGACTACCAAGTCTTCGAGGCACGCGCCATGGGTGCGGATGCCATTTTGCTGATCGTCGATGCACTGGAACTCTCACAATTACTCGACATGGAAGCCGTCGCTCACACGCTGGGAATGGGCGTACTGGTCGAATGTCACGACGCGGCAGAACTCGACATTGCCCTGCGGCTCACCACCCCGCTGATCGGCATCAATAACCGTAACCTGCGCAGTTTTGAGGTTTCACTCGACACCACGCTCGCGCAGCTTCACCGCATGCCGCCAGATCGCATCGTGGTCACCGAATCCGGCATTCTTGCACCCACCGACGTGGCGCTGATGCGCTCACGCGGCGTGCATGCCTTTCTGGTTGGCGAGGCCTTCATGCGTGCGCCGTCCCCCGGTGCCGAACTGGCACGACTGTTCGCCTGAACCGGCGATTTCGTCGCCGACTACGCCTTCGCACCACGGGGGAAGGCAAAGGGATCACACGCGCGTGGGCGCGAGTACAGGAATATCCCTATTCTTCTAGAATAAAAATTACTGTAGTCTAAGCAGACTCGATCGCCTGTCTTTTCTTGTAATTCCAAACAGCAACCCACGTTTGATGTGTGTCAGCGCAAAACACCAACAAGGGAAAGCATGCATAACCATTTCGATCCCCTATTCGGACAACAGCTCTGTGATGTACTTGCCGCCGAATTGGGTTTCGTATGCAACTTCATGGACATTGATGGCCGCATTATTGCGTCCAGCGAGCGGGGTCGCATCGGCAGCATCCATGCCATTGCGGCTCGTATCATGCGTGGCGAAATTGACGAGTACGGCGTTTCGAGTGAGGAAGCCGCAAGCTCTCCGACCATGCGCGAAGGCGTCAACATGGGGATTGATGTCAATGGCGCACGGCTGATCAATTTCAGTATCGCGGGGCCCCTCGACGTTGTTCGGCCTCTGGCCCGCGTCGTGCGCTTTTGCGTCGCATCGCTCTTGCGCGTGCGCAAAGTCGAGACCCCGCTTGTGTCATCCAAAAACAACATTGTGTTGCCGATTTCCGCGCCACCCGCTGGCGCGGTCAATCTTTTAGACATGCTCAGTCATGCCGGCGACACCATCGAACAAAACCTGACGCGCTTGCGCGATGCGGTCGACAATATCGATCAGGGCATCACCATGTTCGATGCAGAGATGCGACTGGTTGTTTGGAATAAGCGCTTTCTTGAATTAAGCAATATTCAGCCAGACGCAATCGATTTCGGAATATCTCTGGCACGGCTTATCGCCAGCTTCGCACAAAACGCAGGCTATCAACCGGGCGAAATAGCCACTGTGATTACAGAACGCATGGCAGTTGTCGGCATGCGCATATCGCGTCGTTACGAACACACCATGCCCAACGGAATGGTGATTGAATTCGTCGACAGGCCGCTGGCCAGTGGTGGGTTTGTGACCACCTACACCGATGTAACCAAACGCTACCAGGCAGACATTGCACTGCGCGCGGCATACGACAATGCCGAACAAATGATCGAGGAGAAAACCCGCGCGCTGCGCGATATTGCGTCACTTTCGTCAGACTGGTTCTGGGAACAGGATACAGAATTTCGCTTCAAACAATTTTCCGGAAACTCCACCGAAAAGCTTCAGCGCCCCAAGGCAGACTATATCGGCAAGCGGCGCTGGGATATGCCCATATCGGGCATTAGCGCAGAACACATTGCAGAACACATCGCAAGCTGCGAACGGCACGAAGCCTTCCGCGATTTTGAGTACACCGTGCCGAGTTCAACGGGTGTGCTGCAACGTTATTCAATCAGCGGCACCCCCGTCTTCGATACCCATGGCACGTTTACAGGCTACCGTGGTGTCGGGCGAAACATCACCGAATTGTGGCAGGCAGAACTTGCGATCAAAAACAGCGAGCGCAAACTATCGCAGATCGTTGACGGTAGTTCGATCCCAACCTTCGTCATTGATGAAGGTCGTCGGGTCACACACTGGAATCAGGCATGCACCCACCTGACCGGACTGGATGCCCGCCAGATGCTGGGAAGTCAGGACGTCTGGCGAGCGTTTTACAACACCCAGCGGCCGACGATGGCCGATCTGGTGATGTCAGAGGCAACGGATGAAGTGGTAGCGGAGCACTACCAGCTATATTCGCGCTCCACACTAATCCCCGGCGCCATCGAAGCCGAACATTTCTATCCGCATTTAGGTGAAGGTGGCCGCTGGCTGTATTTCACCGCGGCGCCCTTACGCAATGCCAATGGCGTTATATCAGGTGCCGTTGAAACAATTCAGGATGTGACGGAACGGCGGCACGTACAACATCTGCTGGAACAACGAACAGAATCCTTGCAGGAAGCCTATGCCGACATGGAGGCGCGTGTCGACCTGCGCACAGCGGAACTGTCACAACAACTCGGATTTCTACAGCAATTGATTGAGGCAATTCCCGGGCCTGTTTTTTACAAGGATGCCGAGGCGCGGTATCTGGGATGCAACAGTGCCTTCGAAGAATTCATCGGTCAGCCTGCAAGTGAATTGATCGGCAAATCGCCCCACGATCTTTCCCCCAAAGAACTGGCCGACACCTATCTTGAAGCAGACCGCGAACTGCTCGATCGATCAGGAACGCAGATCCTCGAAAGCCTGGTTCGCTACGCAAATGGCGAAATGCGCGACGTCATGTTCCACAAGGCTGCATTCACGCGCCCGGACGGCACCGTTGGCGGATTGGTGGGCGTGATGCTCGACATTACCGATCGCAAGCGCATGGAGGAAAGTCAACGACAGGCGGCAACGGTATTTGAGAGCAGTGCGGAAGGCGTCATCATTACCAAGCCCAATGGATCGATCATTGCGGTCAACCGCGCATTTACCCAGATTACCGGTTACAGCGAGAGCGAAGCCATCGGCCAGAATCCGCGCTTCCTTCAATCAGGCCGCCACGACAAAACCTTCTACCGAACATTGTGGGGCTGCGTCTCCCGGGATGGTCGCTGGCAAGGCGAAATATGGAATCGACGCAAAACAGGCGATATTTATCCGGAATGGCTTTCCATTGTCACGGTTAACGACACGCAAGGCCGTGTCGCCAATTACGTTGCCACGTTTTCCGATATCACCTTGCAAAAGCAAAGCGAAGAAAGAATCCAGATCCTCGCATTTTCCGATCCATTGACCAACCTGCCCAATCGGCGACTATTGCTTGACCGGTTGGCACACGCAGTTGCCACCAGCGCCCGCAACAACTGCCAAGGCGCACTATTCTTTATCGATCTCGATGATTTCAAGGCGCTCAATGACACGCGCGGCCACGACATTGGCGACCTGCTGCTGCAACAGGTTGCCATGCGCCTGGTGGACTGCATCCGCGAGGGCGATACCGTCGCCCGTCTCGGAGGGGACGAGTTCGTGGTGATGCTAGAAGGTTTGGGGGATAAATATCTGGAGGCCAGCACCCAGACCAAGGCCGTCGGCGAGAAAATTCTCGCCACACTCAATACACCTTATATGCTGGAAGGATTTTTACACCACTGCACACCCAGCATCGGCATCACCATGTTCGACGGTCATCACAATTCTGTGGATGAACTGCTTAAACAAGCCGATCTGGCGATGTATCGAGCCAAAAGCGGCGGTCGCAACGCCTTGTGTTTTTTTGATCCAGAGATGCAAACCGCGGTCACCCAGCGCGTTGCGATGGAAGCCGATCTGCGGCAGGGCATCGAACAAAATCAGTTCATTCTGTTCTATCAGCCGCAAGTTGATCACACCAACCGGACTACCGGTGCTGAAGTTCTGGTGCGCTGGAAACATCCGCAGCGCGGCATGGTGCCTCCCATCGAGTTCATTCCGCTCGCAGAAGAAACCGGGCTGATCGTACCGCTCGGCCGGTGGGTTCTGGAAACCGCTTGCGCACAATTGAGCCATTGGGCAAAAAGCCCGGAAACCGCCGAACTGAGTATTGCCGTGAATGTCAGCGCCCATCAGTTTCGTCTGCCAGACTTTGTAGATCAGGTGCTGACGACGCTCGACTGCTACAACACCAATCCGCACAAACTCAAACTGGAACTAACCGAAAGCCTGCTGCTAGACGATGTCGAAGCGATCATTGGCAAAATGACCGCGCTCAAGGAACATGGTGTGTCCTTCTCTCTGGACGATTTCGGCACCGGCTATTCATCACTGTCCTATCTCAAGCGCCTGCCGCTCGATCAGCTCAAAATAGACCAGTCTTTTGTGCGCGATGTGCTCGCCGACACCAACAATGCCGCCATTGCACGCACCATCGTGTCATTAGCCCACAGCCTCGGCCTGACGGTAATCGCCGAGGGCGTGGAAACAGAGGAACAACTGCTCTTTCTCGCCGCAAACGGCTGCCACGCCTACCAGGGCTATCTATTCAGCCGCCCGTTACCACTCGAACAGTTTGATGCCTTCGTGAAACGGGTTGTTTGACTGAAGTTGCCCGGATAATCCGCCTTAAAAGCAGTTGACCACGGGGAACACGGGGAACACGGGGAAAGGCAAGGGGAAAGGCAAGGGGAAAGCTGCAACAGAATGGGCGCGCGAAAAATTTGTTGTAATGCTCTTGTATTTCCCCGTGCCCCCCGTGCTCCCCGTGGTTAATCCAAGGTTTTACAAACTGCCACCCCGGCTATCCCGCGTGATCGCACTCCACCAGCAACAGCGAAACGTCGTCGTGCGGCAGGCAGTCACCCAGGTGCGCGGCCAGCGCGGTTCGCACCGCATCGACGCGGCCTGTGCTTGGGGCTGAACGCAGCGCCGCGAGCATTTGTTCGAGGCCAAAAGCGATGTCCTGATTATTGGCCGCCTCAATCAATCCGTCTGAAAACAGCACAAACTGATCGCTGGCAGCCACGGTGACACGCTCGGTCTCGATGCCTTCGCGCTCGAGCAGATCAATCCCCAGCGGCAGACTGCGAGAGACCAGCGTGCATTTCAGCCCGCCTGACGCATCGATCAGCAGTAATTCAGGCGTGCCGCCTACCCAAACTTCGGCCACGCCTTTTGCCGGATCAATGCAGAGCATGGTCGCGGCAACGAAATAGCCGACGGGCAAGGTGCTGCACAGCTGGCGATTGACCTCGTAGACGATCCACGACAACGCAACGCCCATCTCGGCCATGCTGTCAAATACCGACAACACCGGCAAGGTGCAAATGGCCGCGCCCAGGCCGTGCCCGGTGGCGTCAGCCAGCAGAACATACAACTCGCCACCCGGCGCACGGGTCGCCGCCACGATGTCACCGCTGAAGTTGGCCGCCGGCGAGACCCAGTGACGCACGCAGGCATCATTCAGACCGCGACGCTGCATCTGACGAAACACAATCTTTTGCGCCAGCTGACTTTCGGCTTCCTGATGATCGTGATAAATCTGTAGCCGTTCCGCGTTTTTGCGTAATTGCTCGGCCGCGGCAACGCGATCTGTCGTGTCACGCACCACGCCAACAAACTGTCGCCGGCCGTCGATACGCATCTCGGTAACACCAAGATCCAACGGAAAAACAGTGCCGCCTTTATGCTTTCCGGAAACCTCGCGCTGCCCCACGCCAAGAATTTTAGGCAGCCCTCCTTTGACGTAATGCGCCAGATAGCCGTCATGTTCGCTGTGATAAGGCTCGGGCATCAGCATCTTGACGTTACTGCCGATCATTTCCTCGGTGCTGTAGCCGAATATCTGCAACACCGCCGGATTCACCCACTGAATGGTTCCCCGCTCATCGATGACCAGCACGCCATCCACCAGATTGTCGGAAATTGCCGCCGTACGCCGTTTTTCCTCATCAAGACTGCGCTGCAAGGCCAGCGTCCGGCGTAAGGAACGCAACTTGGCATCCAGCACGACAAAATTGACCGGCTTCGCAAGATAGTCGTCGCCACCGGCGTCGAGACCAACCACCAGGTTTTCTTCCTTATCGAGTGCCGAAAGAAAAATCACCGGCACCCAGCGGTCGCCCGCAATGGCCTTGATCTGGCGGGTGGCTTCGTAACCATCCATCACCGGCATCATCACGTCCATGATGACTACATCAGGGTTTTCGCGTCGAAACGCCTCTACGCCCAAGGCACCATTTTCGGCCTGCACAACGGTGATACCAATCTTGCGCAGAAACACCTGCAGGATCTGGCGGTTGATGACCGTGTCGTCCACGACGAGCACTTTAAGCGGTGCCTGTGTCGCACCGCCTTCGCTAACTTCCACCGAACTTGCCACCGAACTTGCCACCGAACTTTCCACCGGGCTTTCCACCACTGGCATCCCTAAAATAATCAAAATTCAAACCGAAAACCTGCGTCAGCGCTGTACCGTTGCCGTCACCACATTACCGCAGCCCTGATATTCGATACAGGTAAAGCAGGTATGGCGCGCCATGGCGATACCGCGTCCGTTTGGATCAAATGCGCGCTCGGGATCAAAGTCCAGATAACGCTGCCACTCAAAGCCTTCGCCTTCATCGCTGATGACGAAAGAAACCGAATCAGGCAAACGCCGGCAGACAACGCGCGCACGCTTGGCACCCAGCACCGGATCAGCGAGTCGGGCGACGATTTCGGCATCCCAGGTATCGTCACGTCGCATACGCGCCTTGTCGGCGTAGCTGATGCCAAGGTTGCCGTGCTCTACGGCGTTAATCAATAGTTCCAGCAGCCCCATGGCGGCACTGCCTGGATCGGGACAGAGCCCGGCCAGAACACCCGCCAGATGATGCGCCTGCGCCAGCGTCGAAAAACTGAACTCCGCCGCGTCCAGAAGCGCAATCGTCAGATCGGGGTGGCTGACTGCCTCAGCCGTACTGACGCGCTCTTCAACTTCTTCCAGCGCGGAACGGATCACGCCCAGCAGATCGCGCGGCGCGTAGGGTTTGGTGAGGTAATACCAGGCACCCAAGGCGATGCCTTCGGTCACTTCCGCCGGCGAGGAGGCGGCGGTCTGAATCACCACCGGAATATCGACAAACCTTGAATCGGCCTTGATACGCTTCAGCAGCTCGATGCCGTTCAACACCGGCATCATGCGGTCAAGCACGATGACATCCGGCGGAACCGGGGCGGCGAGCAGCATCTGCCAGCCCTCTTCACCGTTGACGGCAGTGGTAACGACGTAGCGGGAATCATCCAGCACGTCGCAGATAATTTCCAGATTCAGGGGTTCGTCATCGACGACGAGTATGTTCCAAGGGCGCATAGCCGAATATTAACGCGGAAGCAGGATTTCGAACACAGCACCGCCTTTTGAATCATTGTGCGCGCTAATGGTGCCACGATGCGCCACGACAATTTCTCGACAGATTGCCAGACCGAGACCCGTGCCGCCCGCGCCGGTCTTGCTCTTGCTGCTCTGGACAAACTTATCGAATACCAACTCCAACTCGTCCTCGGGAATGCCTATGCCCTGATCGGTCACCGTTACGCGCCACGCCGGAATTGTCTTCGCTACATCGTCTGCACGACGCCCGATGTGCTGTGTCGCTGTCTCGATGGCAACACAAATTTCCCCGCCGACCGGACTGAACTTGATCGCATTCGCCAGCACGTTGCACAGTACCTGATTGATACGCATGGCATCTACCTGTGCCGGCGCAACAACATCGGGCGGCGGCATGACCAGACGCACGCGGCATTCCTCGGCCAGCGCTTCCAGCTCAGCCACAGACGCTCTCACCAGGGCAGCAATATCGTGCGGTTGAAAATCGAATTGCATCTTTCCTGCCTCAATCTTGGAAAGATCCAACAAATCGTTCACCAGACTGATGAGGCGCTCGCCGGCTTCGATGATACGAAGAAAATAGCGTTGCACCTTGTCTGCCCCTTTCGAGCCCCCGACATCGATGCGCTCGTTACCGAGCCGGGCAAAAGACAGGATGGCATGCAATGGCGTGCGCAATTCGTGCGACATGTTGGCAAGAAACTCTGACTTCGACTGATAGGCGAGCTCGGCACTTTCCTTCGCGCTCTGAAGCTGGGCGGTACGCTCGGCCACCATCTCTTGCAGATTGTCGCGATGATGGCGCAACTCCGCCTCGGCTTTTTTGCGCTCGGTAATATGGTGGCCGGTGCCACGATAACCGGCAAAGACCCCGTTTGGATCGAAGACCGGCTCACCACTGATCTGGAACCACACAAACGTGCCATCCTCACCGGCGATCTGATATTCGAGATCACGAAACGCCTGATGCGCCGCGAGCATCGCCCGATGCTCGGCCCATTGTTCCGCAGACCACACAATCGGCATATCCCAGCGACACAGACCAATCCAGCGGGATGGATCGTATCCACTTCTTGCAATCCCTTTTGACATGTAGCTGAAACGAAACTCCGCATCTTGTTCCCAGAACCAGTCGGACGACATGGTCGTCAGATGCCGGTAACGCTCTTCGCTGTTGTGCAACTCGGTCACATCGTAGTGGATGCCAATCACCAGCGCCGAACCTTCCGGGGCACGGCCGAGCACCTTATGCACTCTGATACGGCGAAACTCGGCAGAACCATGAGGATGCGCCGTGATGTCGCGCTCCTGCGATTCACCGGTTTCCAGCAAGCGACGATCAGCTAACTCGGATTCAATTGCATCCGTCCCCGGGAATACTTCGGAGATACGCCGGCCAATCAGTTCGCCAAGTGGCTTGCCCATCCAGTTGAGGTAAGCACGATTGACCACGCGCAAGACCAGGTCCGCATCCTTCACCGCCACCGGTTCTGGCAGCTGATCGATGATTGAAAACAGATACTCACGGTAATAGGCCGCTTCATGTTCTGCCTGTTTGCGTGCGCTGATGTCTTCAATCGACCCGGCCAGACGCAGCAAATGTCCACGGGCATCCTTCTCGGCCAAGCCGCGTGAACGCACCCACAACCACTCGCCATCCGCACGGCGAACGCGGTAATCGACGATGTAGGGTGCATTGTTCTCGATATGATTTTGCCGCGCATCTTGCCAGCGGGCTCGATCTTCCGGATGGATCAGCTCGGAAAACGCGAGCATCCGTCCCGAGAATTCATCCTCGCGGTAGCCCAGCAATCCGCTCATCAACGATGGCGAAAGATATTCTGTGCCGCGTTCAAAATCCTGATCCCACACCCCGTTACCCGCCGCCTCGGCGACCAGACGGAAGCGCTCCTGGCTGGTGCGTAGCTCCACAGTCATCTCGCCCGCACGCAGTTCGGCGCGTTCGCGCAAGGCGCTGAGGTAATAGATCAGCCCCGCAAGCAGCGTGCTGAGAAGCCCACCCAGCAGACCGGTCAACATCGACCTGACATACGGTAGCCCGCCCCCGAATCTTGAGGGAGATGCGAAGTCAAAACGCCAGACACGGCCGCCCGCTTCCAGTATGTGCGTATTCCGGATCGGGAATGCTTCCAGCTCATCCGCAGTGGCGTTCACAAATACCGGCGCAGCCGCCATCTCGTCGATGACGCGCAGCGCAATCCCGCCCGGCCCCGCTTCAGCCAACTTGGCTCGCATGACATCGCCAATGGTAATACCGATGACAATGGCACCCGCAAAATTGGCCTGCCGCTGTATGACCGACTCGGCGCTGCCCTGATAAAACGGGGCAAACAACGTTACGCCGGGCTCACGCTGCCCTGTGAGATTCAGTAGCATGACAGGTGCCGTAAGCACCGGTTCTGCCCGATCTCGCGCACGCGCCAACGCTTCCTTACGGTGGGGTTCGGAAGTAAAGTCAAACCCGATGAGCGCATCGTTTGTGGGCGTCGCGGGTGCCATCAGGGTCAGCGCAATATGCTGGGATGGATCATTGGCATCGATGGAAGGCCGGCTCCATATACGATACGCCGACTGCCCTGAGCGCTGCTGACGCTGCTCGAATGCAGTCTTGTCACCCCGCATCACGGCAAATGCCACGCCCATGCCAGCAAGACTTGGCCACTTATGATCCGGGTCGATCCGCCGTACATAACGCCGCCAGCGCGGCAGATCAAAACTTTTCTGCATGTCGTCCGGCACGCTCGCGGTGCTGCGCGCCAGCAGAATGAAAAACTGCAGATGCTCGCGCACCTGACTGACCATGCGTTCGGTCACGCCGATGAAACGCGCCGCGGTCTCGCGACGCTCATAGCTCTGTATGATCGTGACAGCGAGTGCCGTCAGAATCAAGCCGAGAACTAAAACCGCCAGCGCCGCACGGTAAGCACGACCAGCGGTGTTGGGCTTTGCAGAGGGAAAAGTCGACGGTGTGGACACGGTAGCATTATGCCCCGCCGCACTGAACCGGCAGATCAAAAACTCGCAACACTTAATCAGCGTTCCCTTATCATTCTCCGCAAGCTTGATGCAAAATGCCTGTTTCGCCGGTTAGGGAATACGACAGCTTGGAGGAGTTTCAACAATAATGCTCACCGTAGCATGAACACCAAAGCACGTCAGCGCGCTAAGTCTGTGACCAGCGAGCCCATGTCGCATCTTTCGCGCCATGAACGGCCCTCACCGCGCCGCTACTTGATGTTTGCCAGCCTGGCGGCGATGATCTGGATTGTGCTGACCTGGGGCGCATCGACGCGCTATGTCGCGCATCGCGAGCAGACCGATCTGCTCGAAGCAGAGACCGATATTGCGCGCGGCATTGACGATGTGGCGACCGGTCTGCGGCGCAATCTGGCGGTCTATCACGGCATTCCCGCCACCATCGGCCGCGATCAGGCAATTCGTGATGTGCTGGCCGCACTCCCCGCCAACATAATCCCATCGCCGCTGGCACGCGAGGAACGGCAGAAGCGCTGGCAACAACAACCCGCGCTTGCCCTGCTCAACCACAAGCTTGCCGCATCAACGACTGACATTCCTGCCTTCAGTGTCATCTGGGTGATGAACGCAGCCGGTGACACCCTCGCGGCAAGCAATGCAGACACACCCGGCAGCTTCGTCGGCACCAACTACGCCGACCGCGACTATTTCAAGGCAGCCATCAACGGCCGGCACGGCAACCAGTTTGCCGTCGGGCGCATGACGCGCGTTCCCGGTCTGTTTTTTTCCGCACCGGTTCTGAACGGTGAACGGGTGATCGGCGTCGTCGCGGTCAAGATCGACCTGCCGTTTCTGGCTTTCTGGGTCAATCAGACCAATGCCTTTATCACCGACCCCTACGGCGTCATCATCATGGCGCAAGACAAACAACTCGAAATGCGCGCCCTGCCCGGTGCCACGGTGCATGGCCTGACCGCAGCACAGCGCAAGGGACGCTACATCATCGAGCACATTCCGGAAGTCTCGGTAACCCCGTGGGGCAAGCCACCGCACCCGACACTCAAGCAGCTGAACGGTGGCAAACAACCGGTGCTCATGCGATCACTGGAAATTCCGTCAGAGGGGCTGACCATCACCGTCATGAAAGCGCTGCCTCTGTCTGGCGGTGATCTGTCCAATCAAGCCGGGCTCTTCGCGGCCAGCGCCAGCGTCGGCGTGCTAGCACTCATATTATTCACCGCTGCGGCGTTCTATATCGGCAACTGGCAGCGTGTGCGCCGCTACCACGAAGCGCAGGCGCAGGTTGAATATCTGGCCACTCACGACGCGCTCACCGGACTCTTCAGCCGCGCCATGATCGAGCAACTGGTGCCGCAAAGCATTGCACTGGCAGAACGAACCGGGCGCCGGCTGGCCGTGTTGTTCGTCGATCTCGACATGTTCAAAAGCATCAACGACACCATGGGTCACGAAGTCGGTGACGAAGTGCTGCGCGAAGTCGCGCTGCGTCTGCACGGCGTCGTGCGCGCAGCCGATGCGGTGATCCGTCAGGGGGGCGACGAGTTCCTGATTTTGCTGACCGATCTGGAAAGCACGGACGACGCCGCACACGTCGCACGCAAACTGATCGACGCACTGAGTCTGCCCTATCTGATCCGCGAGAAAAAACTCAAGCTATCGGCCAGCGTCGGCATCGCCATCTACCCAGAAGATGGTGATACGGTGTCCGCGCTCATCCGCAATGCCGATTCGGCCTTGTATCACGTCAAAGACACCGGGCGCGCCGACTTCCGCTTCTACCACGCCGACATGAATGCTGACGCCATGGCGCGGCTGACACTCGAAGGCGCCCTGCGTGA
>CAJAWW010000088.1 GCA_903946745.1 uncultured beta proteobacterium
CGCAACTGCCGGGTGCGCTGGCTCACCTGCTCCTCCAGTCCGGCCGCCATGTCCTGCAATTGCTGCTCCAACTGCTTGCGCACCAAGGCATGGCGCGCGGCGCGCGCTACGGTCAGGTGATCGAGCTGGCCCTTGATCAGGTAGTCCTGAGCGCCGGCTTCAAGTGCCTTGATGGCCAGATCATTGTCATCGCTGCCGGTCAGCACCACGATCGGGACTTCGGGCAGGGCGGCACTCATCGCCTTGACCGTAAGGATATCCGTCGAATCGGGCAGAGACAGATCCAGCAGCACCAGATCGGGTCGGGCATGGCCGGCGACCTCAATGGCTTCGGACAGCGTCTGCGCCCAGGTCAGCGACGGATTGCTAGCGTCATGAATTAAACCGGCACGGCGTAAATAGGCGTTGATCAACCTGAAGTCGCCAGCGTCGTCCTCGACCACCAGTATCGATAGGGCATCGACTTTAGGCGCTACGGTGGAGCTTCGTGTCAAGAGAATCCTTTGTCAATGGAGGATTAATTCGTATTTCGCGGAACGTGACCGATGGCGGGATGCAGCATGAATATGTTGAAATATTACCCCAATCGGTCACGCTCTCCGCGAAATACGCATTTCACGAATTTGTTCCACGTTTCACGTTAATGCTGGCGCTACGCAGTCTCAGCAAGGCATTTGGCGGCGTTCAGGAGATAGCGTGTCAGGCATCGCCACATCATGCCCAGTTCCAACCAATTAGAGTTGAATTGAGGTTGCATCCAAGACGTTCATTCCAATCTCGGCACCCGGCCGGATTGGACTTGGAAATCTCCGCTTTCCAACCTCAGAATGCAAATAGCCGAAACATCAAAAAACGCGTCGATGCCGCACTGACCCGGGGGCGTGACTGAGTGCCACGGAAAACGCAATAAGGAACCAAAATAGCGGCAGGCGCAGCGGTTCGTAGAGCACCAGCACCAGTACCAGAAACATCTTGACCAGCGCCACGAGCCCCTTGACCTGATGGAAGTAACCGGCATCCGACCAGCGATCCAGCAGCGCGATTGACAGGCCGGAGGCGACCATGAGGAAACCCCAATCATGGCTCTGGCCGGTATTGCCCAGCAGGGCAGCAGCCAGCCCGGCCAGCCCGATCATATGTGAGACACGCAACAGGCTCAGCAACAGCCGGCGACCGGGAAAGTCGCGATGTTTGTCACCAAGCACCGGTTCGCTCATGCCAACCGCGCCCGCATGAAATAGTCGACGCCCAGACAACGGCGTTCGAGCACTTGCAGACGCGGTGCCGCATCCAGATCGGCCAGATCGGTCAATTCAGCCAGACCAAACATGCCGCGCGCGGCATCGCCCATCAGGATCGGTGCCTGATAGATCAGCAGTTCATCCACGCAGCCTTCGCGCAGCAGCGAGCCATTAAGTTGGGTGCCGGCCTCGGTGAGCACTTCGTTGATGCCGCGGCGACCCAGTTCTGCCAGTAAGCCTGTCAATTCCACTTTGCCGCTTGCATTAGGCAGCACGACAATTTCAGCGCCCTTTGCTTCCAGCACGAGGCGGCGCGCAGCATCATTCACCGCGCAGGCGATCAAGGTGCCGCCGCCTTCGAGCACCGCAGCAGTCGGCGGTGTTTCCAGCCGGCTGTCGATCACCACGCGCAGCGGTTGCCGCGTGCAGGGCACCTCGCGCACGGTGAGGCGCGGGTTGTCGTCTTTCACCGTGCCAATGCCAGTGAGCACAGCGCAACTGCGCGCGCGCCAGGCATGGGCGTCGCGGCGGGCATCGGAGCCGGTGATCCATTGCGAAACACCGTTGCTGAGCGCGGTTTTTCCATCCAGACTGGTCGCAACTTTCAGCCGCAACCACGGCCGGCCGCGCGTCATGCGGGAAATGAAACCAATGTTCAATTCGCGCGCTTCCGCTTCGAGCAATCCGCTTTCCACAACAATGCCGGCGGCACGCAGTAGCGTCAATCCCTGGCCTGCCACCCGTGGATTCGGATCAATCATCGCGGCCACCACACGGCTGACACCGGCGGCGATCAGCGCGTCCGTGCAAGGCGGTGTGCGCCCCTGATGCGAACAGGGCTCCAGCGTGACATAGGCGGTAGCCCCCCGTGCCGTAGCGTCCCGTACCGTATGCCCCGCGTCGACTTTTGCGAGTGCATGGATCTCGGCATGCGGCTCGCCGGCACGCACATGCCAGCCTTCGCCGATCACGTTGCCTTCACGCACCAGCACACAGCCGACGCGCGGATTCGGCGTCGTGGTGTTCAAGCCGCGCCGCGCCAGCCGCAGGGCTTGCGCCATGAAGGCATGATCGGCAGCGGAAAAACTCACGACGTCACTGAACGGTTTTACGCGGGGTGCGCGGCTTCTTGATTTCTCGGATCGCGTCGGAAAATTCGTCCACGTCCTCAAAATTGCGATACACCGACGCAAAACGAATATAGCCGACGTTATCAAGACGCTTCAGTTCGCGCATCACCAGTTCGCCGATGCGCTCCGAAGCGACTTCACGCTGCGCCAGTTGCACCAGTTTGCTCTCGATGCGATCCAGCGCTGCATCAATACTCTCGGTATTCACCGGACGCTTGCGCAAAGCCAGCATCATGCTGGCTTTGAGCTTGTCACGGCTGTAGTCGGTGCGGCTGCCATTTTTCTTCACCACCTGCGGCAGTTGCAGTTCCACCCGTTCGTAAGTGGTGAAGCGTTTGTCACAGGCCAGACAACGGCGGCGGCGGCGCACCGTGTCGCCATCCTCGTTTTCACGCGTGTCGACAACCTGCGTATTCGGATCGGTGCAAAACGGGCATTTCATGTCAGACGATCAGGCACCATACACCGGAAATTTCTTGCACAACGCGGCGACCTTTTCACGCACCCCGGCCAGCACGGCCTCATCCGCCGGCGCATCCAGTACATCGGCAATCAGGTTGGCGACCTGCTCGGCTTCAATCTCGGTAAAGCCGCGCGTGGTCATGGCCGGCGTGCCGATGCGCACCCCCGAGGTGACAAAGGGCTTTTGCGGGTCTTTGGGAATGGCATTCTTGTTCACCGTAATGTGCGCCTTGCCCAGCGCCGCCTCGGCGTCTTTGCCGGTGATGTTTTTGGGTTGCAGGTCGACCAGAAACACATGCGATTCAGTGCGGCCGGACACAATGCGCAGACCGCGTTGCTTGAGCACCTTGCACATGACTTGTGCGTTCTCGATCACCTGCTCCTGATAGTTGCGGAACTCTGTCGTCATGGCTTCTTTGAAGGCCACTGCCTTGCCGGCGATGACGTGCATCAGCGGGCCGCCCTGCAAGCCGGGGAAGATGGCCGAGTTGATGGCCTTTTCGTGTTCTGCCTTCATGAGAATCAGGCCACCACGCGGACCACGCAGGGTCTTGTGGGTGGTCGAGGTGACGACATCGGCATGCGGCACCGGGTTGGGGTAGAAACCGGCGGCGACCAGCCCGGCATAGTGCGCCATGTCGACCATGAAGATGGCACCCACGGCCTTGGCCACCTTGGCGAAGCGTTCAAAATCAATTTTCAGCGCGTAGGCTGAAGCCCCGGCGATGATGAGCTTGGGCTTGTGTTCGTGCGCCAGACGTTCCATCTGGTCGTAGTCGATTTCTTCTTTATCGGTGAGGCCGTAGGGCACCACGTTGAACCACTTGCCGCTCATGTTGAGCGCCATGCCGTGGGTCAGGTGGCCGCCCTCGGCGAGGCTCATGCCGAGCACCGTGTCGCCGGGTTTCAAAAAGGCCAGAAACACCGCCTGATTGGCCTGTGAGCCGGAGTTGGGTTGCACGTTGGCGGCGTCCGCGCCAAACAGTTTTTTGGCACGATCAATCGCCAACTGCTCGGTGACATCCACATATTCACAGCCGCCGTAGTAACGCTTGCCGGGGTAGCCCTCGGCATATTTGTTGGTGAGCTGCGAACCTTGCGCTTCGAGCACCGCCGCCGAAACATAGTTTTCGGAAGCAATCAACTCGATGTGTTGTTCCTGACGACGGGTTTCATCGACAATGGAAGCCCAGAGTTCGGGGTCAGTCTTGGCTAGCGTGTTCTGCTTGGAATACATGGCGGAATCCGTTGGAAAAAGAAAAAAGGAAAGGCCGAAATTTTAGCACCCGGCTAATGCATGACTTCGTCACGTACCTCGGTAATCTGCTCGGCTTCTTGAATGTGACGGAGATGCGCGATATTTGCCCATTCGACCAGCCGCCAGTGGCCGGCGTGTGTGCCCGCCGTGTATTCAAGCCAGTTCAGGGCGGCATTGGGGATGGAAAAGTCACGCGGCGTTTCCAGCGTGCGGCCAACGGCGGCGCGATAGACCACATCCAGCACGCCACCGTGTGTAAAACCCAGAATGCGCTGGCCACGGTGCCTGTCGGCAAGAACCGTCAACCCGCTCATGACGCGCTCGGCAAAAGCCGCCAGCGACTCACCGCCGAGATAATCAAAATCAGGGCTGCGCGACTGATGCAACGAATGAATCTCAGGATGTTTGACCGCAGCCTCAGTTGAGGTCAGCCCCTGATAAACACCGTAATGCCGCTCACGCAAATCGGGTGCCGCAGTGACCGCAACGCCCAGATCGGCGCTGGCAATCTGCGCCGTGCGCCACGCGCGCACCAGATCGCTACTGTAAATCGCGGCAAACTGCTGGCCCTGCAAACCCGGGCGTACAGCGCGCGCCTGTGTCACCCCCACCGCATTCAGATCGATGTCAATCTGACCTTGCAGGCGCTTTTCGGTATTCCAGTCGGTTTCGCCGTGGCGAACCAAGCAGATGAGGGTGGCATGGGTAGCATGGACGGTAGGCATCGGGGTATTCTACCGGCTGAAAAAGAAGATACGAAGATACGCAGATACGGGAGATGGGTGAGTGCACGCACTATTGAAGGTTTGCCGCCGGATTGATGCGCTCAATACGCGGGTGGGACAGGCGGTTTCCTGGTTGGTTCTTGCTGCCGTGGTGGTCAGTGCCACCAACGCCGTGGTACGCAAATCCTTTGACATCAGCTCCAACGCCTACCTGGAAGCCCAGTGGTACATGTTTGCCGCCGTGTTCCTGTTATCGGCGGGCTACACCCTGTTGCGTCAGGAACACGTCCGTATCGACATACTCTACGGCCGATTTTCCGCGCGCACCCGAACCGGGATCGATATTTTCGGCATCCTCGCTTTTTTAATGCCATTTTGCGCGCTGATGCTATGGTTTTCGGTGCCGTTCGCACTGAATTCACTACAGTCGGGTGAGACCTCCGGGAATGCCGGCGGGCTCATTCTGTGGCCGGTCAAAATGCTGATGCCGGCCGGCTTTTTGCTGCTGACCCTGCAAGGATTGTCCGAGTTAATCAAGCGCGTGGCCTTTCTGCAAGGTCTGATCGATGACTCCACACACAAGCCCGACCTGAAATGACCGCGTTTCTCATCGCCAACATGGCGCCCATTATTTTTGTCTCGCTGATCGCATTCCTGCTGATGGGCTATCCGGTGGCGTTTTCGCTCGCCGCCAACGGCATCGTCTTCGGGTTGATCGGCATCTGGCTTGATCTGCTGCCGGCATCCCTGTTTCAGGCCATGCCGGAACGCATCTTCGGCGTGATGAATAATGAAACGCTGCTGGCGATCCCGTTCTTTACCTTCATGGGGCTGATTCTTGAGCGTTCCGGCATGGCCGAAGATTTGCTCGATACCATCGGCCAGTTGTTCGGCCCAATTCGCGGCGGCCTGGCCTACGCGGTGATTCTGGTCGGTGCCATGCTGGCGGCAACCACCGGCGTGGTGGCGGCATCGGTCATCTCGATGGGTCTGATTTCACTGCCCATCATGATGCGCTACGGTTATGACCGGCGGCTGGCTTCAGGCGTCATCGCCGCATCGGGCACGCTGGCACAGATCATTCCCCCTTCGCTGGTACTCATCATCATGGCCGATCAGCTCGGCAAATCGGTTGGTGACATGTACAAAGGGGCGTTCATCCCCGGGCTCATCCTGACCGGTCTTTATCTGCTCTACATCGGCGGCATCACGCTCATCCGGCCGCACTGGGCACCCGCACTGCCGCCGCAGGCACGCATCTTCCGCGAACCGGACGGCAAATCGGGGACTGCGTCACTGGGGGTGGTGAGCGTCATCGCCACTCTGGCGGCGGTGGGTTTTGGCCTGCGCTACAGCCCCGAAGCCCCCACCGATGAACGCATCGTATTGGCTTTGTCAGTCGGCATCGGCGTCGCCTTGGTTGCCGCGACGATCAACCGCGTGACAAAACTCGGGCTGCTCTCGGCCATGGCCGAAAAAGTCATCTTTGTCCTGATCCCCCCGCTGGCGCTGATCTTCCTCGTTCTTGGCACTATTTTTCTCGGCATCGCGACCCCCACCGAGGGCGGTGCCATGGGCGCGGTGGGGGCGATCGTGATGGCGCTGATGCGCAAGCGTTTGTCATGGGTGCTACTGCGTCAGGCCATGGATTCGACCGCCAAGCTGACCACGTTTGTGGTCTTCATCCTGATCGGTGCCCGCGTTTTCAGCCTCACTTTCTACGGCGTGAATGGGCATCTCTGGGTAGAGCATCTGCTAAACGACCTGCCCGGCGGGCAGATCGGTTTTCTGATCGTGGTGAATTTGCTGATTTTCGTGCTGGCTTTCTTTCTCGACTTCTTCGAGCTTTCTTTCATCGTCGTGCCGCTATTGGGGCCGGTCGCTGAAAAACTGGGCATTGACCCCATCTGGTTCGGCGTATTGCTGGCGGTCAACATGCAGACCTCGTTCATGCACCCGCCCTTTGGTTTTGCGCTGTTTTATTTGCGCTCGGTGGCACCGCCCACTGTGAAGACCAGCGAAATTTACTGGGGCGCAGTGCCCTTCGTGCTGATCCAGCTCATCATGGTCGGTCTGCTGATTGCGTTCCCGCAACTGGTCACCGCCAGCCTCGACAAAACGCAACGCGTCGATACCGACACCATACGCATCGAGCAGGACACCACCGAGGCTTCAGCGCAGGGCGAGGAATCCAATGCATTTCTCAATCAAATGCAAAAAGCACCCGAAAAGTAAGCCATAACTCCCGTCAGCTCTGCACAAAAGCGTTTACACTTTTTGACGGAGATGCCACAAACCACAATAGGGTAATGTCAATGCAGCGACGCAAATTTCTGAAATCGGCCGGACTCGGTCTCGCTGGCGCGGCTGCCACAGCCCTCTCCACCACCGCCATGGCTCAGGCACCCGAAATCAAATGGCGCTTGGCTTCCAGTTTTCCCAAGAGCCTCGATACCATTTTCGGTGCCGCCGAGGGCATGGCCAAACGGGTGGCGGAAGCCACCGGTGGAAAATTCCAGATACAGGTGTTTGCGCCCCCTGAAATCGTCCCCGGGCCGGGCGTGCTGGATGCCGTCAAAGATGGCACCGTGCAAATGGGCCACAGCGCCAGCTACTATTTCGTCGGCAAAGACCCTACCTTTGCCTTCGATACCGCCATGCCCTTCGGCCTTAACAGTCGCCAGCAAACCGCATGGATGATGCAAGGCGGCGGTCTGCCGCTGATGCGCGCGCTATTCAAGGATTACAACATCTACAACATTCCGCTGGGCAACACCGGCGCCCAGATGGGCGGCTGGTATCGCAAGGAAATCAAGACTGTCGCGGATCTCAAGGGGCTCAAAATTCGCATCGGCGGTTTCGCCGGGCTGGTCATGGCCCGGCTGGGTGCTGTGCCGCAACAGATCACTGGCGGCGACATCTACCCGGCACTGGAAAAAGGCGCGATCGATGCCGCCGAATGGGTAGGGCCGTACGACGATGAAAAACTCGGGTTCAACAAAGTCGCCAAGTACTACTACTATCCCGGCTGGTGGGAAGGCGGGCCGCAACTCTCGGCCTACGTGAATCTGGCTGCGTGGGCAAAGCTGCCCAAAGAATATCAGGCCATCCTTGAGGCCGCCTGCTACGAAGCGCACGCCGATATGCAGGCCAAATACGATGCACGCAACCCCGTCGCGCTGAAGCGGCTCATTGGTGGCGGTACGCAGTTGCGCAAGTTCCCTGACGAGGTCATGCATGCGGCGCATGCGGCCACACTCGCGCAGTTCGCCGACACCGCCACCAAGAACCCGCGCTTCAAAAAGGTGTACGATTCATGGGCTCGCTTCAAGGACGATCAGGTCGCATGGTTCGGTATTGCCGAACGTCCTTTCGACAACTTTGTCGCGACCGCCGGACAAAAAAATAAGTCTGCAAAATAACTCGCCACCGTTCCTGCACCTCCCGGAGTCCGCTATGAATATCCTGCTGGTTGAAGATGTACGCGCCGTGGCGGCTGTCATGAGTGCACGCCTGACCAACTTTGGTCATGAAGTGATGCATGCCGAAAATGGTCAGATCGCCATCGAGATGTTTCGCAACACCGCACCCGATCTGGTGCTCATGGATATCGAAATGCCGGTCATGAACGGTTTTGAGGCCACCTGCCGCATTCGCGCTATCGAAACAACCCAGCAATGGGCGTGGACGCCGGTCATCTTTCTGACCGCCTCGGATACGGTCGAAAACCTCATCACCGCGATCGAGGCCGGGGGTGACGACTTCATGGTCAAGTCCGTCCCCGAAGCCGTGCTGCAAGCCAAAATGAAGGCAATGGGGCGTATTGCCGCCTTGCGCCAGCGACTATCAATTGCCAATCGTGAGCTGGAAAATCTCGCCAGCAAGGACGGCCTCACCGGTCTGTGCAACCGCCGCAACCTTGATCTGCGTCTCGATTCGCTGTGGATCGATGCAGTACGTCTGCAACAGCCGTTTGCCCTGCTGATGCTCGATATCGACAATTTCAAAAAGTACAACGATCACTACGGGCATCAGCACGGTGACGATTGCCTGCGTAAGGTTGCCGCCAGCATCGCTGAGACCGTCGAGCAGGCCAACATCGAAGGCATCACCCACAACGCCTTCGCCGCACGCTATGGTGGCGAAGAGTTCACCGTGGTGATGCCGCAAGCCTCAGTGCCTGCCTACGAAGGCGTGGCCGCTGCCATTGTCGCCGCAATCAGCCAGCTCGCCATTCCGCATGCAGCCAATGCCGAATGGGGCATCGCCACAATCTCCGTGGGCGGCCTACACACCCCCGCTGCAACCGGCGAAATCGCCGCCGTTTTTCGCGCGGCCGATGAGCAGCTTTATCGTGCCAAAGAAAATGGCCGCAACCG
>CAJAWW010000089.1 GCA_903946745.1 uncultured beta proteobacterium
GCGTCTTGGAACCACCCCTTCCCTTCCCGAACAGGACCGTGAAACGAGACCGCGCCAATGATAGTGCACTTCACCGTGCGCGAAAGTAGGTCAGCGCCAGACTACCCCTTGGTAAACAAATGCCCCCGCTAGATACACTAGCGGGGGCTTTTGCTTTTTGTTCACTGCCAAGTTGAAGGCTGTTGGAGCTTGTTATTCACCCACGACATCCGCCCCAGCGGGGGTTACGAAGCGGAATAGGGCTGCCGGCAGGGCAGGATTGGCTTCGAACTGGCTGAAACTCAGCAAGGTCACCTGACCGAAACTGTCATGAATTTCCATGCTGACTGGCAGGTTGGCAATGAACCCTATCCTGACACGCTCAAAGCTTGCATCGGTGCCTTTGGGTTTGGCATCGACATACTCGATACCATCGACCGCGGCACCTTCAGCGAGTTCGAAATGGCGTTCCAGATGCTGTCCGGCAAGCAGTGCCGCCGGGCTGGCACCAAAAGCCGCATCCAGTTTTTTGACCGCCACCTGATTAAGGTCAGGGTCGTAACTCCAGAGTTTACGGCCGTCGCTGACCAACACCTGTTTGTAGGGCTTTTCGTAAGACCAGCGAAACTTGCCGGGGCGCTGCAGGACAAAAAAACCGAAAGATTTTTGCGGTTTGCGCGCGGATTTGGCGACAACCGTTTGCGAAAATGCAGCTTTCGCACTGTGTGCAGATTCGAGAAATATCTTGAGTTGAGCGAGGCCAGCGGCGTGCGCTGGCAGCAGCAGCGTTGCGACGGCGAGGAAAATTGAACAATGGAGGATACGCATCGGCCGATTATCGCCGATGACGGTGTTAATCGGCGCGTTCCGGTGCCAGCACTTCACGGCCGCCGGCATTATTCATCGCCGAAACCAGACCGGCCTTTTCCATGCCCTCGATGAGGCGCGCGGCGCGGTTATAGCCGATGCGTAATTCGCGCTGCACCAGCGAGATCGACGGCCGCCGCTTGCGCAGCACGATTTCAACCGCCTGATCGTACATTGGGTCGGCTTCGGCATTGCTGCTTGCCGTCTCCCCACCGTCGACTTCTGATGTTTCATCCACGCCGCCATCGAGAATCGCGTCGATATATTCCGGCGGCCCCATCTTCTTCAGATGATCGACGACGTGATGCACTTCTTCGTCGGCGACAAACGCGCCATGCACGCGTACCGGCAGACCGGTGCCTGGAGCCAGGAAGAGCATGTCGCCCTGCCCCAGCAAATCTTCGGCACCCATCTGGTCGATGATGGTGCGCGAATCAATCTTGGAGCGCACCATGAAGGCGATGCGCGTCGGAATGTTGGCCTTGATGAGGCCGGTAATCACATCGACGCTCGGCCGCTGTGTGGCGACGATCAGGTGGATGCCGGCGGCACGCGCCTTCTGTGCCAGTCGTGCGATAAGTTCTTCGACCTTTTTGCCCACCACCATCATCAGGTCAGCGAGTTCGTCGATCACCACCACGATGTGCGGCAGGGTCTCCAATGCCTCGGGGTTTTCCGGCGTCAGCGTGAATGGATTGGTGACGTGCTCACCGGCTTTCTCGGCCTCCTTGATCTTGCTGTTGAAGCCAGCCAGATTACGCACACCGAGCGCACTCAACAGTTTGTAGCGACGCTCCATTTCGCCCACACACCAGTTGAGCGCGTTGGCGGCCTTGGTCATGTCGGTCACCACCGGTGCTAACAGGTGCGGAATCCCTTCGTAGATCGACAGTTCCAGCATCTTCGGGTCGATCAGGATCATGCGCACGTCTTTGGCTTCGGACTTGTAGAGCATCGACAAAATCATTGCATTCACGCCCACCGACTTGCCCGAGCCGGTCGTGCCGGCCACCAGCAGGTGCGGCATCTTGGCGAGGTCTGCCACCACCGGCTGGCCGGAAATGTCTTTGCCGAGCGACACCGACAGCGGCGAGTGCATGCTCTGATAGGCGCGCGAACCGATGATTTCGGACAGGCGCACGGTCTGTCGTTTCGGGTTGGGCAATTCCAGCGCCATGCAGGATTTGCCAACCACTGTTTCCACCACGCGAATCGACACCAGCGACAACGCGCGCGCCAAATCCTTGGAAAGATTGACGATCTGGCTACCCTTGACGCCGGTCGCCGGCTCAATTTCGTAGCGCGTCACCACCGGGCCGGGGTGGGCGGAGACCACCCGCACCGTGACGTTGAAATCGGCCAGTTTGCGTTCGATCAGACGCGAGGTGAATTCCAGCGTTTCAGCGCTGGGCAGGTCGTCGGGGCTATGGTTGGCTTCGGCCAGCAGATGCAGCGGCGGCAGGGCTTCGCCGGGGGCGTCAAAAAACATCGGTGCCTGCCGTTCCTTGTCAGCACGCGCAGCAGCCTTGGGGGCGACGGGAATTTCGATTTCGACCGGCTCGATGCGGATCGGCACCGGCGGGTGCTCTTCGGCTTTGCGGCGCTCGGTTTCGACCACGGCCTCGCGTTGCTCGGCGACCGCCTTGCCGATGCGCCGATCCTGCCAGTGCTCCCACAAACTCAGCGACCCGACATAGGCACCTTCCAACAGCGTGCCTGTTTTTTCGGCGATGCCCAGCCATGAACTGCCGGTAAATAAGCTAAAGCCAATCATCGCCAGCACAATCAGCACCAGCGACCCGCCGGTATAGCCAAGATATTGCGTGACAACGCGACTCACTTCAAAGCCGATCATGCCACCGGGTGCCAGTGGCAGTGCGATCTTTAAACTCCAGAAGCGCATCGCCTCAAGGCCGGATGAGGCCAGCAGCAACACCACAAAACCTGCAAGCGCGATCAGCAGCGAGCGCCGGTCACCGCCGAACAAGCGGCTCACACGGTGATAGCCCCACGCCAGCATGAAGAAAGGTAGTGCCACCCAGCACCACGTGGTCAGCCCGAACACATACAGCAGCAGGTCGGCCAGCCAGGCACCGAAGCGTCCGCCGGGGTTGGCGATACGTTCGACGGTTGCAGCGTGTGACCAGCCCGGATCGGCTTTATCAAAGCCCCACAGGATCAGCCCAAGATACAACCCGGTGAGACCGACCAGCAGCCAGCGCGCCTCGTGTACCAGCAGCGCGATTTTTTCCGGCAGCGGAATGGAAATGGAACCAGAACCGGGTAAAGCAGTAGCAGTGAGTGTGCTCATGGTAGCGGGCCGGCGTCAATTACCGGTCGGAATAACAGACATTGAAAGATTATCGTCGGTGCACGCCGCAGCCATAGGCGAAAAAGATTAGCCTTCGCCGGCTTTTTCACCTGAATCCCATACGTGGCTGGCGAAATTCATATAATGGAAAGACTGCATTTACAGGACTACGCCCCATGACCTCCCGCCACATTCGTCTGCTTATTCTTGGTTCCGGCCCCGCCGGCTACACCGCCGCCGTTTATGCGGCGCGCGCCAACCTCAACCCGGTCATCATTACCGGCATGGCACAAGGCGGTCAGCTGATGACCACCACCGAAGTCGATAACTGGCCGGCCGACGCCGATGGCGTGCAAGGGCCGGAACTCATGGCGCGCTTTGAAAAGCACGCCACACGTTTCAACACTGAAATGGTGTTCGATCACATCCACACCGCGAAACTGACCGAAAAACCGATGCGCCTGATCGGCGATGCAGGCGAATACACCTGCGACGCACTCATTATCGCTACCGGTGCCTCGGCGCAATATCTCGGGCTGCCGTCCGAAGAGAAATTCTCCGGCCGGGGCGTTTCGGCCTGCGCCACCTGTGATGGCTTTTTCTACAAGCAAAAGCCGGTGGCGGTCATCGGTGGCGGCAATACCGCCGTGGAAGAAGCGCTGTATCTGGCCAACATTGCCAGCCACGTTACGGTGGTACATCGCCGCGACAAGTTTCGCTCGGAAAAGATTTTGCAAGACAAATTGTTCGAGAAAGAAAAAGCCGGCAAGGTCACCATCAAGTGGGATCACACGCTCGACGAAGTGCTGGGCGACAAGAGCGGTGTGACCGGCATGCGTATCAAACACATGAAAACCGGCGCCACCGAAGACATCCCGCTGATGGGCGTGTTCATCGCCATCGGCCACAAGCCCAACACCGACATTTTTGCTGGACAAATGACCATGGAGGGCGGCTACATCGTCACTCAGGGCGGCAATCACGGTAATGCCACGGCCACCAGCATCCCCGGCGTGTTTGCCGCCGGCGACGTGCAGGATCACATCTACCGTCAGGCCGTCACGAGTGCTGGTACCGGTTGTCAGGCCGCACTGGATGCCGAACGTTATCTGGACAGCCTGGGTCTGGCTGGCTGACGTAAAACATGGCGAAACTCAGCCCGGTTGAACAGGCCGAGTTTCGCGCTGCCGTGGCCGATGTGCTGCCGTTGCAATCGGATCGTGTTCACTTTGAGCCACCCGCGCCACTGGCGATTCCGCGCCAGCACCGGCGCGACGAGGCCGCCGCGTTGGGCGAATCGCTGCACGGTGCCATGCTGCTCGATCTGTATCTGGAAGGTGGCGACGAAGCCGCCTGGCTGCGCAACGGCATGGCGCGACAAGTGCTGCGCGATTTACGCCGCGGCCGCTGGGTGATGCAGGGCAAACTCGACCTGCACGGCCTGAACCGCGACGAAGCACGTGTGGCCGTGGTTGAGTTTCTCAATGAATGCCGGCACCGCGACCTGCGCTGCGTGCGTATCGTGCATGGCAAGGGTTTGAGTTCGCCGGGTCGCGAGCCGGTGCTCAAGCGCTTAGTACTGGGCTGGCTCAGCCAGCGCCGCGAAGTGCTGGCCTTCTGTCAGGCGCGCGCCGCCGAGGGTGGCGCGGGGGCGGTGGTGGTGTTGCTGGCCAGCAGTTAAACGAGCCGGCCACAAATCCATCAAATCGCCGCTTCGCCGGATTCGCCGGTGCGAATCCGGATCACCTGTTCCACTGACGACACAAAAATCTTGCCGTCGCCAATTTTGCCGGTGCGGGCGGCCTTGATGATAGCTTCGATGGCGGATTCGACGTTGTCATCACTGACGACGATTTCGATCTTCAGCTTGGGCAAAAAGTCGACCACATACTCGGCACCGCGATACAGCTCGGTGTGGCCTTTTTGTCGGCCGAAGCCCTTGACTTCGGTCACCGTTAAGCCGGTGACACCGACGGCGGATAAGGCCTCGCGCACTTCGTCGAGTTTGAACGGCTTGATGACGGCTTCGATTTTTTTCATGGGGTGACCCTCGGTTAATTAGTATTCGTCCAGATAGCCGGATGTTATCGGATAGCGCCAATCCTTGCCGAATCCGCGTTGCGTGATGCGGATGCCGACCGGTGATTGGCGGCGTTTGTATTCATTCTTTTTCAGCATGCCGACCACCTTGCGCACTGCCTCTTCGGGCAGGCCGGCGGCGATCATCTGGCGCGGTGATTCGTCACGCTCCATGTAGGCGGCGATGATGGCATCGAGCACGTCATAGGGCGGCAGCGTGTCCTGATCGGTCTGCTCCGGTTTCAGTTCCGCTGATGGCGGCCGGGTGATGATGTTGTCGGGAATGATGTCGGACACCCCGTTGCGCCAGCGCGCCAGGTCATAAACCAGTGTCTTCGCCACATCCTTGATGACCGCAAAACCACCGGCCATGTCGCCATACAAGGTGGCGTAGCCGACTGCCATTTCACTCTTGTTGCCGGTGGTCAGCACGATGCGTCCGGTACGGTTGGAGAGCGCCATCAGCAGCATGCCGCGAATGCGCGCCTGCAGATTTTCGTCGGTGGTATCCCACGCGGGTTTTTGTCCAAGTGGTGCAAAAGTCGACGCCAGCAACACGGCAAACTGCTCCATCGCCCCGGCAATGGGGATTTCGTCGTACTGCACGCCGAGGCGCCGCACCATCTCGCGCGAATCATCGAGGCTCATCTGCGCTGTCCACGGCGAGGGCATCATCACCGCGCGTACCTTGTCGGCACCGAGGGCGTCCACGGCAATCGCCAGTGTCAGCGCCGAATCGATGCCGCCGGATAAGCCGATGATGGCACCCGGAAAATTATTCTTGCCCAGATAGTCGGCCACGCCGCAGCGCAGTGCCGCATACACCTGAGCGGTGCGATCGGGCAAGGGCGACAATTGCCCCGGCAACAGATGTCCATCGCAATAATCGACGAGCCCCAGGCATTCTTCAAACGAGGGGAGTTGATGCGTGATGCGCCCCTGCGCGTCGAGCGCACAGGAGGCACCGTCGAACACCAGTTCGTCCTGCCCGCCGACCAGATTGGCGTACACCATCGGCCGGCCGGTGGCGGTGACGCGCTCGCGCAGCACCTGATAACGACGCGCCTGTTTGTCGACGTGAAACGGCGAGGCATTCAGCGTCAGCAGCAGTTCGGCACCGGCAAAGGCCGCCGACTCGGCGGCACCGGCCGACCAGACATCGGCGCAGATTGCCAGCCCGCAGCGCACGCCCTTGAGTTCGATCAGGCAGGGCTCATGGCCGGAATCAAAGTAGCGTTCTTCGTCGAACACCTCATAGTTGGGCAGCCGGTGTTTGAAATAGGTCGCCACAACGCGGCCATTACTGAGCAGCGAGGCGGCATTGTAGCGCCGCCCTTCGTATTGCGTGGGGTGCCCAAGCACCAGCGGAATCGGCACGGTGGCGGCCAGTGCGGCAAGTTCGCGCGCCACGGCACGATAAAAATCCGGGCGCAGCAGCAAATCCTCAGGTGGGTAGCCGCACAGCGCCAGTTCCGGTGTCAGCAGCACATCGGCACCGGCGGCTTGCGCGCGCGCCGCAAAATCGAGAATGCGCTGCGCATTGCCGGCCAGATCACCGACCACGGCATTGAATTGAGCGATGGCAATACGCAAGGTGGGCACGGTGGTTACGATGGTTACGATGGTCATTTCAAAAAAGAAAAGCCCGCAGCAGCGCGGGCTTTTTCATGGTCCGGCGCAGTTCAGAACGCGGGTTTATCTTTAGCCGACTCGTAGGCGGCGACGCCGGAGAGGATTTCTCTCTTGGCATCTTCGATGCCAAGCCAGCCCTGCACATTGACAAACTTGCCCGGCTCCAGATCTTTGTAATGCTCGAAGAAGTGCGAAATCTGGTCGAGCACCAACTTCGGCAGATCGCGCGGGCTTTCGATGCTGTGATACATGGTGGTGAGCTTATCCACCGGCACCGCCAGCAGCTTGGCATCCTCACCCGCTTCGTCAATCATCTTCAGCATGCCGATTGGGCGGCAACGCACCACCACCCCCGGCGGCAGGGCAAATTGCGACATTACCAGCACATCGACCGGGTCGCCGTCGCCGGCAATGGTTTTGGGAATGTAGCCGTAGTTACAGGGATAGTGCATCGCCGTCGACATGAAGCGGTCGACAAAAATGGCACCGGATTCTTTATCCACTTCATATTTGATCGGCTCGGAGTGCATCGAAATCTCGATGACGACATTGAAATCGTTCGGTAGATCCTTGCCCGGTGAAACGCGGTCGAGACTCATGCGCTGCTCCTTGTGAAAATTTGATTATATCGAGATAAAAAATACTGTGCGCCTGCTCCAAGCAGACTCAGGATGTCTCAAACCCTGCGTCTTCAATCGCCTGCCGAATATCGGCTTCGCTCATCAGCGCCCCATATTCGATCACTGCCTCACCACGCGAGAGCGAAACTTCGACAAAACCGAGATGCGGCAAATCCTGAATCGCATTGGTGACACTGCGCACACAGCCTTCGCACGTCATGCCGCCCACCTTGATCGTTACGGTTTCCACACGCAGTCCTTTCCCGGTTTCCAGTTTTTCAACAACAGCGAATTGCTCACTACCGACACCGAACTCAAGGCCATCGCCGCCCCGGCAATCATCGGGTTCAGCCAGCCAAACGCCGCTAGCGGAATGCCGATAATATTGTAGATGAAGGCAAAAAACAGGTTTTGACGAATCTTTGACAAGGTCGCGCGTGAGAGCGAAATCGCGTCGGCAATGCTGTTCAGATCATTGCGCATCAGCGTCACGTCGGCCGCGTGCAGGGCAACATCAGAACCGGTGCCCATGGCGAAACTGACATCGGCCGCCGCCAGCGCCGGCGCATCGTTGATGCCGTCGCCGACCATGCCGACGCACCGCCCGCCGGTTTTCAGCCCATTCACCGCAGCCGCCTTGTCGCCCGGCAACACGTTGGCACGAAAATTCTCGATGCCGGCCTCGCGGGCAATGGCGGCGGCCGTGCCGGGGTTATCGCCCGTCAGCATCACCACCTCTAAACCCAGCGCCTGCAAGCGCCGAACGGCGGCAGGCGAACTAGCGCGCAGCGGGTCGGCAATGCCGATCAAGCCCAGCACCGCATCACCCACGGCAACGACCACCACGCTGCGCCCGGCCTGCTGCAACGCGCTGGCATCCGGCACACTGAAACCCTGCGCGACCAGCCAGGCCGGCGCGCCGATGCGCACCCGTTGCCCGGCGATGTCGCCTTCCAGTCCACGCCCCGGCGTTGCCAGCAGGTTTTGTGGCGGGGTCAGTGCCCAACCCTCCGCCTGTGCACGTGCCACAATTGCCGCAGCCAGCGGGTGTGTGCTGCCCTGCTCCAGGCTGGCGGCCAGCGTGAGTAATTCGCGTTCATCCGTATGGGATGACCGGATGATGTCGGTCACCACCGGCGCGCCCTGCGTCAGCGTGCCGGTTTTGTCCAGCGCCAGCACGGTCAGTTTTTCCGCCGTTTCCAGCGCCACGGCATTGCGGATCAGCACGCCGGCGCGCGCGCCCTGTCCGGTGCCGACCATGATGGCCGTGGGCGTCGCCAGCCCTAGCGCGCAGGGGCAGGCGATTACCAGCACTGCCACGGCATTCACCAGCGCGGCGGCAAAGTCTCCGGCCAGCAGCCACCATGCGCCAAACGTCAGCGCGGCGATCGTCATCACCACCGGCACAAAAATCCCCGCCACACGATCAGCCAGTCGCTGCACCGGTGCTTTGGAGCCTTGCGCTTGCTCCACCAGCCGGATGATGCCGGCCAACAGGGTATGCGAACCCACGCCCGTGGCACGACAGCGCAGCAGACCGTCGCCATTGACCGTGGCAGCAAAAATCCGCGTGCCGGGCATCTTGCTGACTGGCAAACTTTCACCCGTCAGCATCGCCTCGTTGGCGGATGAAATACCCTCAATGACTTCGCCATCCACCGGCACCGCCTCGCCCGGACGCACCACAAACACATCGCCGGGAATCAGCGTCGCCACCGGCACATCCAGCAGTGCGCCGTTGCGTTCCACCCGCGCTGTCTGCGGTTGCAAGCTTATCAGCGCCTCGATGGCCGCCGAGGTGCCGGCCTTGGCGCGTGCTTCCATGATCTTGCCCAGCAGCACCAGCGTAATCACCGTCGCCGAGGCCTCGAAATAAACGTGGTGGTGGTGCAATCCGGCCAGCGTCACCACCGCGCTGTAGAGCCAGGCCATGCTGGTGCCCAGCGCCACCAGCACATCCATGTTGCCAGAACCGCCGCGCAGGGCGTTGAGGCCGCCGACATAAAACCGCCAGCCGATCCAGAACTGCACCGGTGTTGCCAGCAGCATCTGCAAACCGCGCGGCAGCACGTCTGCATGGCTGTCGAACATGAAGGCCATCTGTGCCACCAGCGGCAACGTCAGCGCGGCGGCAATCAGAAAACTGCGTCGTTCGCTTTGATAGGCGGCTTGTTTGCGCGCTTTTTCGTCAGTGCGCGTGGCATCGGAAAACACCGTGGCGGTGAATCCGGTTTTGCGGATCACCTCGATCAGCCGCGCCACATCGGCAGCAGCCGGGTCGTAACGCACATGCGCGCGCTCGGCGGCAAAATTCACCGCGGCTTCGATGCCCGGTTGCTTGTTGAGTTGTTTCTCGATGCGTGCAGCGCAGGCGGCACAAGTCATGCCGGCGAGTGCCAGCTCAACGGTTTCACCCACACCCGGGGCATCGGCGCGACTCACGGCTCACTCCAGAAGAAATATTAGCGAACCCTGATTATGCTTGCATCCAGAGCCACCGTATCACCAGCGTCGACTTTTAGTCGTCCAGAATGTCGTCGTCCATCTCGGACATCGCCATGCCCGAACACACGGGATAAGCCAGCGTGATACGGATACCGGTGCGAATGGCTTCATCAACAAAGCCGTAATGCTCAATGATGTACTGAGTGGCTTGTGAAAGCCCCCCCGTAAAAACGACGTGTGCGTGATCGAGAACCTGAAACATGATCGACTCCTGAGAGCAATCTGCGACCGATGGATTCATAACGGCACCGTCTGCATGAAGTTGACGAAATGCCCGTATTCTTGCAGCACGGGGCGATAAAATTGCGCTTTTGCGCCGGAGTCGTCGTGATACCCAATAAAGAAGCACTGGAAGCAAAATCCCGCCACTTTGCCAACTCGGTATTCGTGATTGGTGCCGGCGTACTCATGCTGGCTGCCAACCTGCTGCAACCCTTCGCCACGAAATTCCTGGGCAGCGGCATGGGGAGCCAGGTCACCTATATTGTTGCCACCATCCTGATTTTTGTATTGGCCACCAAGCGCCCGGATTTGGCCTTGTACGCCAAAGATCGTCAATGCAAGAAGTACGGCCACGTCATGAGTGAGGATGGATGTACCTGTAGCCGCTGCCTGAGAACGATCGACGGCACGACGCCCTAGCCGCAACGCACTATCGTGGTGGCAACAGGTCGTCAAACACTGACTGCATCTGATACTTCTGCGTTACGGGCGGCGCAACGCTTGGTGCAATATTCGGCTTAATAGCGGTGACATGCCCAAACGATATCTCAGCAATCGGCTCACGAGGCTGACTGCGCTGTTCGCGCCAGCGCAAAAACGCACCACCGGCGAAGCCACCGAGCAAAATAGCCAGCACCAGTTGAATGGTGGAATTTCTCGACGAATCGTCGCGCAGGCGTTGCAGTTCGGTTTCCAGATGCTGGTTCGTTGAGCGCTGCGCCACCGCCGCCAGTTTTGCCTCGGCAACCTCTTTTTCGACAATCTTGAGACGTTCAACCAACGCCGTTTGAACAAGTACTTGATCCTGCATCATATCCATCAGGCGATTCACGAGCTCGTTGGTTTCTGCCGCACTTTGCTGCGGCATGCCGGCAGCCGTACCACCACCACCGATCACAAGGCGCCCTTTGCCACCGCGCTGTACCGGCAATTCGACTGAAGCAGACGCCGCCGGCCGGGCAATTCTGACCTCACGGGCAAGCTCCTCGGTGGTGCGTGCTACCGGCAAGCCGTCCGGCAAACGAAGCTGAGTACCCGCTGCAAGCCGCTGATCGAAGGCGGCATCCCCCGCAGGAAAAATATCCCGATTGACCGCGACTACACGCCGGATGAAAGCCACCCGCGCTTTCGAATCCTGCGGATAACGCTTGCGCGACATGAGGCGCAACGTGGTTTCCGCAGTGATCGTCACGATATTCCCGGGCGGCGCATCAAGGGGCTCGGCACGCTCGGCACGCAAAACCGGGGGTTCTGTCGCAATCACGGGCGCAGGCGGTGCCGGCAGCAGTTGATAGTCGCGCATCAAGCGCGGACCGCAATCGATACGGATGCTGAAACTTAAGACCGGCTGTGTCACCGGGCTGCGCGTGCTAATCAGCAGCACCGGCGCGGCACCCCGGGCAAGCAGGGTCACCGCGGCACCTGTCAGACGGCTTTCTTCACCCGGGTTGCTCAGCGACGGGTGCAGCGAGACACAATGTGCGGCCAGTGTGGCCGCATCGTCGCCCGTCAAGGCAATGCGTACCGCGAGCGGTTGCCCCATCACGGCCTGACCGATGACCTCCCCCAGCCCCAGTGCGTTTGCCGCCAAGGGAAACAGCGCCAGGGCGGCAACCATGGATCGAAATGAAAAGCGGGACACGTTCATCGACGTCCATTTAACCGCAAAAGATGGCCTTGTTGTTTGGTCAAGTGCGGATCAAGTGCGGATCAAGTACGGCAAACCACGCCTGACCACAACCGGGCACCCAGCGTGGTCGCGTTGACCAAGCCCCATACGCCGAAGGACAGCACCAGCAGTCCCGCGGTTAGAC
>CAJAWW010000090.1 GCA_903946745.1 uncultured beta proteobacterium
CAGTGCTTCGATAAAGGTGGATTTGCCCACGCCGGGCACGCCGGAAATCCCCAGCCGGATCGAATTCCCGGTATGCGGCAACAGGGCTTCCAGTACGGCTTGCGCCCGCAGCCGATGATCGCTGCGCGTCGATTCGATCAGCGTGATGGCTTTCGCCAGCGCCCGCCGTTCCCCGGCGCGCACGCCCGCAATCAGGGCGTCGTCGGTTTGGCAGGTGGCAAGGGCGGGCGCGTTCATGTTAGAAAAGGCAGTTGACCACGGGGAACACGGGGGGCACGGGGGGAAAGCAAAATCTTACGGCAGGAAATGCGGCAATCCGTGGGGTGAATCGGCATCAAGGGCACTCAAGCGCCCGCAGGTGCCAGCGCCGCCCGAATCGCACGCAATACTTCTTGTGCCGACACGGGGATCGGGGTGCCCGGCCCAAAAATACCTTTGGCACCGGCCTTGAACAGAAAGTCGTAATCCTGCGCCGGAATCACGCCGCCGACGAATACCACGATATCGGTGCCACCTTGTGCGCGCAGGGCGTTGATGAGTTCGGGCACCAGCGTTTTGTGGCCGGCGGCCAGTGTGGACACGCCGATTGCGTGCACGTCGTTTTCGATGGCTTGCCGCGCGGCTTCGGCCGGGGTCTGGAACAAGGGGCCGACGTCGACGTCGAAGCCCAGATCGGCAAACGCGGTGGCGACCACTTTCGCACCACGGTCGTGACCGTCCTGCCCCATCTTGGCGATCATGATGCGCGGGCGACGGCCTTCGTCAGCGGCGAAGGCTTCGATCTGTGTGCGAATCTCCTGCATCGTGCCATCCTCCCCGAACGCTGCACTATAAACGCCGGACACGGTCTGGTTGGTGGCGCGGTGACGGCCGAAGATTTTTTCCAGCGCGTCGGAAATTTCACCCACCGTTGCGCGCAAACGCACGGCCTTGATCGCCAGATCGAGCAAATTGCCGTTACCGGACTTTGCCGCATCGGTCAGCGCATCGAGTGCGGCTTGCACCGCCGCCCCATCGCGGCTGGCGCGAATGCTCTTCAGGCGCACGATCTGCGATTCACGCACGGCGTGGTTATCCACGTCCAGCGTGTCAATTGCGGCTTCTTCCTTCAGCTTGTATTTATTGACGCCGACGATGACATCCTTGCCCGAATCAATGCGCGCCTGTTTTTCCGCCGCGCAGGTTTCAATCTGCAACTTCGCCCAGCCGCTTTGCACGGCTTGCGTCATGCCGCCCATTTTGTCCACGTCTTCGATGATCGCCCAGGCCTTATCGGCAATGTCTTGCGTGAGCGATTCCATCATGTAACTGCCCGCCCACGGGTCGACCACATTGGTGATGTGCGTTTCTTCCTGAATGATGAGTTGGGTGTTGCGCGCGATGCGCGAGGAAAACTCGGTCGGTAGCGCAATCGCTTCGTCGAGCGAATTGGTGTGCAAGGATTGCGTGCCGCCAAACACCGCCGCCATCGCCTCGATGGTGGTGCGCACGATGTTGTTGTAGGGGTCTTGTTCGGTCAGCGACCAGCCGGAAGTCTGGCAATGGGTGCGCAGCATCGACGATTTCGGGTTCTTCGGCTTGAACTCATCCATGATGCGCCACCACAGCAGGCGCGCGGCGCGCATCTTGGCGATCTCCAGATAAAAGTTCATGCCGATTGCCCAGAAGAACGAAAGGCGGCCGGCGAACTCATCCACGTCCATGCCCGAGGCGATTGCAGTTTTAACGTATTCGCGGCCATCGGCCAAAGTAAAGGCTAACTCCAGTGCCTGCGTCGCACCCGCTTCCTGCATGTGATAGCC
>CAJAWW010000091.1 GCA_903946745.1 uncultured beta proteobacterium
CATTCGATACTTTTAGTACAAGATGGTTTGCCTGAATGATAGCTACCCTCACGCGGGATGCAAGAATAAACTTAAGTCCATTCATCCACCCTGCAATCAGGAGTCTTTCATGAGCTATCCCGCCGGCGTTCAGATCACCGCCCCCGTTTCCAGTGAATACGCCACCATCCTGACTCAGGATGCACTGGAACTCGTCGCCAAACTGCACCGCGCTTTCGAGCCGCGCCGTCAGCAGTTGCTTGCCGCCAGAGTTGCCCGCCAGGCACGCATCGACGCCGGTGAAATGCCCGATTTCCTGCCCGAAACCAAGCACATCCGCGAAGGCGACTGGAAAATCGCCGCACTGCCCAAGGCACTGGAAAACCGCCGCGTCGAGATTACCGGCCCCGTGGAAGCCAAAATGATTATCAACGCCTACAACTCGGGCGCGGATTCCTACATGTCCGACTTCGAGGATTCCAACAGCCCGAAGTGGGACAACCAGATTCAAGGGCAGATCAACCTGCACAAGGCGATCCGCCGCCAGCTCAGTTTCAAGAACGAAGCCGGCAAGGAATACAAGCTGAACGACAAGATTGCCACCTTGCAGGTGCGCCCACGCGGCTGGCATCTGGATGAAAAACATGTGCTGGTCGACGGCCAGCGCGTTTCCGGCGGCATTTTCGATTTCGGGTTGTTCTTCTTTCACAACGCCAAGGAACAAGTCGCACGCGGTGCCGGCCCCTTTTTCTATCTGCCGAAGATGGAATCACACCTCGAAGCGCGCCTGTGGAACGACATCTTCTGCATGGCGCAAGATCACATCGGCATGGCGCGCGGCACCATCAAGGCCACGGTGCTGGTGGAAACCGTTCTTGCCACCTTTGAACTCGAAGAAATTTTGTACGAACTGCGCGAGCACAGCGCGGGCTTGAACGCCGGACGCTGGGATTACATTTTTTCGTGCATCAAGAAGTTCAAAAAGAACAAGGATTTCTGTCTCGCCCAGCGCAGCGCCATCACCATGGAAGTGCCTTTCATGCGTTCTTACGCGCTGGCACTGGTGCAGGCCTGCCACAAGCGCGGCGCACCGGCCATGGGCGGCATGAGCGCGCTGATCCCGATCAAGGGCGACCCGGTCGCCAACGATAAGGCGCTGGCCGGCATTCGCCACGATAAAACACGCGATGCCAACGATGGTTTCGACGGCGGCTGGGTGGCACATCCGGGGCTGGTTTCCATTGCTGCGGAAGAGTTTCAAAAAGTGCTCGGCGACCGCCCCAATCAGTGGGAAAAACAGCTCAGTGGCAGCTTCGGCTCCAAGGACTGGCTCAACTTTCAGCCCGAAACCCCAATCACCGAAACCGGGCTGCGCAACAATATCAATGTCGGCATTCACTATCTGGGCAGCTGGCTCGGCGGCAATGGCTGCGTGCCGATCCACAACCTGATGGAAGACGCCGCCACGGCCGAAATCAGCCGCTCACAGGTGTGGCAGTGGGTGGTGTCCCCGAAGGGCAAACTTGATGATGGCCGCAAGGTCACCGAAGACATGGTGCGCGGCATGATCGCCGAAGAGTTGGCAAAGGTGAAAGCCGTCGTGTCCGCGCAGGGCGAAAAAACGGACACCTACGATCAGGCGGCTGTCATTTTCGACAAGATGTCGCTCACCGCCGAATACCCGGAGTTTCTGACGCTACCGTTGTACGAAGCCATGGAATAAGCCGCAAAATAAGACACACCGGCAGCAACCAACGGCGGCGCGGATGATCCGGCCGCCGTTTTTTTTGGAGCCTCCCCATGCTGGAATCGATCACGCTGCTGTTAGTGTTTCAACTGGCCGGCGAAGTCATCACATTGATGACCGGACTGCCAGTGCCTGGCCCGGTGATCGGTATGGGCTTGCTGTTTGCCACACTGGCACTACGCGGCCATGTCAGCAATGACCTGCGGCAAACCGCACAGAATCTGTTGCAGCATCTTTCGCTACTCTTCGTCCCGGCGGGCGTTGGCGTGATGCTCCATGTGCAGCGACTGAAAGACGAATGGTGGCCGCTGCTGGCCGCCGTGGTGGTCAGCACGCTGCTCACGCTGGTGGTGACCGCGTGGGTGCTGCACGCCCTGCAACCGGCAACAGAAAAGCCGACGGATGCCGCACCATGACACCGCGCATCACCGACATCTGGGTCTATCTCTCGGCCACGCCCTTGCTGGGCTTGACGCTGACGCTGCTGGCCTATCAGGCCGCATTGTGGATGCACGTTCGCTGCAATCGGCACCCGGCGGCCAACCCGGTGCTGCTGGCGGTGGCCATGCTGGTTGCACTGCTGAGCCTGACCGGCACCCCCTATGCCACCTATTTTGACGGTGCCCAATTCGTGCACTTTTTGCTGGGACCTGCCACCGTGGCGCTGGCCATTCCGTTATATGCCCAATGGACACGGCTGCGACGCATGCTGCTGCCGATTGCCATCGGCTTGCTAATTGGCTCACTCACCGCCGCTTTTTCTGCTGTGCTGGCAGGGCATCTGGCAGGCGGCAGCACGGCGTCACTATTGTCGCTGGCACCCAAGTCAGTCACCACACCCATCGCCATGGGGATCGCCGAACGCCTCGGCGGCCTGCCTTCACTCACCGCCGTGCTGGTGATTCTCACCGGCATTCTCGGTGCCATTGTGGCGCGCCCGCTGTTCACCCGCATCGGATTCACCGATCCCGCCGCCACCGGTTTCGCCATCGGTATTGCATCCCACGGCATCGGCACTGCACGCGCCTTTCAGGAAAACGAGCAGTCCGGCGCATTTGCCGCACTGGCCATGGGCTTGAACGGCTTTGCCACCGCCATGCTGCTACCTTGGTTACTGCCCTACCTGATGCGCGCGCTGGGTTAAAAGTCGACGCTGGGGAGCCGCCAAATTCGGGTACAGTCTCGCTCTCACTTGAACAGATCTCACGCAAATGACACCCCATATCCGCATTTTTGCCCTCGCCATGCTGGGCGCACTGCCCGCCAGCGCGCTCGCCGCCGACCCCAATCTGGGGCGCAACCTCGCCGCCACCTGCGCCAACTGCCACGGCACCAACGGTAAAAGTGTGGGCGGCATGGAAGCACTGGCCGGCCTGCCAAAAGACAAGATCGCCAGCGCCATGAAGGCATTTCAGCGCGGTGAAAAACCGGCGACCATCATGCATCAGTTGGCGAAGGGCTATACCGATGCCCAGATCGACGCCATCGCCGGCTATCTGTCGGCACAGAAATAGGAGCCGCGCCATGACACGATTCAATCGACGCGACTTCCTCAAAGCCTCCGGTGCTGGTCTGGCACTGGCCGGTGCCGGTGGCCTCGCCGGATGCACCAAGAAGGGCGGCCATGTGGTGGTGATCGGCGGCGGCTTCGGCGGCGCGACGGCCGCCAAATACATCCGCATGTGGTCGCAAGGCGGCGTTGATGTCACGCTGATCGAGCGCAACCCGAGTTTCATCTCTTGCCCGATCTCCAATCTGGTGATCGCCGGCGAAAAGTCGCTGGCCGACATCACCGTCAGCTACGAGGGCTTGCGCCGCCACGGCGTGCGCGTCATGCAAGGCGAAGTGGCCGGCATCGATGCCGACAAACGTCAGCTGCGGCTCGCAAGCGGCGACAGCGTGAGCTACGACCGGCTGCTGCTGTCCCCCGGCATCGACTTCCTGTACGACAGCGTGCCCGGCCTCACGCGCGAGGTTTCCGAGAGCGCGAACATTCCGCACGCCTGGAAAGCCGGCGCGCAAACCGTGGCCTTGCGCCGCCAGCTCGAAGCCATGCCCGATGGCGGCGTGTATGCCCTGTGCATCCCCAAAGCGCCCTACCGCTGCCCGCCCGGCCCCTACGAGCGCGCCTGCGTGGTGGCGCACTATCTGAAGAAAAATAAACCGAAATCAAAGGTGTTGATTCTGGATGCCAACGAAGATGTGGTGTCGAAAAAAGGACTCTTCACCAAGGTGTGGGAAACGCAATACAAGGGCCTCATCGAATACCGCAAGGAACACGCCATCACCGGCCTCGATATCGCCAGCAAAACGGTCTCGTTCGATTTTGGCGATGCGGTCAAGGCCGACGTGCTGAACATCGTTCCGGCACAATCCGCCGCCGCCATTGCCCGCCCCTTCATCAACAAGAACAACCGCTGGGTGGGCATCGACTGGCTGTCAATGGAAAGCGAAGTGGCTCCGTACATTCATGTCATCGGCGACGCCACCTTTGCAGCACCGGCCATGCCGAAATCCGGCCATCTGGCGAACCAGCACGCCAAGGTGGCGGCGGCGGCCATCGTCAATCTGCTGGCCGGCGAACCGGTCAATGCAGAACCGCTGCTGACCAACACCTGCTACAGCTTTGTCGATGACAAAAACGTGGTGCACATCGCCTCGGTGCATGCCTACGACGCGAAGGAAAAAACCTTCAAGATCGTTGCCGGTTCCGGCGGGCTTTCGAGCGCACCGAATGAGCTCGAAGGAAAATTTGCCCACGCCTGGGCACGCAATATCTGGGCAGATATGCTGGCGTAAGCCCGCCGCTAGCGGTGTTACCTGCGTTACACGTCCAGCAGAACCGGGGGGCGCTCGTACCACAGGTTGAGTTTTGACTCGCTATCCAGCGTGACGGCACCCAGATGCACCGTGTACGGGGCACCCCCGGCATGGAGCGTCACCGCAATGTGCGCGATGTCCCAAAAGCCTTCGTCCGGCCCGGTCAGCGTGAGCGAATGCGGAAAGCTCTGCGGAGAACCGGTGGCTTCCAGCGTTTCACCCGAGCCGGTTCCGCCTTGCACCGTGTCAAACTGGATTTCATGGCTGTTGATGGCGTAGCCGGGGGTACGATTGAGGCCGCGCTGACCGGTCGTTATGGTGAGTTCCAGCGTTTCAAGTCTTGGCATAAGTCAGGCGCTCATTTCGGCCGGTAGTTCGGTAAAGAAAGGGTTGCTGCCCGCCGAGTGGTCGGTTTCGTCCAGCAGCGCACCGAGTTGCGGCACCGCCCGGCGGAAAGACTGATCCACGCCGTGCCGCAAGGTGATGCCCGATGCCGCGCAGCCCTGACAACCGCCGCCCATCTTGATGTATGCGGTGTTGCCAACGATGGCGGTAATCGTGATTTCGCCGGAATGCCCGGCAATCCCGGGATTGATTTCATCATCAATCGCGCCTTGCAAACCATCGCGAATCACATCTTCGCTGGGCATATTGGCGAGAAACGCATCGGCCATCACGGCGTGCCCGGATTCCAGATGCGCGCGGATCGTCTGACCACATTGCCGGGCGATCGACTCAGCGGACGCGTCACTCAGCGCATTGAAGGCGAGCGTGACATTCATCTCGTGAATCAACACGCTTTTGACGCCAGACTGTTCGAGCAGAACAGCCGCCAGCGGAGAGTATTCGGCCGCGCTGGCACGGTCGGAGGTGTAGTAGGAATAACCGCCGAGAACCGGACGGTCGATCATGAAAACAATCTGCGCCCCGTCAAGATCAAGCTGCGCCTTGATCCGTATCGTGCTGCCCTCGGTGTCCGCACTGGCTCCCGCAAGCACCGGCGCGTACACCATGCGACGCGGCGTGTGCGCCTTGATTTTATCGGGTGCTACCGCAAGCCCTTGCGCCGGAGATTCGACGACAGATGGCACGGGTTGAGCATCTTGGACTTGTTTGGCAAACCATGTTCGCACGCTAATGACTCCCTGTAATGACGAAAATATTGATGATCTTTGTCAGCAGATCAATGCTTGCCAGTGCTACCAAAGCCACCCGCACCACGCTCGCTGGCTGAAAAATCGTCCACCACATTAAATGCCACCTGCACCACGGGCACCACCACCAACTGTGCCAAACGATCGAGCGGGTTGAGGGTGAAGGTCTCATGACCACGGTTCCAGGTCGAGACAAAAATCTCGCCCTGATAATCGGAATCGATCAGCCCAACGAGATTGCCCAGCACAATGCCATGCTTGTGACCCAGCCCGGAACGCGGCAGGATCATGGCAGCCAGCCCGGGATCAGAAAGATGAATCGCGATACCAGTTGGCACCAGCGTGGTTTCACCCGGATGAATTTTGATCGCCGCTTCAATGCAAGCGCGCAAATCGATCCCCGCAGAACCCGGTGTTGCATATTGCGGCGCGTAACGGCTGTCTTTCAGGCGCGGGTCGATAATTTTCAAATCAATTTGATGCACGATGCGTCTCCAGCAGGGTTGCGATATGCGCGACGATGCCACGCGCCACTTCGGTTTTATCGGCCAGCGGCAAAGAATGTGCGCCCGCTGCATCAAACAGCGTCACCGCATTGGTGTCGCCGCCCAGCCCGTCCTGCACCAGATTGCCAACCACCAGCGCGAGTTTCTTGGCAACGCGCTTGCCCTCGGCATAACGCGCCAGATCGCGGCTTTCTGCAGCAAAACCCACGCAAAACGGCGCATCGGCGCGCGCAGCCACCTCGGCAAGAATATCCGGATTGGCTTCCAGTTCCAGCACCCGTGTTTCGGTGCCCTTTTTGATCTTGTGTTCCACCACCTCGCGCGGCCGGTAATCGGCCACGGCGGCCACGGCGATGAAAATGTCCTGCCCGGGTAATTCGCGCAGCACCGCAGCGTGCATGTCTCTTGCGCTGCGCACATCGATGCGGCGCGCGCCACGCGGCGTCGCGAGGGCTACCGGACCGGACACCAGCGTCACGTCCGCACCGGCTTCGACGCAGGCACGGGCCAGCGCAAAGCCCATCTTGCCGGAGCTTGAATTGGTCAAACCGCGCACCGGATCAAGCGCTTCAAAGGTCGGCCCGGCGGTCAGCAGCACGCGTTTGCCCAAGAGCGGCTTGGGCTGCAAAAAAGCATCAAGATCGCAGAAAAGTTCGGTCGCCTCCAGCATACGTCCGTCGCCCGTCTCACCGCAGGCCTGCTCGCCGCTGGCAGGCCCGAGGATGCTCACCCCATCGGCACGCAATTGCGTCACGTTGCGCTGCGTAGCAGGGTTCGCCCACATCTGCCGGTTCATCGCCGGTGCCACCAGCAAGGGGCACGCACGCGCCAAGGCGAGCGTCGAGAGCAAATCGTCGGCGAATCCGTGCGCGAGCTTGGCGAGAAAATCAGCGGTCGCCGGCGCAATCAACAACGCTGCGGCACCGCGCGTCAAATCGATGTGCGCCATGCCATTGTGCATGCGCTCGTCCCACAGGGCATGCCACACAGGGCGCCCGGTCAGCGCCTGAAAGCTTGCCGCACCGACGAACTGGCTACCCGCAGCGGTCAGCACCACATCCACTTCAGCATCGGCCTTGACCAACAAGCGCACCAGTTCGGCAGCCTTGTACGCGGCGACGCCACCCGTCACCCCGAGCACAACACGTTTGCCCTGAAAAGCCTTCATGAAATTAGAATGTTGCGTAGAGACAATCAACGGATTCTAAACCATGGCCATACGTGATTGGCCCGCAGCCGAGCGCCCGCGCGAGCGGCTACAGCAACGGGGTGCCGCCGCACTGTCGGACGCGGAACTGCTGGCGATTTTTTTGCGTGTCGGCACGCGGGGTAAAAGTGCCGTGGACGTAGCGCGCGATTTGCTCGCCCACTTCAATGGCAATCTATCGGCGCTGGCCAGCGCCAGCGTCACCGAACTGACCAAACTCCCCGGTATCGGCCCAGCCAAGGCCACCTTGCTTGCCGCCAGCCTGGAACTCGCACGCCGGGCGCTGACGCAACCGATGAAGACACGCGACATTCTGGCCTCGCCACAGGTCGTGCGCGACTGGTTGCAACTGACGCTCGGCAGTCTGGAGCAGGAAGTATTCATCGCGCTGTGGCTCGACGCGCACAATCGCCTGATTGCCCACGAGGAATTGTTTCGCGGAACCCTGACCCAGACCAGCGTATATGCGCGTGAAGTGGTTAAATCAGCGCTCGCGCATAATGCCGGCGCTGTGATACTGGCGCACAACCATCCCTCCGGCGTGCCCTTGCCGTCACCCGCCGACCAAGCGCTTACTTCCTCGCTGAAGGCAGCACTGAGCGTGATTGACGTCAAACTACTGGATCATTTCATCGTCGCCGGCAGTCATTCACCGCTCTCCTTTGCCGAACGCGGTCTCTTGTAAGTCGCCCACAACGAAAAAGAGATTGAATTCTGCACCGGTTCCTTGATATACTCATGCGCTTTGCGAAATCAGCATTCAGGAGCAATACATGTCCCGCGTTTGTCAAGTAACGGGCAAGGCCCCGATGGTTGGGAACAACGTTTCCCACGCCAACAATAAAACGAAGCGTCGCTTTCTGCCCAATCTGCACAACCGTCGTTTCTGGGTCGAGACCGAGAATCGCTGGGTGAGCCTGCGCGTTTCCAACGCCGGCCTGCGCACCATCGACAAAAAGGGTATCGACATCATCCTCGCCGAGCTGCGTGAGCGCGGCGAGCGCGTTTAACTCACGCCCAAACAGGAGAACGCATCATGGCCAAAGGCGGACGCGAAAAGATCAAACTGGAATCCACTGCGGGTACCGGTCATTTTTACACCACCAACAAGAACAAAAAGACCACTCCGGGAAAGCTGGAGTTCATGAAGTACGACCCCAAGGTACGCAAGCACGTTGCCTACAAGGAAGTGAAATTGAAATAAATCGCTTCCTTGCTTTGCTTTCTTGCCGCCTGAAAGCCAATAAAAAACCCGCCATGTGCGGGTTTTTTATTGGCTTTCCGCTTATGAGGGACGGCGTTTTCGGTCTGCCACCGGCGGACGACCAGATTCATCGGCAAGACGAAAATCAATCTTGTTCGCCTCCATGTCCACCCGGGTCAATTGCACCTTGACGCGGTCGGACAAGCGATAGCGTCGGCCAGCGCGCTCGCCCACCATGGCGTGCGCCTTTTCGTCAAAGTGGAAATAGTCCTGCCCCAAGTCGGACACATGAACCAGCCCTTCAACAAAAACATCATCCAACGCCACAAAAATGCCGAATGGGACAACGCTCGAAATGCTGCCGGTGAATATCTCGCCGACGCGATCCTGCATGTAGTAGCACTTCAACCACGCCTCAACATCGCGCGTCGCCTCGTCGGCACGGCGCTCGGTCATCGAGCAATGCAAGCCGATGGCTTCCCATGCATTGTCCCCACCCGCCGGTTCATAACGCCGCTCCATCAGCGTCGACTTTATGGCTCGATGCACCAGCAAATCAGGGTAGCGGCGAATCGGTGAGGTGAAGTGCGTATAGCTCTCATACGCAAGACCAAAGTGCCCCACGTTGTCCGGGCTATAAATAGCCTGACGCAAGGAGCGTAACATCACCGTCTGCAACAACTGGCGATCAGGACGATCACCAATTTTTTCCAGTAGCCGGGCGTAATCCATCGCTGCGGGAGAGTCCCCCCCGCCCAACTGGAAGCCAAACGTACCCAAAAAGTCGCGCAGCTTGGTCAGGCGGTCTGCCGACGGCCCCTCATGCACGCGATACAGCGACGGATGCTCGCGCGCGCGCAGATACTCGGACGCACACACGTTCGCCGCCAGCATGCATTCTTCGATCAGCTTATGCGCCTCATTGCGCTCGCTCGGCACGATGTTTTCGATCTTGCCGTGATCGTCGAAAATCATGCGCGTCTCGGTGGTTTCAAAATCAATCGCACCGCGCTTTGCGCGCGCCTTCGCCAGCTGACGATACAACGAATCGAGCGTCTCAAGATGGGGCAATAACGCCCCCAGCTTGCTGCATGCTGTCGCGTCCTTGTCATACAAAGCGGCGGCCACTTCAGTGTAGGTCAAGCGCGCATGCGAAAACATGACTGCCGGATAAAACCGGTAGCGGCTGATCGCCCCGGTGGGGCCAATCGCCATGTCACACACCATGCACAGGCGCTCGACTTTCGGATTCAGCGAGCATAGCCCATTGGAAATTTTCTCCGGCAACATCGGAATCACACGGCGCGGAAAATACACCGAATTGCCACGCTCATAGGCATCGTGATCCAGCGAGCCTTTGGCAACCACATAGTGCGAAACATCGGCGATCGCAACAATCAGGCGGTAGCCCTTGCCCTGCCGCTCGCAATACACGGCGTCGTCAAAGTCCTTCGCCGTCTCACCATCAATAGTGACCAGTGGCAGGCCGGTAATGTCTTCACGCCCCTTCCAGTCAGACTTGCGGACTTCGTCCGGCAACTTCTTGGCCTCTGCCAGCGCCTCTTTGGAAAACTCGAACGGCAACTCGTGCTTGCGCAGCGCAATCTCGATTTCCATGCCGGGGTCGGCATAGTTGCCCAGAATCTCGACCACACGACCGATCGGTCGCGCATTGCGGCTTGGCTGCTCGATGATCTCGATCATCACAACCTGGCCGGCCTTTGCCTTCAGCGCATTCTTGGCTGCTTTTTCAGGCGGTGCCAGCAAAAAGTCCTGGCTGATGCGACGATTCTCGGCAATCACAAACTTGACGCCGTGCTCCTCGATCACCCGGCCGACAATACGATGATTGGCGCGCTCGGTAACCTCGACGATCTTGCCTTCCGGCCGCCCCTTGCGATCCACGCCAATCACGCGCGCAATGGCCTTGTCGCCATGCAGCACCTTGTCCATCTCCTTGGCCGCCAGAAACAGATCCGCCCCCCCCTCTTCGGGGATCAGAAAACCAAAACCGTCCGGATGCCCGGTGATGCGACCACGAATCAAATCGGCCTTATCGGGAATCAACCAGTCACCACGCCGGTTCTGCATCAACTGCGCGTCGCGCGCCATCGCCCCCAACCTGCGCTGGAAAGGCTCGACCTCATGCGGCTGAATATCCAGCAACTCCATCAAACGCCGGATATCGAGCGGTGCGCCTTGTGCTGCAAGTGTCTGCAAAACATATTCGCGGCTCGGCAACGGCTGTTCATACTTGGCCTTTTCGCGCTCAAACTCGGGGTCAGCGCGACGGATTTTTGAAAGCTTTTTCAGACTTGGGTGTTTGTTTGACAATCTGTTCATTTCCTATAGAATTCGCGCCTCGTTTTGGGTGCCTGCCCAGGTGGCGGACTTGGTAGACGCACTAGTTTCAGGTACTAGCGGGTAACTCCGTGGGGGTTCGAGTCCCTTCCTGGGCACCAGACGCAGAGAGATGTAATTAAAGGGTAATTTGCCACCGACCCTTGGACTGAAGCCAGATGCGGTTTTCCGCAATCTGGCTTTTTTTCCGCAATTAATTCGCGCAAGCAGGTTTTGGTAGTCGATTTCACCAGTCGATTGTATCCCTCTTGTTAAGCAAACGTCGGAACGTCACTCTGAGTCAAACGGACATTCAAACGCTTGCAGTATTGATCGCTGCGACGGCTTGTACTGCGCCAACATGACACTGGCTTGCAGGTGCCGCACGGGCAAATCGGCCAATCAAGAAATAACCGATGGGTGGGACAGCATTTCCGCCGCATGGCGGCGGGTTGTCTCTGTAATATTCTCTCCGCCCAGCATGCGTGCGATCTCGCCGATGCGTGCGGCCTCATCCAGCACCGTCACTGCCGACACCGTTGCACCATCGCGCGTCTGCTTGGAAATCGACCACTGCCAGTCGGCCTGCGCCGCGACCTGCGGCAGGTGCGTAACGCACAACACCTGACGGCTTTGTCCCAACTGCTTCAGCATACGTCCGACAATTTCTGCGACGCGCCCACCGATGCCGACATCGACCTCGTCGAAGATCAGCGTGCCGGCCGGGTTGGCCTGACTGGCGATGACCTGCAAGGCCAGCCCGATGCGTGACAGTTCGCCGCCCGACGCTACTTTCGCGAGCGGGCGCAGCGGTTGGCCGGCATTCGCCGTCACCTGAAACTCAATATTTTCCAGCCCCCAGGATGCGCCCTCTTCCACCGGCAGCAGCGCAATCTCGAAGCGCCCACCGGCCATCGCCAGTTCCTGCATGCCGGCGGTCACTGCCGCCGACAAGGCCTGCGCCGCCTTGATGCGCTGTGCCGACAGTGTTTTTGCCAGCGCACGAAAAGCCGCTTCGGTCTTGCGCTCGCGCTCGGCCAGTGCGTCGGGGTCGGCACGCAAGCTCAGTTCCTCAAGCCGGGCTTGCAGGCGTGCCAACAACGCGGGCAAGTCGTCGGGCGACAGGCGATGCTTGCGCGCCATCTGTGTCACAGCGTCGATGCGCTGATCCAGTTCGGCCAACCGCGCCGGATCAAGTTCCAGCCGATCCTGATAACGCCGTAGCGCCAGCGTCGACTCTTCGAGCTGGATCATTGCGCCGTCAAATAACTGGGCAACTTCTGCCAAGGCCGGATCAAAACTGCTGCGCGCGCCCAATTGCGCCGCCGCATGCTGCAAGGCCGGCAGCGCGGCTGCCTCGCCATCGTCAAGCGTCGCCAATGCCGTCGCCACGACTTCAAGCAGTGCATTGGCATTTCCCAGCCGGCGCTGCTCATGCTCGGTTTCCTGCCAGTCGGCCGGATCGAAGGCCAGCGCCGCGAGTTCCTTGACCTGCCACTGCAACAGCTCGCGCTCGCGCTCTGTCGCCTCAACATCTTTCTGCGCAGCGTGGCGCGTTTCCAGCGCGGTGCGCCAGTCGGCATGGCTGCGCGCCACGTCACGCGCCAGCCCTTGCGTTCCGGCATGCGTGTCGAGCAAGTCACGCTGAGCCTCTGAGCGCAACAGGGAATGGTGGGCATTCTGTCCGTGAATGTCCGCGAGAAAACCGGCCAGCTCACGCAATTGTCCAAGCGTGGCCGCCGTACCGTTGATGTAAGCACGCGAACGACCGGCGCTATCCACCACACGCCGCAGCAGACAGGCATCGGTATCGAAGTCGTTGCTGTGCAACCACGCAGACAATAGTCCATCAGCGACTACATCGAATTCCGCCGCCACCTCGGCGCGCTCAGCACCGGTGCGGATCACGGCGACATCGGCGCGTTCGCCCAGCGCCAGCGACAGTGCATCAATCAGAATCGATTTGCCCGCACCGGTCTCGCCGGTCAGCGCACCAAAACCTGCGCTGAACTCGAGCTCAAGACGATCGACAATGACAAAATCACGAATGACCAGACGTAGCAGCATGATGCGATGACACCGCTTAATGACGCGGCGTTGAACTCCAGTGCAATTTTTCGCGCAGCATGGCGAAATAGCTGTAGCCGGGCGGATGCAGCAGCGTCACGCTGTGCCGCGACCGCGCCACCCGCACAACATCGCCGGCCCGGGCATCGAAACGCGCCTGACCATCAAAATAAATCCGCCCATCGTGCGGAGGCAGCAAGCTGACCTCAATGGTGCTGGCATCACTGATAGTGATCGGCCGGTTCGACAGCGCATGCGGGCACAGCGGCACAATCGCAATGCCCTGCACCGAGGGATGCAGAATCGGCCCGTTGGCCGACAGGGCATAGGCCGTTGAACCCGTTGGCGTCGAGATAATGAGGCCGTCGGCACGCAAAACGTGGATCAACTCGCCATCCACCTTGATCTGCATTTCGATCATGCGCCCCGTTTCGCCCTTGCTGAAGGCAACGTCGTTCAGTGAGAGTGCATGAAACGCCGTCTCGCCCCCGCGCACCACCTGTGTGTCGAGCAGAAAACGTTGCTCGCGCGAAAAGTTGCCTTCCAGCAAGGCACTGATGCCCTCGATCATCGATTCGCGGGCAATATCAGTCATGAAGCCCAGCCGCCCCTGATTAACACCCACCAGCGGCACATTGAATTCAGCCAAGCGGCGTGCGGCATTGAGCATGGTGCCATCACCGCCAAGAATCACCGCTAGTTCGGCGCGCGCACCAATGGTTTCATAAGGCGTCACGATATAGCCAAGCGCGTAACCGTGCGCGCCCACGGCCGCGGCCGTGCCATCTTCGATCAACACCTCGATGCCGCGCTCGCGCAAAAACGCCGCCAGCGCCAACAGCGACTCGGCGATTTCGGGGCTCTGATACTTGCCAATCAGGGCGACAGTACGGAACGCAGCACTCATGCGGCCGATTAAACCACACTTGACCGTGGCTTTTTTCAGCCGGGAATTGACTAGAATCAGGCCAATGCTCGACCACCGCGCACAAACCCTGCTGAAAACCCTGATCGAACGCTACATTGCGGAAGGTCAGCCGGTCGGGTCACGCACGCTGTCAAAATTCTCCGGGCTCGAACTGTCACCGGCAACCATCCGCAACGTGATGTCGGATCTGGAAGAGATGGGCTTCATCGCCAGCCCCCACACCTCCGCCGGGCGCATTCCCACCGCACTGGGCTATCGGCTGTTCGTCGATTCCCTGCTCACGGTGCGCCCCATCGGCGGCGTGGAACTCTCCGAAATCCAGGACGCGATCCAGCCCGACCAGCCACAGCGGGTGATCGGCCACGCCTCGCAATTACTGTCCCAGCTCACGGCGTTTGCCGGCGTGGTTGTGGCGCCGCGACGGCAACAGCCGCGCATCCGGCAAATTGAGTTCCTCGGACTTTCCGACAAACGGATTCTGCTGATCATCGTCACCTCCGACGGCGACGTGCAAAACCGCATCCTGTTTTCGCAGCACAACTACTCGCCTTCGGAACTCACGACCGCCGCCAATTACCTGAACCAAAACTGTCTCGGCCTCGATTTCGATCAGGTGCGCAGCCGGATCATGGAAGAACTGCACCAGATTCGCAGCGACATGACCGATCTGATGGCCGCCGCCATGCAGGCCGGCAATCAGGCCATCGCCGAGTCATCCACGCAGTATGTGATTAGCGGCGAAAAAAACCTGCTGGACGTTGAAGATCTATCGTCCAACATGACCCGCCTGCGCCGCCTGTTCGATCTGTTCGAGCAGCGCACCGGCCTAGCGCAGTTGCTCGACCTTTCCAGCCGCGCCGAGGGCGTACAGGTTTTTATCGGCGGTGAATCGGGGCTGGCTCCACTCGACGAATGCAGCGTAGTCGCCGCGCCTTACGAGGTGGATGGCCAGGTGGTCGGCACCATCGGCGTCATCGGCCCCACGCGCATGGCCTATGAACGCGTGATTCCGATTGTCGACATCACGGCAAAAATTCTTTCCTCGGCACTTTCCGCCCCCTAACGTAAATCATTCTATGGCGCGTTTTTCTCCTGAACCACCGTACCTTCACGGCAGCGCCCACCGCACCGCCATCCTGCTGGTCAATTTGGGCACTCCCGCCGCCCCAACTCCCGCTGCGCTGCGCACCTATCTCAAGCAGTTTCTGTCCGATCCGCGCGTGGTCGAGATTCCGCGCCTCGTCTGGTGGCTGATTCTCAACGGCATCATCCTCAACGTGCGCCCCGCCAAATCAGCTGCCAAATATGCAGCGGTGTGGACAAAAGACGGCTCGCCGCTCAAGGTGAATACCGAAGCGCAAGCCAAACTGTTGCAAGGCTGGCTGGGTAGCAGTGGCATGGATGGCGAACAGGCGCTGCGCGTCGACTGGGCCATGCGCTACGGCCAGCCCTCGGTGGAAGCCGCGCTCGACCGCCTGAAAGCTGAAGGTGTCGAGCGCACGCTGATTCTGCCGCTGTATCCGCAGTTTGCTGCCAGCACCACCGCCAGCGTGTTCGACGCCGTAGCCGACTGGCTCAAGCGCATCCGTTACCCGATGGAACTGCGACTGGTGCGCAACTACCATGACGACCCCGCCTACATTGCCGCGCTGGCGGCCACGGTACGCGAACACTGGGCGGCACACGGCCGCCCCGACCAGCTGGTGATGAGCTTTCACGGTCTGCCCAAATACACGCTAACAAAAGGCGACCCCTATTTCTGCCAATGCCAGAAAACCGGCCGCCTGCTGGCCGAAGCGCTGAATCTGCCACCGAGCGAATACCGCATCACCTTCCAGTCACGTTTCGGCAAAGCCGAATGGTTGCAGCCCTACACCCAGCCAACGCTCGAAACGCTGGCACGCGAAGGCACGCAGCGCGTGGATGTCATCTGCCCCGGCTTCGTTGCCGATTGCCTCGAAACGCTGGAAGAAATTGCCATGGAATGCAAAACCGCATTTCTCGACAATGGCGGCCGCGAGTTCCATTACATTCCCTGCCTCAACCAACGTCCTGACTGGATCGCCGCGCTCGGCGGCATTGCCCGCCAGCATCTGGCCGGCTGGCCACTGGCCGAACACCGTGACCCGACCGCTGCCGCACGGGCAAAGGCGCTGGGCGCGCCGTCCTAGCCATCGTCGCCGTATTCCCAGCGTCGACTATTCACACGCAGGCAGTGGGCCATGAATTTGAGCTTCCCCCGAAATTACCGGTGGGCGACATGAATTGAACCGCACAGTGAAGCTGGCGCTATCATTGCCGCCATTAATGCTTCAGTTGAGGGCTTCACAGTGGAAACAGAATCATCGCTAACGGGCGGAAACCTGCTGAGGATCGTCTATCTGAGCCAAGCAAGAAAAGAAATTTCTGAAGATGATCTTCGAGAGGTATTGAAGACAGCGCGCGCTTTCAATTCAGAACACGGCATCACCGGGGTCCTGTTCTATTCGTTTGGCTATTTTCTTCAGGTGCTTGAAGGCCCCGAGGAAACTCTGCTCAGGCTCTATCTGAAGATTTCAGAAGACAAACGCCATAGCCACATCACCCTCTTACACGCCGTCCCCGTCATCTTCCCCATGTTTAGAAAATGGGCGATGGCCTGCCTGGGAGAAAAAGATGGCATATCAATAAATTATGAAGATCTGTTGCGCAGTCGATTCGATTTTGCTGACCATGGGACGACGAAGGTCTTATTAGATCGTTTCCTGGCGAGAGTTCGGGCCGTTGATGCAAACTGATCGCCAACACCATCAATTTCCAGCCCCAGATTGCCCATTGCCCTATCTTGAATCGTCAACCGGTCGCCCCCAAATCAAACCAATCGCATCCAGTTGAGCCGTCATGTCACAGACACTGATCGTCGTTTGCCCTCACTGCCACGCCCCCAATCGGATTCCCGCACAGAAACTCGCCGACGGCGGCACCTGCGGCAAGTGCAAGCAGCGGCTATTCACCGGCGAACCGGTTGCGCTGGACGAAAGCAGTTTCGACACCCATGCCAGCCGTTCGGACATCCCGCTGGTGATTGATTTCTGGGCGCCGTGGTGCGCCCCCTGCCGCACAATGGCTCCCGCTTTTGCGCAAGTGGCGCGGCAGATGGAACCTCAAATTCGTTTCGGCAAAGTAAATACCGAAGAGCAGCAAGCGCTGGCCGCCCGTTTCGGTATCCGTTCGATCCCGACACTGGCGGTTTTTCGGGATGGCCGTGAAATGGCGCGGCAGGCGGGGGCGATGGACTCCGGCGCTCTGGCGCGCTGGATCAAACAACATCTCTGAAACAACTGTGTCTCTGAAACAACTGTGATCACTATCAACTTCAGACGGGTTCGGCCGTAAAAAGTACTGAGACGAGCGCAAATAGTCGACGCTCGGGAGACGCCGGCCATGAGAATTGACACCGCATCACTTTCGTTTCAAGCCAGCCACACGTCCATGATTCGCGACGCGTCGCAAGAAACATTGCGCCAATGGCGTGGCGACAAACGCCCGGATTTTGAGCACGCGACACGCTCAATAAGCGCGTCAGCCAACACCTCGGTGAGCCTGTCGCAAGCCGCACGCGCCCTGCTCAGCATCGAAACCGCCAAAGCTTCCAGCCCGGTAGCGACGCCGGCATCGAATGAATTGCAGGCAATTTCAGACAGCACGGATGCCACCAACAACGACCCCATGCTTTCCTTGCTGCGATCAATGATCGAGATGATGACGGGGCAAGCCGTCAAGGTATTTTCTGCGAATGAGCTTTCGCGCAATACGCCGCCGCCACCGTCAATTTCGCAACGCCAAAGCCCCAACGGGCACGAGAAAGCGCCACCAGCCAACGCAACCAACCCCCGCGCAGGCTACGGCATCGAATACGATGCGCACACGGTGCATGAAGAAATTGAAACCACCCAGTTCTCGGCGCAGGGCATCGTCCGCACCGAGGATGGTCAGGAAATCAGTTTTAATCTTGAACTTTCGATGACGCGCCAGTTCCGCGAGGAAACCACGGTCAGTCTGCGCGCCGGCGATGCCGTACGCAAAGATCCGCTGGTGCTCAATTTCAACGGCAACGCCGCGCAGTTGCTGGATCAGCGGTTTCGCTTTGACCTGAACGGTGACGGCCAGTTGCTGAACTTGCCTCTGCTCGCCTCCGGTAGCGGTTATCTGGCGCTGGATCGCGATCACAACGGCCGCATCGACCATGGTCGTGAGCTCTTCGGCCCGGCAACGAACTCTGGCTTCGGTGAGTTGGCAGCGCTTGATAGCGATGGCAATGGCTGGATCGACGAAAACGACGGGGCATTTTCCCAGTTGAAAATATGGACCCCGACCGGCACATCGCAAGGCGCACAGGGCACGCTGGCCAGTCTTGCAGACAGCGACGTTGGTGCCATCGCAGTGTCCCGGCTGCAAACGCCGTTCGAACTGCGGGGCAACGCCAACAGTAATCTCGGTGCCATTGCCGCCAGCGGCGTATTTCTCACCGCAGACGGCCGCGTTGGCAGCGTTCAGGAAATCGATCTGACGATCTAATCTTCCACACAGGACACTTGCCTTTTGAATTTCACGTTCAGTTCAGCGTATGCGACCCGCCGATCTATATTGCTGGCCAATAAATTGCGCAAAGAGGCCACTTATTACGATCAGAACAATGCCCAACCATGCCATCCAAGGCAACGTTTCATCCCACAGAAATACGCCCAGCACACTAGAAAAAACGACCGTGGTGTAAGCCAGACTGGCCGTGGCCAGGGTGCGTCCGCGCTTATATGCGGAAGTCATGCAGAGTTGAGCCAGTACGCCGAAACTCCCCACGCCAGCGAGTAACAGCCATCCGCGTAAATCAATGGCATGAAAAGGCTGGTTGGCGAGCATCCACGGCAAGCCACAGATCGTCGACAGCACAGAGAAGTAGAACACGGTGCGCCATTCAGGCTCGCCCAACTCACCCAGTTGCTTGACATTGAAATACGCAATACTGGAGATGATCCCCGAGCCGAGACCCAACAAGGCACCCAACCATTGATCGTGAACCAGCGTCGGCTGTAACAACAACGTGACGCCAACGAATCCACCACCCAGTGCAATATAGAGTCCCGCAGACGCAGGTTGCTTGAACCACAACACCAGCAATAGTGCAAGAAAGAGTGGCGAGGTGTAATTGAGCGTCACGGCGGTTGCCAGCGGGATCAGGCTGATCGCATAAAAGTAGAGCACCAGCGCAACAAACCCGGAAATCCCCCGCACCACATGTGTGCGTGCATGGGGCGTTGCCAGTGGCAAACGTCGCATTGCAATGTAGGCCCCCAGCAACACAGTGGCGATAAAGCCGCGCCAAAAGACCAGTTCAGCGGCTGAAAACTGCGCCGCACCGAGCTTCACGCACGCACCCATGCAGGCAAACAGCACGCTGGCGGCGACCATCCACAGTGATTGCATCACCACGCGGAGATCCGGATTCTCCGCATCTTCCGGTCAAAGATGCGGCTGCATGATGCGCCGGTAAAACTCATGAAAGTGCTGCATGCCATCTTCCATGGGCGATTGATAAGGCCCGACTTCGCTACGCCCCTGCTTGACCAGCGCACGGCGGCCACGGTCCATGCGTTCGCCAATATCATCATCCTCGATCGCGGTTTCCATGTAGGCCGCTTGCTCCGCCTTGATGAAATCCGGCTCGAACAGCGCAATATCTTCAGGATAGTAAAACTCGACCACATTGAGTGTTTTATCGACATCCTGCGGAATCAGCGTCGACACCACGAGCACATGCGGGTACCACTCGACCATGATGTTCGGAAAATAGGTCAGCCAGATCGCGCCATGTTTCGGCAACGCGCCGTTGTAGTAATCCAGCACGGCCGCATGCCATCGTTGATACACGGCCGAGCCTGGCTTGGCCAATGACGTCACACCCACGCGCTGCACCGAGTACCAGTCGCCAAACTGCCACGTGAGATCGTCGCAGGTGACGAATCCACCCAGACCGGGGTGATACGGGGCAACGTGGTAGTCCTCCAGATAGACCTCGATAAAGGTCTTCCAGTTGTAATTGCACTGATGCAACTCAACGTGATCGAGGCGATAACCGGTGAAGTCGAGTTCGGGTGCAATGGTCATGCCGGCGAGGTCGGCGGTGGCCGAGCGCGGCCCCTTGAACAGCAGGCCCTGCCAGTTTTCAAGCTTCTGCTTCGCCAGATTGAGACAAGGATTGGCTGGAAAATGCGGCGCGCCGATCAACGTCCCGGCGCTGTCATAGGTCCAGCGATGAATCGGGCAGACAATATTTTTCGCATTGCCAGAACCCTGCAACATAATCGCCTGCCGGTGACGGCAAACATTGGACATCTCGTAAAATCCGTCCGGCTGTTGTACCACCAGACGGCCATGATCGTGCCATTCCTGCGAACGATAGTCATGCACCTCGGGTACCATCAGCGTATGCCCCACATAACCGGGCCCGGCATCGAAGATCAGTTTCTTTTCAAGTTCAAAAAGCTTTTCGTCGAAATACCACCCTGCCGGGAGTTGTGATGCGCCCGGGAAAAGTGATGCGCGGGTACCCAAATCGGACATGTTTTCCAAGCTCCAAGACACATCTACCCAAAAACAGAAACCGGGCGTAACTGACTGCCTGTGAAAGAAAAGCCGGCTCAAGGCCGGCCGCAGTATTCTAGCCAATTTGACCGCACCCCGCACCTTAGGCTATTTTTACGGTTTTACTGCATTGTCGGCCTTCATTTTGGCTCGACTGTGATGTGTGATGTGCGATTGAGACCCATGCCCCCCACCGCAACCCCCCCCGCAAAAAACACCTCCGAATCCCAATCGTTTGAAGCCGATCTGGGTGAGCTGGAAACCATCGTCACGACCATGGAATCGGGTCAGGTACCCTTGCAAGAATCTCTCGATACTTACAAGCGTGGCATCGCCCTGTTGCGGCGTTGTCAGGACACACTGACCGCCGCAGAACAGCAGATCAGCATTTTGGATGCCAGCGGACAGCGATCCGAATTGCGACCCTACGTTGCAGAAACCGACCAGAATGACTGACGCAGCAACAATCGCCTTCCCCGCATGGATGGATGACATCCAGCAACGCACAGAAACGGCACTGGCTGCGGCGCTTCCATCTGCCAGCACCGCACCGGCTCGGCTGCATGATGCAATGCGCTACGCAAGCATGGGGGGCGGCAAGCGTGTGCGGCCATTGTTGAGCCATGCCGCAGGCGCGATTTTCAATGCGGATCCTGACACTCTTGACCGCCCGGCCGTGGCGGTGGAACTGATTCACGCCTACTCACTGGTGCATGACGATCTGCCCTGCATGGACGATGATGTCCTGCGGCGCGGCAAACCGACCTGCCATGTCGAGTTTGATGAAGCCACCGCCCTGCTCGTTGGCGATGCCCTGCAAACGCTGGCGTTTCAAATACTTTCGCAACCATTACCGGGCATTCCAGCCGAACGCCAGCTCGATATGGTGCACCTGCTTGCGACGGCATCCGGATCGCGTGGCATGGCCGGCGGGCAGGCTATCGACCTTGCCGCTGTCGGCCAGCATCTGACCGTGACCGAACTCGAGTTCATGCACATCCATAAAACCGGTGCGCTGATCCGTGCGGCCGTGCTACTCGGTGCCCATTGTGCAAAGGCCGCACCCGATCAAATAGAGCATCTTAGCCACTACGCCAATCGCACCGGCCTGTTATTTCAGGTAGTCGATGACATTCTCGATGCCGAAGCCAGCACCGCAACGCTGGGGAAAACTGCCGGCAAAGACGCTGGGCACAACAAGCCAACCTATGTTCAACTACTCGGCATTGCCGACGCCAAAACACTTGCCAACGAACTGCGTCAGGCGGCACACGACGCGCTTGCAACATTTGGCAAACGCGCCCACCGCCTGCACGAACTGACCGATTTCATCGTGGACCGAACCTTTTGATGACCACCCCGCTGCTCGACGCTATTTCATCTCCTGCCCAGTTGCGCGAACTTGAGCGCGACCAACTGCCACAACTTGCCGACGAACTCCGCGCGTTTCTCGTCGAGTCGGTATCCACAACCGGCGGCCACCTCTCGTCCAACCTCGGTACGGTTGAACTGACCGTGGCGCTGCATTATGTGTTTGAAACACCCGAAGACCGGTTGGTGTGGGACGTTGGCCACCAGACCTACCCACATAAAGTGCTGACCGGGCGGCGCGCAGGCATGGCGCGGCTACGCATGAAAGATGGTGTCTCCGGCTTTCCGCGCCGCAGCGAAAGCCCCTACGACACATTTGGCGTTGGTCACTCGTCGACTTCTATCTCAGCCGCACTGGGCATGGCAGTCGCTGCCCGCAACAAAGGCGAGGACCGTCGGGTGGTGGCCATCATTGGCGATGGTGCCATGTCCGCCGGGCAAGCATTTGAGGCACTCAACAACGCAGGCGTGATCGACGCCAATCTGCTGGTGATTCTCAACGACAATGACATGTCGATTTCGCCACCGGTTGGCGCGCTGAACAAATATCTGGCGCGACTGCTCTCCGGGCGCACCTTCAACGCCGCGCGGCGCGCCGGTGAAAAAGTGCTGTCATCGATGCCCACCATGCTGGAATTCGCCAATCGCGTCGAAGAACACGTCAAAGGCATGATTTCACCGGGGACGCTGTTTGAAGAACTCGGCTTCAATTACATCGGCCCTATCGACGGCCATGACCTCGATGCCTTGATTCCCACGCTGCAGAATCTGCGTCAGCTCACCGGCCCGCAATTTCTGCATGTCATCACCAAAAAGGGACAAGGCTACAAGCTGGCCGAAGCCGATCCGATTCTCTATCACGGCGTCAGCAAGTTTGATGCCGCCAACGGCATTGAGCCAGGCAAAGGTGGCGGCAAGCTGACCTACACGCAGGTATTTGGCGACTGGCTGTGCGATCAGGCGCATACCGACAACCGCCTGATCGGCATTACGCCCGCCATGCGCGAGGGGTCCGGCATGGTGCGCTTTGCACACGAATATCCGGATCGCTATTTCGATGCCGGCATTGCCGAGCAGCACGCCGTAACCTTCGCCGCCGGTCTCGCCTGCGAGGGCATGAAGCCCGTGGTGGCGATCTATTCCACCTTCCTGCAGCGCGCCTATGACCAGTTGATCCACGACGTGGCACTACAGAATCTGCCGGTGGTGTTCGCCATCGACCGCGGCGGCTTGGTGGGTGCAGACGGCGCTACCCACAACGGCGCCTTCGATCTGTCCTATCTCACCTGCATTCCCAACATGGTGGTGATGACACCGAGCGACGAAGAAGAATGCCGCCGCATGCTGTCTACCGCCTTCACCATCGACGCCCCAACTGCCGTGCGCTATCCGCGCGGCAGCGGCCCCGGTGTCACGCTAGGCAAGGACCTTGCCACCTTGCCGCTGGGTAAAGGCGAGACTCGCCGAACCGGTAAACGCGTGGCGCTACTGGCCTTCGGGTCAATGCTCACGCCAGCGCTCAAGGCCGCCGAATCGCTTGATGCAACCGTCGTTAACATGCGCTTCGTCAAACCTATGGACGCCGATCTGGTTCGCACACTGGCCGGTAGCCACGAACTCCTAGTCAGCATCGAAGAAAATGCGCTCATCGGCGGTGCCGGTGCCGAAGTCGCGCGCATTCTCGAACAATGTGGTTCGGCCACGCCGCTGATGCGACTCGGACTACCGGACAACTTCATCGATCATGGCGACTCGGCTCTGCTCTTGGCTGAAATCGGCCTGGATGCGGAAGGAATTGCCCGTAGCGTTACCGGTCGGCTCGGCGCACCATCGCTTGGCACGCCATAAATACTTGAGTAATTTAATCGGATAATGCTATAGTTCTTCGCACCCTATTGCTTTACGAAAGATTGCGACATGAATTGCAGGGATTCCATGGGCCAGACCACAGAGACCACCATACCCGACGTTCAAAGCAGCGCGGATTCACGCCAGTTGCCGATCAACAAGGTTGGCATCAAAGACATCCGCCACCCCGTCAAAGTGCTCGACAAGAGCGGTGGCGCACGCCATACGGTGGCCACGTTCAACATGTATGTCGGTTTGCCGCATAATTTCAAAGGCACCCACATGTCGCGCTTCGTGGAGATACTGAACTCTCACGAAGACGAACTCTCGGTAGAGAGCTTCGAATCAATGCTGCGTGAAATGGTCGACCGGCTGGAAGCAGAAACCGGCCATATCGAGATGAGCTTTCCGTATTTCATCAATAAAGCCGCACCCGTCTCCGGCGTCAAGAGCCTGCTCGACTACGAAGTCACCTTCATCGGCGAAATTCTCACCGGCAAACGCTACCGGCAGACCATCAAGGTCGTCGTGCCGGTCACCAGCCTTTGCCCGTGCTCAAAGAAAATTTCGGAACGTGGTGCGCACAACCAACGCTCACACGTCACCATCACCGCGACAACCAATCAACTCGTATGGATTGAGGACTTGGTTCACATGGCCGAAGCAAACGCCTCCTGCGAGCTCTACGGGCTTCTGAAGCGACCTGACGAAAAATACGTCACAGAGCGCGCCTACGACAACCCAAAGTTTGTCGAAGATCTGGTGCGTGACGTCGCCGGCGCACTCAACGCCGACGTGCGTATCGATGCCTATGTGGTCGAAAGCGAGAACTTCGAATCCATCCACAATCATTCGGCCTATGCATTGATTGAGTACAACAAGAAGCGTTATTGATCCGCAAAACACCATAAAAAAACCCCGCCGGAATTTTCTTCCGGCGGGGTTTTTTATTGCGAACCCTGATCAGGCCTTGGCTTCGCGGGTGTTTCTGGTCAGCTTTTCCTTGATACGCGCCGACTTGCCCGAACGGTCACGCAAATAATAAAGTTTGGCGCGACGCACATCACCACGGCGCTTGACTTCAATGCTGGCAATCAGCGGGGAATAGGTCTGGAAGGTACGCTCGACGCCCTCGCCGGACGAAATCTTGCGCACGATGAAGTTGCTGTTCAGGCCGCGATTGCGCTTGCCGATCACCACGCCTTCAAATGCCTGAACACGTTTGCGATCACCTTCGACCACGTTCACGTTCACGATCACCGTATCACCGGGCGCAAAGCTGGGCACGACCTTGCCCAGACGTTCGATTTCTTCTTTTTCCAACTGCTCAATCAAATTCATATCTGTGACTCCATCAAAATCAAGTTATGGCTGCATTCAGGCCGAACTCACCAACATGCCAACATGCCAACCGTTTTCGTACAGAGCAAGGTTCTTGCAAACCTTGATGCACGCCGTTTCTGGTTACTGCACACTGCTACATTCTTGCTGAAACTCGGCCAGCAAGACTGCTTCTTCCCGACTCAAGACCCGAACTGCAAGCAGATCCGGGCGCCTTTGCCAGGTTCGCCCCAGTGCTTGTTTCAAGCGCCAGCGGCGAATTTTTTCGTGGTTGCCGGAAAGCAAAACCTCCGGCACCGTCTGTTCCTCATAAACCTCTGGCCGCGTGAAATGCGGGCAGTCCAGCAATCCTGCAGCGAACGAATCCTGTTGCGCCGAGGTTTCATCATTCAACACCCCCGGCACCTGCCGGATGCACGCATCCATCAAGGCCATCGCCGCCAACTCACCGCCCGACAGAACAAAATCACCGAGAGAAATTTCCTCATCGACACAGCGTTCAATCAAACGTTCGTCTATTCCTTCGTACCGGCCACACAGCAAAATCGCGCCCTGCGCCGCAACCAGTTCTGTCACGCGCCGCTGATTCAAGCGTGCGCCCTGCGGTGACAGGTAAATCACTTTTACCGACTCCCCAGCGTCGACTTTTGCAGCATTTTTTGCAGCATGGATGGCCTGCTCCAGTGGCGAGGCCATCATCACCATGCCGGGGCCGCCACCATAAGGCCGGTCATCCACCGTCCGATGCACATCCTGCGTCCAGCAACGCGGATTCCAGAACGCCATCCGCCACAACCCGCGATCCAGCGCCCGTCGCGTTACACCCGATGCCGCAATCGCCTCAAACATCTCTGGAAACAAGGTAACGACGTCAAAACGTAACATCGCCACCCCTGGTCAACTCGGTCACCAGTCACTGCCCCAGTCGGCGCGAATGGTGCCATTGGGCACATCCACTGCCTTTATCACATGCGCAACGAAAGGCACCAGCCTTTGTCGATCTCCATCCTCCAGCACCAGAACCTCATTCGCTCCGGTTTCAATCAGCGACTTCACCTTGCCCAGTCGCTGTTCCTGCAAATTCATGACCTCCAGACCAATCAGATCGGCCCAGTAATACTCTTCATTGCCCGTGCGTGGCAAGGCTTCGCGCGGTGCGCCGATGAACAGTCCATCCAGCGCTTCTGAACCGTTGCGATCATCGACCCCAACCAGTTTCGCAACGACACCATCTCCGTGCAACTTTACGGATTCAAGTGCATGCGGCTGCCATAGCTCAAATGCCGCCTTGTCGTCGGAACACAACCACCACTGCGGCATGCTGCGCCAAGCTTCCGGATCATCCCCAAACGGACGAATCTTCAACCAGCCGCGCACACCGAATGGGGCGACGATTCGCCCCAATACAATCATGCGACGATCATGCAGCCTTTTTAGCAGCCGACTGTTTGACCAGGCGAGCGGCAGTGGGCGACAGTTGCGCACCATGACCCTGCCAGTAAGCAAGGCGTTCGGAATTGATGACCAACCCCTGTTCGCTTGCGGCAGCAACCGGGTTGTAATAACCAATACGTTCGATGAAGCGACCATCACGACGATTGCGCGAGTCGGCTACCACCATATTGAAAAACGGGCGCTTTTTAGCACCGCTGCGTGCAAGACGGATAACAACCATGATGTTCTCTTGGGGATTACGGAAAGCCGGCGATTCTATTGCAAGAACACGGATAAAACAAGATTCTTGATGCGTTTTTGAAATGGAACCGACTCAAGCCGCAGCGCCGCAAAACAGATCGCGGATCGTTGCCTGAATACCCAGCGCCGCCTCGCGCGGATTCGCTGCCTGCCGTATCGGCCGCCCGACCACAATGTAGTCGGCACCGTTACGAAACGCCTGCGCCACATCCACCGTGCGCTTCTGGTCATCGACCGGTTTATTGTCAACCGGACGGATCCCCGGTGTGACAACCATCAGGCGATCACCCAGCTCGCGACGAATCATCGGTGCCTCCAACCCGGAGGAGACGATTCCATCGATTCCCGTCTCCAGGGCACGCCGCGCCCTGGAGAGGACAAGCTTGTCCACATCGCATGAGAAACCCAGATCATCCAGGTCACCACGATCAAGACTGGTGAGCACCGTCACCGCGAGTATTTTCAGCGCGCCCTTTTCCCTGACGGCCGCTTCCATGATGGCCTGGTTGCCATGCACGGTGGCAAAACTTGCCCCACTACCCGCCAAAGCACGCACAGCAGAACGCACGGTTTCCGGGACATCAAAAAACTTCAGGTCGACAAATACCTTCTTTTGCTGTGCGACCAACCAGTGCAGCAACTCAAAATAGCCACCGGCCATAAAAAGTTCCAACCCGATTTTGTAGAAACTCACGGCATCACCAAGTTCGGTGACCAGTGCGCGCGCCGCAGCGGCATCCGGTAAATCGAGCGCGACAATCAACCGGTCTTGCGGTTCAATCGTCTTGGTAGAGAGCAGGCTGGTCAATTGAGCTTCCTTCAGGCAGGATAAAAATGCCGGCAGATTCTACTAGAATCAATACATCGGCTCATCTGCATCCGTACCCGTGTATTCATCATGAATCGAACCGCCTTGCCGGCACCATCACCCGAGTTGCAACAAGTACTGGACTGGCTCACCAGCCCCGGTGCAGACGATCCTTTGCTCGATCTGCTTCCTTTACGCAATCATGTCGTGACGATCAATGCACTCGAACGCCCGGCTCTCCACCGGCTGAAGATCGCAGAATTGCTGCAATTTCGTGCAGAACAGATCGACGACACGCTGCATCCGCTACTACTCGACGCCAAATTGCCACTGCCTGAGCATCTGGCAAAGATAGCGCAGGGACTCATCGATTTACGCGCAGAACTAGGCAGCACATGGCTAGCGATTGCACGGGATATTGACCCTGCCGAACTCCAGCGCGTGCATCGAAACTCGCTGCAGATTTGCCTGCGTGGCCTGGATAATTTTTCACGCCAATTGGTCGCCTCGCTCCTGGTGGCATCACCCGCACCTGCCGGCCTGTGGCGCAATACGCAAGCGCTTTATCATCAAGCCATAGAGGGCGTTGATCCCACAGCGACGTATCCCGCTGAAATGGCGCTGATCGAGGTGCGTCTCAAAGCCATGCTGGCTCTGGCTGCGGCGCAACCAGAAGGCCTGACGCCACGCGAACTGGCATTTCTCGCCAGCTATCTGGTCGATCATGCTGTAGCGCTGCAAATGAGCCCTCTGGCACCCACAACAACAGAAAACTGGCTCTGGATCGAAACCAGCGAAGATCAGCCCCCGGTCACACTGGCACGGCGAACGCCCGCATCGGGGCAGCCGCTTTTTTTTCACTGTCAGGATCTGGCCGATCTCGCGGGAAAGGAACTTGCACAACTGGCGGAAGGCGCAACGCCAAGCTCCCTTGGACTACCGATACAAGCCGCGGGCAGCGATTACCGGAACGCGCTTGAGCGCGCACGTCAATGCTGGATGGCCCCCCGCAAACGCAGTTACAACCGCAAGAAAAAAGTAGCCGGCACTGAAAATGTCGAAGTCTGCATCCACCTCGGAAGCCTGTGGGAGGCGCTGTGCGGCACCACCCATGAAAAGCCAGCAAGTGAAAAAACCGATGTAACCATGAGCGGCTGGGGGCTACTCAATGAAGGTCCGGCCGGTTATGCCTTAATGCATATTTCAGGTGCCGTGGAAGGCATTGTTCCCGGCTGCGCCATTGGCATTCGCACAGGAGCCAACGCCGCGTGGCAAATCTGTCTGGTTCGCTGGGCACGCAACGAGAGCCGAGAGCATATTGCACTCGGCATAGAAGTGATGGCACCGCACGCCCAAGCTATCCGGATTCAACCGGACGGCCATCGTCAGCAATCCCCTGTTGCCGCCTTGCTACTGCCACCGTTGCCTGCAATCAATCGCGGTGAGGCTATTCTTGCTGCACGCGGCGAATACAACCTGCGTCCGTTTACCCTGCTTCATGAACGTGACGGACGACTACAGATCGTCGAGTGCACTCCCGGGCGCAGCATTGCCGAGACCTCCAGCGTGGAAATATTCGAGTTCCAGCGTCAATCGACATAAACCACACCCAATCCCCACCTTCCCCGCTAGGCGCGGCTCGCATTCGGCATTTCAGCCACCAGCAACGCCCCGATGACGATCACACTCCACGAAGCATAGAGCCAGATCAGAAACACGGGAATCGCCGAAAATGCACCGTAGATCACCGCATTGGCAGTGTAGGTCGCCAGATAAAGCGTAAACAGTTTCTGTAACCCGGCAAAACCAAGTGCGGCCATTACGCCACCAAAAATTGCATGCCAGCGATTGATGGGCTTATTGGGAACCCCCCAGTACAAAAGACCAAAGAGCGTCGCCATGAACACAAAGGGCAGCAGACTGCGCGTAACAAAGGTGCCCAACCAGTGCGGCTCGTCAATCAAACCAAACGACACGCTGGCCACAAACGAAATAGCTGCCAGACTCGCACCAAACGCCAGCGGCCCCAGCAACAAGGCAATCACATGCATCGCCAGACGGCGCAAAAAAGGTCGCGTCGCCTTAACGCGCCATATCTGGTTGAATGTCCGTTCGATCGTCAGCATTTGTACAAGCGCTGTCGCACCGAGAATCACAATACCGGTAAACGTCACTCGTCCTGCACGACCGGCAAACTGTCCGACGTATTTGGCAATGATGACACCGGCTTTTTCCGGTAATAAATTGGCCAGCAAAAACTTTTCCAGCGCGACGCCCAGACCGACGCTCGCAGGAAATAACGAGATCAGTGCGATGCCGACGGCAATCATGGGCACCAAACCGAGCAATGTTGTAAACGACAAAGCCGCACAAGTCTGCTCAAACCGCTCTCCATGAAAGCGCTTGGCAGCACGCGCAACAAGACGAAAGGGAGCCAATAGCCACATATAATTCGATTCTACTGGAGACGACACAATGCAGGCCGCAAGCACTACACGAGAGATTCTGGTGCTTTACTACAGCCATCACGGATCGGTACGCGAACTTGCCCGACACATTGCACGCGGCATCGAACAAATACCCGGAGTAGCGGCGCGATTACGCACCGTACCCAAGGTATCAACGGTGTGCGAGAGCACTGAAACGGACATTCCGGATCAGGGTGCGCCCTATGTTGAACAATCGGATCTCGACGAGTGCATCGCATTAGCCATGGGCAGCCCAACCCGGTTCGGCAACATGGCCGCACCACTCAAATACTTTCTCGATTCCACCAGTGGTGCATGGCTGAAGGGGGCACTCTGCGGCAAACCCGCGGCGGTATTCACGGCAAGCACGAGCATGCACGGCGGGCAGGAATCGACGCTGCTTTCGATGATGCTGCCGCTACTGCACCATGGCATGCTGATTGTTGGCATTCCATTTACAGAACCTGCACTTTCCGCCACCACCCGCGGCGGAACACCCTATGGTGCCAGCCATGTCAGTGGAACCACAGGCGACACATTGGTCACTGAGCATGAGCGATTGTTGGCAGTGGCCCTTGGGCGACGTCTTGCTGAAGCGGCCGTGAAGTTGGCCTCATGAAACGCGCCGCATGATCCGCTGGTTCAGCAGAACCTCTGCGATCAGCCTGATCGCCCTGATCTTTCTGTGCGTCACGTGGGAGCTGTGGCTGGCACCTGTACGCCCCGGTGGCTCGATGCTGTTTCTGAAAGCCCTGCCGCTGTTGCTGCCACTCTTTGGCATCCTGCGCGAAAAACGCTACACCTTTCAATGGACGTCGATGCTATCGCTCGCCTATCTCACCGAGGGCCTGGTGCGCGTCGCGACCGACACCGGGACAAGCCGCCTGTTAGCGGCAGCCGAGACAACATTTGCAGCATTGCTGTTCATCGGCTGCCTGGGTTTTGCGTATTACACCGCACCATCCCGCACCATCAAAGCTGAGGGTTGAGTTTTTCTTCGCTGGAATACAGCTTGTTCAGCGCATTGAGATAAGCCTTGGCAGAGGCCACCACAATGTCGGTGTCGGCACCCTGACCATTCACAATACGTCCGGCCTTGGTGAGCCGCACAGTCACCTCACCTTGCGCATCAGTACCCGTGGTAATGGCATTCACCGAATACAGCAGCAACTCTGCACCACTCACGGCGACACTTTCAATCGCACGCAGCGTCGCATCCACCGGCCCGCTGCCCGTCGCCTCGGCCTTGCGTTCGGTGCCGCCAACCGCAAGCGTAAGACGTGCGAGCGGTGCCTCGCCCGTTTCGGAATGAAACATCGAAGACACCAACTTATAGTGTTCGATCTCGGCAGCAACATGCTCGTCGCTCATCAACGCTTGCACATCCTCGTCGAAAATTTCCCGCTTTTTGTCGGCCAAGGCCTTGAAGCGACCAAAGGCCGCATTCAGCGCCTCTTCGCTGCCTACTTCGATGCCAAGTTCCTGCAACTTGGTCTTGAACGCATTGCGCCCCGACAGTTTGCCCAGCGAAAGCTTGTTGGCGTTCCAGCCCACATCTTCGGCCCGCATGATCTCGTAAGTCTCGCGATGCTTGAGCACACCGTCCTGATGGATGCCTGACTCATGGGCGAAGGCATTGGCACCCACCACCGCCTTATTCGGCTGGACCACATAGCCGGTAATTTGTGACACCAGTCGCGAGGTCGCAACAATCTGCGACGCATCGATCCGAGTCTCGACGGGAAACAAATCCTTGCGCGTGCGCACCGCCATCACAATCTCTTCCAGCGCCGCATTGCCCGCACGCTCGCCCAGACCATTGATGGTGCACTCCACCTGACGCGCACCGTTAAGCACCGCTGC
>CAJAWW010000092.1 GCA_903946745.1 uncultured beta proteobacterium
GCAGACTTGGCAAAAGCAGCAACGACAAAGCCGAACAACAGCATGCGCGACGACACCTTGCCCAGCGCCGCATCGTCGAACAGCAGCCAATCAGTGCTGCCCACCCAGTGAAATGCCAGCGCCAGCCCGAGCACAAAACCGGCGTCGCCAATGCGGTTGGTGATAAAGGCAAACAACGCATTCTCAGTGGCGGCCGGCCGCGCGTAGTCATAGCCGATCAAGAGCCAGGAAGCCAGCCCGGCAAGTTCCCAGCCAACAAAGGTCAGCGCGGCATCGCCCGCCAGGACGATGATTTGCATGCCCGCCATGAACAGGCACATGCCGAAAAAGAAACGGTGCAAGCCCGCTTCACGATGCAAATAGGTGCGCGAAAACCGCAGCACGATCCAGCCGATCAACTGCACCAGCGTGGCAAACCCCAATGCGCGCGCATCGGCCAGCACCGCAATGGGCAGCGCAATGCGACCACTGGCAAACCAGTCACCAAAATCCAGCCGACCCGGTGCGCCGAAATACAACGCGGCAATGTCGGCCGCCAGCAGCAGAAAAAACGCCAGCGCCGCCGTGAACGTGGCCCAGTGCGCCGTGCCCGACTCGGCCGCCTCCGCCGCCTCTGCCGACATGCCGCTGCCCATGCGCGCGGCAATCGCCAGCGCAGCAAGCAGCGGCAGGAGGAAGACGAGAGGGAGTAGTGCGAAGGGGGTCATGGGGAAAACGGCTTTTTTACCACGGGGGACACGGGGCGCACGGGGAAAAACAAAAATACAAAACCCATGTTCATTCGCCGGTTTGGCCTTTCCCCGTGCTCCCCGTGTCCCCCGTGGTCAATCAGCATTTCGCGCTTCATGCCACGCTCCGCGTTCGATGCGCTGTCGCCGGGGTCAGCAGCAGCGCCGGGGGCAGCGGCTCGCGGTGGCCGGCGAACCAGTCGTGCGAGCGTGCCACCTGCGGCAAGGCCAGCGTGTCGCGTGGCAATTGCCAGGGCTGCCAGCCGCTGTGCGGATCGAAACGATGAATCGCTGCGGAAGCCGGGTCCTTGGCCGCCAGCAGCACCCAGCCCTTGCCCACCAGTTCTTGCAAGGGCGGCTGGCGCTGATACACGGCGGTGATGATCTCCAAACTTTGTTCGACCACGATCAGCAGGCGCATCGGTTCGTGAATCTCGATCATCTGCCGGGGCAGGCCGGTGCGCAGATCGCCACCACCACCGGCCATCACGCCTATGCCGCCGGTGATGTTGTGCATGGTCTTGGTGCCACACCCGAAGCGTTCGTTATCCACGCTGGAAAAATAATACTCAAGGCTGATGCCCGCGCCGACCGGACCGTTGGCGAGCAGCAAGCGTTCGAGCACCGCACCGGCATCTTGCAGCGGATCGTAGGAAATCAGGAAGGTGCGGCGATCGAAAAATGCGCCACGACTCATGCTGCGGCGGCCAATGAAGGCACTGGCGATGGTCACATGACCGAGTTCCGGACGCGGCTGGGCAAAGTCGCGACGTCGTCCGGCAACATGCGCCCAGGCCTCGCGCGGGCTGACGTGAAGCGGTGCCGACATGAGCCGCCGGCAACGTTCCTGGGCGTGCAGTTCGCCCGCCGTGCGCACGCTCGCCTGCAAGGCGACAAACGCATCCCGCAACGTATCTGGCAGGTCTTCGGTGTCATACCAGAGCACGCTGTCGTCGGCGGTATTGTGTTCGGCGCCGAGAAACCAGGTGCCCTCGGGAATGGCAATTCCGCGCTGCGTGAGCCGCGAACGCACTTCGGGCCGGTTGGCCATGGCGGCAAAAAGCCGCGCATTCGGCCCCGAATGCCGGCCGGAGCAGGCACCGCAATCATAGGCGGCCAAATGCGGGTTGTTCTGGCTGTGCGATCCATGGCCGGCAATGACCACCAGCGGCGCAAAGCGTTTTGTGAGGCCAAGGCTGGTGAGAAAGTTGAAAATTCGCTCGGCCTGTTCGTCATCGGTAAAGCCCAGACGCGGGTTGTCCGGCGTCGCCACTTTGCTTGCATCGGCCACACTGGCATTGAGCATCAGGCGTGTTGGCGGGGGCGGAGGACGGTCGCGCAGAGCCGCGGGCTTGAAGCTGCGCAACAGCAACGCGCCCAGCGCGGCGGGTGCCGACACCAATGAAACCAGCGTACCGCGCAACAGTTCCAGTCGCGTGCTTTGATTGCTCAGCCGCTCGCGCTGCTGCAAGCGTAAAAGTCGACGCTGGCGATACGCTGCGTGGTTGGCTGCATCATCACGAACCACTTCCTGCACCTCATGCGCCGGGCGCACCACCACCGGCACCACCGGACACAGCGGCGTCACCTCGTCAGCATCCAGTGCACGAAAGTTCTGGAAGACGCCAAAATGCGCGGCACCGCCAAGCGTTTCCAACGTCGGGTCGGTTTCTTCAATGTGCCGACGGAAGCCTTCCTCGCGGTCATCCATGCACAGCACCAGTTGCGCCGTGGGTCGCACTGCGGCAGAACAACGGCCGTGATTGGCGGCCAGCGCCGCGAACACCTGCTCGGCATAGTGCCGTTCATAGGCCGTCAGCCAGATCGCGCCGGCACAGTCGGCGTCCAGTGCGGCCAGCGTTTGACTGATCGCAGCGATCCCTTCACGTCCGAACGCATGCAAAGCTGCTGCCGTGCAATCCAGATGCGTCGCCACGCAATACAGCGGCCACACGCTTGCGGCCTGCCAGGCTAGCTCGGCATCCACAACAAAACTCGCTTCTTGCGCCAGCTTTTTCCATCCGGCCCGGCTCTGCTCCGGACGCTCGCCCGGTGCCTCCATCTGCTGTACGCGGCTGGCCAGCGCTTCCGGCAATTCGCCGCGATGGCACGCGAGGCGCAAGCGCAACTCAACCGGATGCTGGGCAAAATATTCGCGCAATTCCGTCAGTTGTGCCGACACACCCCACAACCGGCGCGCCACGGCATCGGCCGCAAGACGTTCGAGCACCAGTCGCACGGCCAGATAATCTGCCATGCGCACCGGCACGTCGCCGGTATGCTGATAGCCGGGGTGATGTTCGCGCCACAACATCATGCCGGACCAGCCCGGCAGATCAAGCGCCAAGCTGCGCAGCGCGGCCTCCCAGCGATGTTCAGACAGGCCGCTACGTTGCAATTCAGCTTCGATCACGGTAGCCGCGTCGTCAGGCAAGGCGGCGATGATCTGCTGTGCATCGGCCTGTGAGGCCAGCACCCAGCCCGGATCGCGCGCGGTGGCAAAACGCCAGGCGGCAAAAAAACCCTGCGCACGCGCCGGATTGACCCATGCGCTCACGCCCAGATCAAGATGCGCGGCCAGATGGCGCACCAGTTCGGCACGCACCCCGTCGAGAATATCTTCACCGCTCAGGGCGCGAATCACCTCACGCAGGCTGAGCGGATCATCCAGCGGTGAAGCGTGCACCGGTGTTGCCATCGCGTCGCGCGACGCGCGGGGTACAAGCGCGACACAGGCCGCCCACACATCCGCGGCAAAGGATTCTTCGTCGAGTTTCCAGCGCAACCGCGCCGCCGTCAGCGGGGCGCAATCATGGCGCAGCGCAACGCGCCACACCGCACGCCGGGTCAGATCACCCACGATAACGCGATCAACCTGTGTATCGAGCGCGGCATCGAGATCGGTTGCATCAATACGGCCGGCGGCAAACTCGTGACGAAAACGCTCAGGAGGCCAGTAACCGGCGATGCCCAGTTCATTCCGTGCCCTCGCCAGCGCCTCGTGAAAAGGTAGATGCGCGTAGCCGTGCAAGGTATTGTGATGCACGAAATCACGAATCGAGGCCTGCCCCGGCAACACATGCTCGAGATGCGCAATCCAGCTTTCCAGCCGGTCGGCAAAGGAAACCGGGGTATCCAAGGAGGGGCTCACAGCAGCCCCACAAACACTTGCGCCATGCGTTGCGAGGTGCCGCCCACCAGCGCCAGAACCCCGCCCGGCACCACACCGCCGCCCACCAGCAACACGATCAGCACGGCAATCACGGCGGTGTCGATACGCCCCAGATCGGCGCTGGCCGGCGCAATCACTTGTGATCCACTCGTCATGCGTGTCATGCGTGTCACTTCGCGCAGCACCCAGGCCGCCCCGATCAGCACGGCAATCGACACCAGCACCACGCGGGGGCCCCAGCCGGCAAAACCGGCGCTCAGCACATGCAGTTCGGCAACGAAACCAAAGCTGCCCGGCAAGCCCAAGCCGAGCAACAGCACTAACACCAGTAAGCTTCCCAGGCGCGGCAGGTGCGACACCAGGCCATCATGGGCAACATGGGGATCGTCACCGGTTGAAGCGGTAGCGGCCGCCTTGTGTTCATGCCACAAACCGATCAACAAAAACAGCGCGCCAGCCGCCAGCCCATGCGCCAGCATCTGCAATGCAGCGCCGGAAAATCCGGCGGGTGCCAGCGTGGCCGCGCCGAGCAGCACAACGGCCATGTGCGAGACCGACGCATAGGTTGCCATGGCAATCAGATCACGGCTTTGCCAAGCCAGCACCGCCCCATACAGCAGGCTGACCAGCGCCAGCCACGACAGCGAATTTTGCAATGCGACGGCAGCGCCTGGCAGCGTCTCGACCGCACGCAAGGTGCCATAAGCACCCATCTTGAGCAACACGCCCGACGAAATCAACGGCACCGCGGCGGGTGCCTCGCGATACACCAGAGGCATCCAGCCATGCAAGGGGAATACCCCCATCTTGACCGCAAAGCCCAGAAACAGGCCGAGAAAGATCAGCGTCTGTTGTTCGTTAGCCAGTGCGCCACCGCCGGCGGCGAGCACCGTCATGTCAAAACTGTGGCCGGCCACCGCGTCGTAGAGCAGCAGCAAGGCCACCAGCATGAAGACCGAACCGCCCAGCGTATAGAGCACAAAATTGAGCGCGGCACGCTGACGTTGCGGCCCGCCCAAACGCTCGATGAGAAAGAACAGCGGGATCAGCGTCATCTCCCAGAACACATAAAACAACGACCAGTCACGCGCCATGAAGACACCCAGCACCGCTGACTCGAGCGCCAGCATCAGCAGGTAATACAAGCGCGCCGTACCGGCGGGCACACGAAAGGCGATGAACGCGGCAACAAACAAAATGGCCGCCAGCAGCACCAGGCTCAGCGCAAGGCCGTCCACCGCAAGCGAAAAGGCCGAGCCCAGACGCGGGTTCCACGCGTGTGTTTCAAAAAACTGAAAATCACCAGCGGGATCAAATTTCCAGAGCAGCCATAGCGCTTGCGCCAGCGCCAATGCGGCCGCGACAATCGCGGTACGCCGAATCCATGCGTCAAACCGTTGCGGCAACAGCGCCAGTACCAGAGACCCAACCAACGGCGTGAGCAGCAACAGGCTCAACATGCAGTATTTGGCTGCGTGCTGCCCGCAGGGGTTTGTGTACGATGCGCCACGATCATCCGTGGCATTCTACAATGCAGGCATGGGACACCGACTGACAAAAATCTACACACGCACCGGCGATGCCGGCACCACCGGGTTGGGTGACGGCAGCCGCACCGACAAGGATGCCGCGCGCATCGCGGTGATGGGCGATATCGACGAACTCAATTCACTGCTGGGCGTGATTCTCTGCGAAACCTTGCCCGACGCGGTGCGCGCATTGCTAACCGGCATCCAGCACGATCTGTTCGATCTGGGCGGCGAGATGTCGATTCCCGGCGCGGCGCTGTTGAATGTTGCGCAACCGGCACGGCTGGAAGCCGAAATCGACCGCTACAACGCCGAACTGGCACCGCTGAAAGAGTTCATCCTGCCCGGCGGCAACCGTGCTGCGGCGCTGATCCATCTGGCACGCACCGTCTGCCGCCGCGCCGAACGCATGCTGGTGACACTGGCGAAGGACGAACCGGTATCGGATGCCGGTCGCCAATATCTGAACCGCTTATCGGATCTGCTGTTCGTACTTGCCCGCTGGGTCAACAAAACCGCAGGTGGTGGCGCGGGTGGTGGCGCAGGTGGTGGCGATGTGCTCTGGCAGAAAGGCAAGAACGCCTGAGCGTCTGAGGACTTTATTTCTTCTCGTCGTTACCCGTCACGGCCTTGACCCCGGCGCTGGTGACGTCAACCGCCGCACCCACCACACTGGCACCTGCCTTGACAGCCGTTGCACCAACCGACACAGCGGCGTCGGCGACCGTAATCACCGAACACGCCGATGTCAGTAACACCATGCTGATGAATGCAAAGAGGTCATGTAGTCGCATAAACGGGCGCTGTATGGTTACCGAATACGCAAACGCCGTGCGTCCATGCATTCCATGAGTTGCGAGCTGACGGTGCGCAGCCGCTGGTTGAGCAACATCAACAGTTCCATCATCAGCTTGACGCCAATGCCGGGTTCTTCGGAGATGATGCGCGAGAGGCTCTCGCGGTCGAGCACAGCGATTTCTACCGTGCCCAGCGCGATGCAACTGGCAAAGCGCGGCTCGCCGTCGATGAGCGACATTTCACCCAGCGTCTTGCCCGGACCCGCGCTGCCGATAGCCTGCGCCACACCACGCGGGTCTTTCTTGACGATCTCGATGCCACCATCCAGCACCAGCAACATGAAGTCGCCCTGATCGCCTTCACGGATGATTTCAGTACCCAGCGGGGCGCGGTAGCAGCGCATGTAGCGCGCCAGTCCGGCGAGTTCTTCCGGCTCGAAATCCTCAAACAAATGAATGGACTCGATAATCTCCTGAATGCGCGCCACGAAAGGCGTGGCATCGCCGAGAGATTCAATATTCTGAATTTTGTCAAGAGTGCTCATGTCGTGGGGATTATAGCGCCGCTGAGCAGCGCCAGAACCGTTAGCAACCAACCGCTTGCGGCAATCAGATCGGCACAGGCGTACAATTAACGGTATGGCAATCCAATCGACCACATTCGGACGCGTTGAACTCTCCGGCAAGGAAGCCGAGCGGTTCCAGCGTCACATGACCGAAGACAAGCCCAACTTGGCGGCGAAGGCTTCGCTTGCCCGTGGTCAGGCAATGCTGGCTCGTATTGCTTCTGTCCGTCAGGCAAAGACTAACGGCAAGCGCTGAGTTCCGCCGAACGGAAATGATTTTCGGCGAAGACTATTCTATCCGTCCGCTTGCCCCCTCCGATCCTATTGCTGGATTCAAGGCTGGCGACCCCGCCGCTCAGCCGCTGAAGAGTTTCCTGCAGAACCAGGCGCAGGAGTTCCATCAGCACAGCATCGCCAAAACCTACGTCGCCGAGGGGGTCACGCGCGACGCGGCAGGAAAGTTACTCGGATTTGTTACGCTCATTGCCAGTGAGATCGACATTCGTGGCGGGTATGTGGTCGATGATCCCGCTCATGCCAATCGCTACGCTTCACTGCCCGCCGTAAAGTTAGCCCGGCTGGCCGTCGATAGCCGATTTCGTGGTTGCCGGATCGGTGAGGCATTGGTGGATTTCTCTTTGGCCGTGGTCGCCGAAAATATTGCCCCGCATGTTGGTTGCCGGTTCCTGGTGACGGATGCCAAGCAACCTGCCGTCGATTTCTACGAGAAGATGGGATTCACCCTCCTTGATACGGAAGACAACCGGGAACGGGAAAATCCTGTGATGTTCATTGACCTCTTGAAGTGCTGACTATGGGGTAGATGCTCATGGGGTCGATGGTTATGGTGTCGCGTTTATAACGCGCCGCTGAGCAGCGCCAGAACCACCACCAGCCACCCGGCCGCCGCCGTCAACAGATGCGGGTCGCCCAGCAGTTCCTGCGCCGGATCGCCGCCCCCGCCCTGACGATGCAACCGCCACAGGTAGCGCAGGATGCCGTACACCACAAAGGGAATGGTCACCATCAGGCCGCGCGTGCCGTGCAGGGCGACGGTTTCCGCACTCACGGTGTAGAGCGAATAGGAAATAATGGTGCCGGCGGCGGCAATGGTGATGAACTGGTCGAGCATGGCGGCGGTGTAGTGCTCCAGCACGCGGCGATGACCGGCCGATTCTTGCAACAAAGCATTCAGCTCGGCGCGGCGTTTGGCGAAACCGAGGAACAACGTCACCATCAGGCCGCACAACAAGAGCCAGTGCGAAGGCGCGATGTCGATGCCGAGCGTGCCGGCAAGAATGCGCAACATGAAGCCGGCGGCGATGATGAAGACATCCAGAATCACCACATGCTTGAGACCGAAGCAGTAACCCAGATTCATCACCACATAGGCCAGAAACAGCCACGGTGCCGAGCCGGCATAGCGCACCGCGATGACACCACCGGCGATGAGGCAGAGGGCGCCCAGCACCACCGCCGCGCGCACGCTGACGGTGCCTGCCGCCAGCGGACGCAGTTTCTTTTTCGGATGCCGGCGATCCTGTTCGCGGTCGATCAGGTCGTTCATCACATACACGGCAGAGGCCAGCAGACAAAAGGCCACAAACGCGGCCAGCGCCTGAGACAGCTTGTGCGGATCGTTCCACGCATGGCCGAACAACAGGCCGATGAAGACGAAGCCGTTTTTCAGCCACTGGTGCGGGCGCAACAGCCGTAAAAGGCGCAACAGATTCATCAACGCTGACATGGTGACCCCGGAAAGTAACGATCACAAATGTAGCACGCGGTGTGCGGCAGCCACGGCGGAATCGCGTAGTACTTGCTGCGCACCTTGGTCAGCACCGTATCGCGATACGCCGGGTAGTTGAAGCCTTCGCCCTTGATGCGCCAGAACTGCGCGCCGCGCACCGTGAAGCTGTCGATACTCACCGCATTGAAATAACGCACATAGTCGGCCGCCTGCGGGGGCGACTTTCTCAGGATCAGGATGTTGCGCCCGTTCATTGCACTGAAATCGGTCAGCAGATCGTCTTGCCGCGCATAGCTGGAGCCTTCGCCAAACACAATGACACGGCTGCGCAGGTTGTAGGCCAGGGTCGCCGCGTTGGAGTAGCCCTCCATCGCCAGCACCCAGTCCTTGCGATAGGGAGCGAGTTCGCGCGCCATGGCGTCATGTTCAAACGTCAGCACGATGCCATCGTAGAGCTTGGTTTTCTGCCACGTTTCCAGCGGCACGCGCGAGACGATGACGATCAGGGCAATATGCAGCGCGGCAAATCCGGCAAAGAACAGGCCGACGCGCCGCAACGTCGCCGGCGGCAGGCGCAGCGCAATCCAGAGCAGCGTGAAGGGCACGAAAGACAGCAACCAGTGCAGGCCAATTTGCTTGACCAGTGACAGCACGGCGAACAAGGCAAACGGCACCCAAGCCAGTACGCCGAGCGCCGGCACTGAATAGTCGATACCCCAAGGGTACTTCCTGCGGGGCGCGCTCAATCTACGGTGTTTTACAGTCAGCCATAACACCGGCGGCGTCAGCATATAGAGCAGGGTTGCCGCATAGAGCAGCGGCGTCTGCACCGACCAGCCCGAATCGCCATGGCGATTCACAAAGTTGAACAGGTAGTTGGTCCAGCAATGCCCGCTGTTCCACCACGCCATCAGCACCAGCGCCGGCACGGTGCAAGCGTAGGCCAGCACAAGACCGGCCGCCGCACGGGCCGTGCGCCGCCGCAGCACGTCGATGAGATACGCAAAACCGAGAATTGCCGCAAAGTATTTCGACAGCACCGCGCCGGCGAGCAGGATGCCGGCCAGCCCATACCAGCGCAGCCCGTCGCCCTCGCGTTCCTGTGCGGCACGCAGCCAGGCCAGTGCGGAAAACACGCAAAAATAAATCAGCGGCGTATCGGTGGTGATGAATACATTCCACA
>CAJAWW010000093.1 GCA_903946745.1 uncultured beta proteobacterium
CAGAGCGGCGGTCTCCAAAACCGCAGGTTGGGGGTTCGATTCCCTCCGCCCCTGCCAAAGAATTAAAGCGCTTTTTTTGCAATATGTACGTGATGACCGACAACGATTGACACTATGGCCGACAAACTGAAGTTCGCATTCGCGCTGTTGCTGGTTGCGACGGGTGTGGCTGGTTTTTATTTCCTGCGCGAGCAGCCGATGATCTTGCGTGTGCTGTCTGTGCTCGCGGGCTTGGGTGCGGGGGTTGCTGTGGCGTGGTTTACGGCGCCGGGCCAGCGTTTCTATGATTTCAGCAATGATGCAATTGCTGAAACGAAAAAGGTGGCGTGGCCGTCCCGCCGTGAAACCATGCAGACCACGGGCATCGTGTTTGCCTTTGTGTTTGTCATGGCTTTGTTTCTTTGGCTGACGGACAAGAGTCTCGAATGGGTACTTTACGATCTGGTTCTGGGCTGGAAAAAATCATGAGCAAACGCTGGTATGTCGTTCACGCCTATTCCGGTTTCGAAAAGTCGGTGCAGCGTGCTCTGATCGAGCGCATCACCCGCGCCGGGATGCAGGACAAGTTTGGTCAGGTGCTGGTGCCGGTCGAAGAAGTCATCGAGATGAAAAACGGTCAGAAGAGTATTTCCGAGCGCAAGTTCTTCCCCGGTTATGTGTTGGTCGAAATGGATATGGACGACGACTCCTGGCATCTAGTCAAGAGCACGCCCAAAGTCACCGGATTTGTGGGCGGTACCGCCAACAAGCCGACGCCGATTTCCGTCAAGGAAGTCGCCAAGATCATGCAGCAGGTGCAGGAGGGCGTTGAAAAGCCGCGCCCCAAGGTGCTGTTCGAGGTGGGCGAAATGGTGCGCGTCAAGGAAGGTCCGTTTACCGACTTCAACGGCAATGTCGAGGAAGTCAATTACGACAAGAGTCGTTTGCGTGTGTCGGTCACCATTTTCGGTCGTGCTACGCCGGTCGAACTGGAGTTTGCACAGGTCGAAAAAGCTTAGTTTCACTGGTGCTGCAGCGGTTCTGCGGCAAGAGGAGCGTCAGTAGAGCGGCCCGGTCAGGGCTTCCGACAACGCGCTAGTACTCACTTTAAGGAGCCATCATGGCAAAGAAGATAATCGGCTACATCAAGCTGCAAGTCCCGGCGGGCAAGGCAAATCCCTCGCCTCCAATCGGCCCGGCGCTCGGTCAGCGCGGCCTCAATATCATGGAATTCTGTAAGGCCTTCAACGCCCAGACGCAAGGTCTGGAAGTCGGCCTGCCGATTCCCGTGGTGATTACGGCGTTTGCCGACAAGAGCTTCACCTTCATCATGAAGACGCCGCCGGCCACCATTCTGATCAAGAAGGCGGCAGGTATCACCAAGGGTTCACCGAAGCCCCATACCGACAAGGTTGGCAAGATCACCAAGGCGCAAGCTGAGGAAATTGCCAAGACCAAAATGAAAGACCTGACTGCCGCTGATCTGGAAGCCGCAGTGCGCACCATTGCCGGCTCCGCCCGCAGCATGGGCATTACCGTGGAGGGACTCTAATCATGGCGAAGGTATCCAAGCGCGTGAAGGCGCTCACCGCAAAAGTTGATCGCGATAAGGCATACGCTCTCGGCGAGGCGCTAAACCTCGTCAAAGAATGTGCGACAGCAAAGTTTGATGAGTCGATTGACGTTTCCGTGAATCTCGGCGTCGACGCCAAGAAGTCGGATCAGGTTGTGCGCGGTTCCGTTGTGTTGCCAGCAGGAACGGGCAAGACGGTGCGTGTGGCTGTGTTTGCGCAGGGCGACAAGGCGGAAGCGGCGAAAGCGGCCGGTGCGGATATCGTCGGTTTCGACGATCTGGCAGCGGACGTCAAGGCCGGTAACATGAATTTTGATATCGTCATTGCCACGCCTGATGCCATGCGCGTGGTGGGTCAGTTGGGTCAGATTCTCGGTCCGCGTGGCCTGATGCCCAACCCCAAGGTGGGTACGGTGACCATGGATGTGGCCACGGCGGTTAAAAACGCCAAAGCCGGCCAGGTTCAGTACCGGACCGATAAGGCGGGCATTATTCATTGCACCATCGGTCGTGCATCGTTCAGTGCTGAGTCTCTGCAAAAGAACCTTGCCGCGCTGATCGAGGCGTTGCAAAAAGCCAAGCCCGCTACGTCGAAGGGTCATTATCTGAGAAAGATTTCATTGTCCAGCACGATGGGGGCCGGTGTTCGCATCGATCAAACCACCCTATCGTCGCAGGCATAACGAACTTTGGGCTGCTTCATCTTAGGCAAGGTATCGCAAAAGGTGGGGCAGGTTATCAAAGACCGCAGGTGTTCCCAGGCCATCACGGCGGACGGAACTTAATCGTTAAGGTTGGTCGACAAAACATCGTCGCAATAGCCTGCGCAGATGGCGTTACCCGATGCAGGAATCACCCGATTCCTGAATGAAGGTCGCCGTGTCACCAGCGTCGACTTTTCGACGTTGGAGTTTGAAAGGAGTTGACCGTGGGTCTCAATCTTGATGACAAGAAGGCGGTAGTCGCCGAGGTGTCCGCAGAAATTGCGTGCGCCCAGTCGATCGTCGTCGCCGAGTACCGTGGTCTCGAAGTGGTTGGTCTCACCGTGCTGCGCGCCAATGCGCGTAAGTCCGGTGTGTATCTGCGTGTGTTGAAAAACACCCTGGTTCGTCGTGCCGTCGCCGGTACGCCGTTTGAAGGCCTGTCCAGCAAGTTGGTCGGTCCGCTGATCTATGGAATTTCAAAAGATCCGGTGGCTGCCGCCAAATTGCTGAACGACTTCGCCAAGGGTAACGACAAACTCGTCATCAAGGCTGGCGCTATGCCCAACTACGTCATGGACGTAGCGGGTGTCAAGGCACTGGCCACCATGCCGAGCCGCGAAGAGTTGTTGTCCAAACTTCTTGGCACCATGCAGGCACCGATCACCCAGTTCGTCCGCACCCTCAACGAAGTCCCGACCAAGTTTGTCCGGGGTCTCGCTGCGGTACGTGACGCCAAAGAGGCTGCGTAATCGTTTTTCGTTGATCCAAATTTACATTCAGGAGTTGCAATCATGGCTGTTAGTAAAGCTGAAATTCTCGATGCCATCGCTGGCATGACCGTTCTCGACCTCTCCGAACTTATCAAGGAGATGGAAGAGAAGTTTGGCGTCTCTGCTGCTGCTGCTGCGGTGGCTGTTGCCGCACCGGCTGCTGCTGCCGCTGCCGTTGAAGAGCAAACCGAGTTCACCGTGAATCTTCTTGCCGCTGGCGAGAAGAAGGTTGAAGTCATCAAGGTGGTGCGCGCAGCGACGGGTCTTGGCCTCAAAGAAGCCAAGGATCTGGTTGATGGTGCCCCGAAGCCTGTCAAGGAAGCCATTCCGAAGGCCGATGCAGAAGCACTCAAGAAACAACTTGAGGACGCCGGCGCGAAGGTCGAAGTCAAGTAATTGCAGTGTGATCGCGGGTTGGCGGTTCAGCCGCCGACCCGCATCTGCTTTGGCGTTTCAAGAAGCAACCGATTTTGTTGATTAGTTTTTGCAGCCGACCGGCGGTTAAACGAGAGTGCTGAACTTTGCTTTATCAGCCTTGTCTTTTGACCTTCGACGTCTGAATCCTGAACGGAGCCACCATGGCGTATTCCTACACCGAAAAAAAGCGCATTCGCAAGAGCTTTGCCAAGCGAGCCAACGTCCTTGACGTCCCCTTCCTGCTGGCAACGCAGATCGAGTCCTACACGCGCTTCCTGCAAGCCAATGTACCGGGGGCGCAGCGCCGCAACGAAGGTTTGCAGGCAGCGTTTACCTCGATCTTTCCGATTGTGTCGCATTCGGGAAATGCACGTCTCGATTTCATCGAGTTCATGCTGGGCGAGCCAACTTTCGACGTCAAGGAATGTCAGCAGCGCGGATTGACGTTTGCCAGCCCGTTGCGTGCCAAAGTGCGCCTTGCGCTGCTGGATCGCGACACCGGTACTGTTAAGGAGGTCAAGGAAGATCAGCCTCTGTATATGGGCGAGATTCCGCTCATGACAACGACGGGTTCGTTCGTCATCAACGGCACAGAGCGCGTAATTGTTTCTCAGTTGCACCGCTCCCCGGGCGTTTTCTTCGAACACGATAAGGGTAAGACCCATAGCTCAGGCAAGCTGCTGTTTTCGGCGCGCATCATTCCTTACCGTGGATCATGGCTCGATTTTGAGTTCGACCCGAAAGACATTCTCTACTTCCGTGTTGACCGCCGCCGCAAAATGCCGGTCACTATTTTGCTCAAGGCTATCGGCTTGACGCATGAGCAGATTCTTTCCACATTCTTTGAATTTGATACCTTCCAGCTTGGCAAAAAGGGTGTTCAGTACGAGGTCGTGTCGGAGCGCCTGCGGGGTGAGGTCGCCAAGTTCGATATTTTGGACAAGTCAGCCAAGGTCATTGTCGCCAAGGACAAACGGATTACGGTCAAGCACATCCGTCAAATGGACGAGGCCGGCATCAAGAAGATTCTCGTTCCCGATGACTATCTGATGGGGCGTGTCGTTGCACACAACATCATCAATCAGGAGACCGGCGAAGTGCTGGCCTCCGCCAATGATGAAATGACCGAAGACCTGCTGGCAAAGCTGGTTGAAGCGGGTGTTGCGCAGATTCAGACGCTTTACATCAACGACCTTGATCGCGGTGCCTACATCTCGACCACCTTGCGTAGTGACGAAACGGCCGATCAATGGGCATCCCGTGTTGCAATTTATCGCATGATGCGTCCCGGCGAGCCACCCACAGAGGATGCGGTTGAAACGCTGTTTCACGGTTTGTTTTATTCCGAGGAGCGTTACGATCTGTCGGCGGTCGGGCGCATGAAGTTCAACCGGCGTGTGGGCCGCGAGGCCATCGAAGGTTCCGGTACGCTGTCGAATGAAGACGTTGTTGATGTGATCCGAATCCTCGTTGAGCTACGCAACGGACGCGGTGAGGTCGATGATATCGATCACTTGGGTAACCGTCGCGTGCGCTCGGTTGGCGAACTTGCGGAAAACCAGTTCCGTGCTGGTTTGGTGCGTGTCGAGCGCGCTGTAAAGGAACGTTTGAATCAGGCCGAATCGGACAACCTGATGCCGCACGATCTGATTAACGCCAAACCCATATCAGCAGCGATCAAAGAGTTTTTCGGCTCCAGTCAGCTTTCGCAGTTTATGGACCAGACCAATCCGCTGTCGGAGATCACGCACAAACGACGTGTCTCCGCACTCGGTCCGGGCGGCTTGACGCGCGAGCGCGCTGGCTTTGAAGTACGCGACGTACATCCGACTCACTACGGTCGCGTATGCCCGATTGAAACGCCGGAAGGCCCGAACATCGGCCTGATTAACTCGCTGGCCTTGTATGCCCGTACTAACTCGTATGGCTTCATGGAGACCCCGTATCGTAAGGTTGAGAACAGTCATGTGACGGATGAGATCGAGTTTCTTTCGGCCATCGAAGAAGGCAAGTACGTTATTGCTCAGGCAAATGCTGCGCTGGACAAAAAATTCAAGTTGACCGATGAACTCGTGTCCTGCCGATTCAAGGGGGAATTCGAACTCAAAGAACCCGTGGATGTGCAGTACATGGACGTTGCTCCGGGCCAGATTGTTTCGGTCGCGGCTTCGTTAATCCCATTCCTTGAGCACGACGATGCCAACCGCGCGCTGATGGGCGCGAACATGCAGCGTCAGGCCGTACCTTGCTTGCGCCCGGAAAAGGCGCTGGTCGGTACCGGTATCGAGCGCACCGTAGCGGTCGACTCGGGCACGGCTGTGCAGGCGCTGCGCGGGGGGGTGGTTGACTACATTGATGCCAACCGTATCGTGGTTCGCGTGAATGACGCCGAAACCGTATCGGGTGAGGTAGGTGTCGATATTTATAACCTCATCAAGTACACGCGGTCAAACCAGAACACCAATATCAATCAACGCCCCATCGTTAAGGTAGGCGACCTGATTGCCAAGGGCGATGTGGTGGCCGACGGTGCGTCCACCGACCTTGGCGAACTGGCACTTGGTCAGAATATGCTGGTTGCGTTCATGCCATGGAATGGCTACAACTTTGAGGATTCGATCTTGATTTCGGAGCGTGTTGTTGCTGATGACCGCTTCACGTCGATCCATATTGAAGAGCTGACCGTGGTTGCGCGTGACACCAAGCTGGGCGCAGAAGAAATCACCCGTGATATTGCCACGCTGGGCGAATCGCAGTTGGGTCGTCTCGATGAGTCCGGCATTGTCTATATTGGTGCCGAAGTCGAAGCCGGCGATGTGCTGGTCGGCAAAGTGACCCCGAAGGGTGAAACCCAGCTAACGCCGGAAGAAAAGCTGCTGCGCGCAATTTTTGGCGAGAAGGCCTCCGACGTCAAGGATACTAGCCTGCGCGTGCCCTCTGGCATGATCGGCACGGTGATTGACGTGCAGGTGTTTACGCGCGAAGGCATCGAACGCGACAAGCGTGCGCAGTCGATCGTCGACGACATGCTGAAGAGCTACAAGCTCGATCTGGCAGACCAGATGCGCATTGTCGAACGGGATACATTTTCGCGTATCGAAAAGCTGCTGGTCAATAAACTGGCCAACAAGGGACCGAAGAAGCTGCTCAAGGGCGCCAAAATAACCAAGTCCTATCTTGAAAGCCTTGAGCATTACCACTGGTTCGATATTTCCTTGGCGGACGAGGATGTCCAGCAGCAACTCGAAAGCCTGCGCGATAGCATCGACCAGACGCGGAAAGAATTCGACAAGTTGTTCGAGGACAAGAAGAAAAAGCTGACACAGGGCGATGAACTGCCGCCGGGTGTGCAGAAGATGGTCAAGGTGTATCTCGCGGTCAAGCGCCGTTTGCAACCGGGCGACAAGATGGCTGGCCGTCACGGGAACAAGGGTGTCGTATCGAAAATTGTGCCGATCGAGGATATGCCACACATGGCTGATGGCACACCCATGGATATCGTTTTGAATCCGCTGGGCGTGCCCTCACGGATGAATATTGGCCAGATTCTTGAAACCCACTTAGGGTGGGCCGCCAAGGGTTTGGGCCAGCGCATCGGAGAAATGCTGCGCAAGCAAGCTGCGGCGGCTGATATACGCAAGTTCCTGAACAAAATCTACAACTCATCAGGCCGTAGTGAAAACATTGATAGTCTGACCGAGAAAGAGGTTGTCGAACTTGCCAGCAACCTGGAGCGCGGTGTTCCGTTCGCGACGCCGGTATTCGATGGCGCAGATGAGTCGGAAATCAAAACCATGCTTGAACTGGCGGGGCTACCACACAATGGTCAGGTCGCGTTGTTCGATGGCCGCACCGGTGAATCCTTTGAGCGTGAAGTGACCGTGGGCTACATGCATGTATTGAAACTGCACCATCTGGTTGATGACAAGATGCATGCGCGTTCAACGGGTCCCTATAGTCTCGTTACTCAACAACCGTTGGGCGGCAAGGCGCAGTTCGGTGGCCAGCGTTTCGGTGAGATGGAAGTTTGGGCACTGGAAGCCTACGGCGCATCGTATGTGCTGCAGGAAATGCTCACCGTCAAATCAGACGACGTTAATGGTCGCACCAAAGTGTACGAAAACATCGTCAAGGGCGAGCACAAGATTGATGCCGGTATGCCGGAATCTTTCAATGTACTGGTCAAGGAAATCCGCTCGCTGGCGATCGATATCGATCTCGAGCGTTACTGACCTGCTCGCTGCCCACTGGAGATAATTTATGAAGAGCCTGTTTGCAGACCTTTTCAAGCAAAACCTGGCGGTCGAAGAAGAGTTCGACGCAATTACTATTGGTCTCGCTTCGCCCGACAAGATTCGTTCATGGTCCTATGGCGAGGTAAAAAAGCCCGAGACAATCAACTACCGCACCTTCAAGCCAGAACGTGATGGACTTTTCTGCGCCAAAATTTTTGGTCCGGTAAAGGATTACGAATGTCTGTGCGGAAAGTACAAGAGGCTCAAGCATCGCGGTGTGATTTGCGAGAAGTGTGGCGTCGAAGTCACGCAGTCGAAGGTGCGTCGCGAACGCATGGGTCACATTGAGCTGGCCTCGCCAACGGCCCACATCTGGTTTCTGAAGAGTCTGCCGAGCCGTTTGGGCATGGTTCTCGATATGACGCTGCGTGACATCGAGCGAGTTCTCTACTTTGAAGCCTTTGTGGTGGTTGACCCCGGCATGACGCCGCTGGCTCGCGCGCAACTATTGACCGAAGATGATTATCTGGCGAAGGTCGAAGAGTACGGCGACGACTTCACTGCGGTGATGGGTGCAGAAGGTGTGCGCGAACTGTTGCGAACACTCGATATCGCCCGTGAGGTCGAAACCTTGCGTCAGGACATGGAAACAACGGGTTCGGAAGCCAAGATGAAGAAAATTTCCAAGCGCCTCAAGGTGCTTGAGGGTTTTCAGCATTCTGGAATCAAGCCGGAATGGATGATTCTGCAGGTTTTGCCGGTTTTGCCGCCAGATTTGCGCCCACTGGTGCCGCTGGACGGTGGCCGTTTTGCGACCTCCGATCTGAATGACCTGTATCGCCGTGTCATCAACCGTAATAATCGCTTGAAGCGCCTGCTTGAACTCAAGGCACCTGACATCATTGTGCGTAACGAAAAACGCATGCTGCAAGAAGCCGTAGACTCGCTGCTCGACAATGGCCGTCGCGGTAAGGCTATGACCGGAGCCAACAAGCGTCCGCTGAAATCACTGGCCGATATGATTAAGGGCAAGGGCGGCCGTTTCCGCCAAAACTTGCTGGGCAAACGCGTCGATTACTCAGGTCGCTCTGTGATCGTTGTCGGCCCGCAACTCAAGCTGCACCAGTGCGGCTTGCCCAAAAAGATGGCGCTTGAACTATTCAAACCGTTCATTTTCGAGCGCCTTGAAAAGATGGGCATTGCCAGCACCATTAAGGCAGCCAAGAAAGAAGTTGAAGCTGAAACCGCGGTGGTGTGGGACATCCTAGAAGAAGTTATTCGTGAGCATCCGGTGATGTTGAACCGTGCGCCAACACTTCATCGTCTAGGTATTCAGGCGTTTGAGCCGGTTCTGATCGAGGGTAAAGCTATTCAGTTGCATCCGCTCGTCTGCGTTGCGTTCAATGCCGACTTTGACGGCGACCAGATGGCTGTCCATGTTCCGCTTTCGCTTGAGGCGCAAATGGAGTGCCGCACGCTTATGCTTGCCTCCAACAATGTGCTTTCACCCGCCAACGGCGCCCCGATCATTGTGCCGTCGCAAGACGTGGTGCTGGGTTTGTACTATGCCACGAGGGAAAACCTTGCAGCCAAGGGTACCGGCATGATGTGTTGTGACCTGGCCGAGGTGACCCGCGCGATCGATTCACGCTTGATGGATATGCACGCTCGTATCACCGTGCGCATTCGTGAGTGGGAAAAGGATGCTGACGATCAATGGCAGGAAAAAGTAACCCGCTACTCCACGACGGCGGGTCGCGCTTTGTTGTCGGAAATATTGCCGCGCGGACTGCCGTTCAAGGTCATTGACAAGCCGCTCAAGAAAAAGGAAATCTCCAAGCTCATTGACGAGAGTTTCCGTCGCTGCGGCCTGAAGGATACGGTAGTCTTTGCCGACCAGTTGATGCAAGCAGGATTCCGCTTGGCCACGCGCGCAGGCATTTCGATTTGTGTCGATGACATGCTGGTGCCGACGCAAAAGCACAGCCTCATTGATGCAGCTGAAGCCGAGGTAAAGGAAATTGAAAAGCAATACACCTCGGGCTTGGTAACCGTTGGCGAGCGTTACAACAAAGTGGTGGACATCTGGGGTCGTGCCGGCGATCAGGTTGCCAAGGCCATGATGGATCAACTCGCACACGAAAGAGTCATTGACCTCGATGGCAAGGAAGTCAGTCAGGAATCGTTCAATTCCATTTACATGATGGCCGATTCGGGCGCCCGTGGTTCAGCGGCGCAGATTCGCCAGTTGGCGGGTATGCGCGGCCTGATGGCCAAGCCGGACGGTTCGATCATTGAAACCCCGATTACTTCTAACTTCCGCGAAGGTCTCAACGTTTTGCAGTACTTCATTTCCACTCACGGTGCCCGTAAAGGCCTCGCTGACACGGCGTTGAAGACGGCGAACTCTGGCTATCTGACGCGTCGTCTGGTCGATGTGACGCAGGATCTTGTCGTGATCGAGGATGATTGTGGTACTCAGAGCGGCTTCGCGATGAAGGCTTTGGTTGAGGGTGGCGAAGTCATTGAGCCCTTGCGCGAGCGCATTCTCGGCCGCGTGGTGACCAACGACGTCCTGAACCCGGATACGCAGGATGTTCTTTATGCAACCGGTTCATTGCTCGATGAAGATGCGGTGGATGCCATTGAAGCGATGGGTATCGACGAAGTTCGTGTTCGCACACCGCTTTCATGCGAAACCCGCTACGGCTTGTGCGGCAAGTGTTATGGCCGCGATTTGGGTCGTGGTTCGATGGTTAACGCTGGTGAAGCCGTTGGCGTCATTGCAGCCCAGTCGATTGGCGAACCGGGCACTCAATTAACGATGCGGACCTTCCACGTTGGTGGTGCGGCATCACGCGCTGCAGCGCAAAGCAGTATTGAAGCCAAGAGTTCCGGTGTCATCCGATTCACCACCACGATGCGTTATGTCACCAATCCGAAGAACGAGAAGGTTGTTATTTCGCGTTCCGGGGAGTTGATGATTACCGATGACAACGGGCGTGAGCGTGAGCGACACAAGGTTCCTTACGGGGCGACCTTGTCTGCTGACGACGGCATGATTGTCAAGGCTGGCGCACAGTTGGCGACGTGGGATCCGCATACGCGCCCGATTGTGACCGAATATGCAGGTACCGTGCGATTTGAGAACGTCGAAAAAGGTGCCACGGTAGCCGAACAGATGGACGATGTTACGGGTCTATCGACATTGGTTGTTATTGATCCGAAACGCGGCTCCAAGTCCACCAAGGGCGTTCGCCCGCAGGTCAAGCTGATTGACGAAGCCGGTCAGGAAATCAAGATTCACGGTACCGACCATAGTGTGACCATCACTTTCCAGGTTGGGTCACTGATTACAGTTAAAGACGGTCAGCGTGTAGCTGTAGGCGACATTCTTGCCCGTATTCCTCAGGAATCTTCGAAGACGCGCGATATCACCGGCGGTTTGCCGCGGGTTGCCGAACTTTTCGAGGCACGGTCGCCCAAGGATGCCGGTGTTCTGGCTGAGGTTACGGGTACCGTATCGTTCGGTAAGGACACCAAAGGCAAACAGCGATTGGTCATTACCGAACCTGATGGAACGCCGCATGAGTACCTGATCACCAAGGACAAGCACGTCATGGCGCATGACGGCCAAGTGGTGAATAAGGGCGAAGTCATTGTTGATGGCCCTGCTGATCCGCACGATATTCTTCGCCTGAAAGGTGTCGAAGAGCTTGCGCGTTACATCATTGACGAAGTTCAGGACGTCTATCGTTTGCAGGGCGTGAAAATCAACGATAAGCACATAGAGGTGATCGTTCGTCAAATGCTGCGGCGTGTGGTGATTTCGGAACCGGGTGATTCGCGTTTCATCAAGGAAGAGCAGGTGGAGCGTGCTGAGGTTCTGGATGAAAACGACAGATTGATTGCTGCCGGAAAGGCTCCCGCTCAGTATGAGCACACCCTTCTTGGTATTACGAAGGCCAGCTTGTCGACTGATTCGTTTATTTCGGCCGCTTCATTCCAAGAAACGACGCGGGTGCTTACCGAAGCAGCCATCATGGGTAAGCGCGATGAGCTTCGCGGTTTGAAAGAAAACGTCATTGTCGGCCGCCTCATTCCTGCCGGCACTGGAATGGCATATCACCGCGCTCGGCGCAAGCATTCGAAGGGCGGCGATGCGGCAGCGCAGGATTTGTTCGATCTACCCGCAGCAAGTGCCGAGATTGCTCCAGAAGCGGAGGGCGCTCAATCAGGTTGACGCTGTTCATCGACCAACCTATAATCCGGCCTCTTTGCTTTTGGCAAGGGGCTGCTATTCGTAACCTAGCAGTGTATTTCGCACAGCGATCAGGATATAAACATGCCTACCACTAATCAGCTTGTACGCAAACCGCGTCAGGCTCCGCAGTCCAAGAGTAAGGTGCCTGCCCTCGGCAGTAGCCCGGCGAAACGCGGGGTTTGTACCCGTGTTTACACCACAACCCCAAAGAAGCCAAATTCCGCGCTGCGGAAAGTTGCCAAGGTTCGCCTGACCAACGGCTTTGAGGTCATTTCATACATTGGTGGTGAAGGCCATAATCTTCAAGAACACTCGGTCGTCCTTATTCGCGGTGGCCGCGTGAAGGATCTTCCTGGTGTGCGTTATCACATCGTTCGTGGCAGCCTTGATACGCAGGGTGTCAAGGATCGCAAGCAGAGCCGTTCCAAGTACGGCGCCAAGCGGCCTAAGGCCGCCTGATCGGGACTTAAGGAGAAATCATGCCCCGTCGTCGTGAAGTACCAAAAACGCCATATTCTGCCCGACCCAAAGTTTGGTAGTGTCGATTTGTCGAAGTTCGTGAATGTGTTGATGGATAGCGGCAAGAAATCGGTCGCTGAGCGCATTATTTACGGTGCATTCGAGCAAATTCAAACTAAAAGCGGGAAGAACCCCCTGGAGGTTTTTGCACTCGCCGTCAATAACGTCAAACCGATTGTTGAGGTGAAAAGCCGTCGCGTGGGTGGTGCAAACTACCAGGTTCCGGTTGAGGTGCGTCCTTCGCGTCGTATGGCGCTTTCGATGCGCTGGCTGCGTGAAGCTGCGCGCAAGCGCTCCGAGAAGTCGATGGGGCAGCGTCTTGCGGCCGAATTGCTGGAAGCCTCCGAAGGGCGCGGTGCTGCAATGAAGAAGCGTGAAGAAGTTCACCGCATGGCTGAGGCTAACAAGGCCTTCTCGCACTTCCGTTTCTGAGTTTGTCGTGCCTTGCCAGCTTTGCTGGTGAGGCGTTTGTTTGTATCCGCCGCCTTGTCGCTCCTCGTTTCGGGGCGTCATGGCGGTTTGGTTTAGATAAGGCAGGTAAATCAAGTGGCCCGCAAGACTCCTATCGAGCGCTATCGTAATATTGGCATATCGGCGCACATTGACGCCGGCAAAACCACAACCACCGAGCGAATTCTTTTTTATACCGGTGGTAATCACAAAATTGGTGAAGTTCATGATGGCGCTGCCACCATGGACTGGATGGAGCAGGAGCAGGAGCGAGGCATCACGATTACCTCGGCCGCAACCACCTGTTTCTGGAAGGGCATGGGCGCAAATTTCCCTGAACATCGCGTCAATATTATTGACACACCGGGGCACGTCGATTTCACGATTGAAGTAGAGCGTTCCATGCGTGTGCTGGATGGCGCTTGTATGGTCTATTGCGCCGTCGGCGGTGTTCAGCCGCAATCCGAAACTGTGTGGCGTCAGGCCAATAGATACGGCGTGCCGCGTCTGGCATTTGTTAACAAGATGGATCGTCAGGGCGCAGACTTTTTCAAAGTGCATGACCAGATGCGTCTGCGCTTGAAGGCTAATCCGATTCCTCTGCAGATACCTATCGGCGCCGAAGAGAAGTTTGAGGGCGTTGTTGATCTGGTCAAGATGAAAGCCATTATTTGGGATGAGGCAAGCCAGGGCATCAAGTTTGAGTATGGTGACATTCCGGCCGCGCTTCAGGATACCGCCAACGAATGGCGCGAGAAGATGGTGGAGGCTGCCGCTGAGGCTTCCGAGGAGTTGATGAACAAGTATCTGGAAGGCGGTGGTTTGACCGAGGATGAAATCAAGGCTGGTTTGCGTGCCCGCACGCTGAACGCCGAGATTGTTCCGATGCTGTGCGGCTCCGCATTCAAGAACAAGGGTGTGCAGGCGATGTTAGACGCCGTTATCGAGTATCTGCCGGCGCCGACGGATGTTCCACCAGTCGAAGGTATTCTCGAAAACGAGCAGCCGGGTGAGCGCAAGCCGAATGACACAGATCCCTTCGCGGCGCTGGCATTCAAGATCATGACTGATCCGTATGTTGGTCAGTTGACATTTTTCCGGGTCTATTCGGGCACGATCAAGACGGGCGATACCATTTTTAATCCAATCAAAGGACGCAAAGAGCGTCTTGGTCGGATTCTGCAAATGCACGCCAATCAGCGTGAAGAAATCAAGGAAGTATTTGCAGGTGACATTGCTGCCGCTGTTGGCTTGAAAGAGGCTACAACGGGCGAGACGCTGTGTGATCCTGGGCATGTCATCACGCTCGAGCGCATGGTGTTTCCCGAGCCGGTGATTCACGTGGCTGTTGAACCAAAAACCAAGGTCGACCAAGAGAAAATGGGCATCGCGCTCAATCGATTGGCTCAGGAAGACCCATCGTTCCGCGTTCGGACGGATGAGGAGTCTGGTCAGACGATTATCTCTGGCATGGGTGAGCTTCATCTTGAAATCCTTGTCGATCGTATGCGCCGTGAGTTCGGTGTTGAGGCAAACGTAGGTGCGCCACAGGTTGCCTATCGCGAGGCGGTGCGCAAGTCGGTGGAGCAGGAAGGTAAGTTCGTCAAACAATCGGGCGGCCGCGGTCAGTATGGCCACGTATGGATCAAGCTGGAGCCGAACGAGGCGGGCAAGGGTTTTGAGTTCATTGACATGGTTAAGGGCGGTTCTGTACCGCGTGAATTTATCCCGGCTGTTGAGAAGGGACTAAGGGAGACCTTGCCCAATGGCGTGCTGGCGGGCTTCCCGGTGGTCGATGTGAAGGTCACCTTGTTTGACGGCTCTTACCACGACGTCGACTCCAACGAAAACGCCTTCAAAATGGCTGCGTCGATGGCCTTCAAAGATGCAATGCGCAAGGCGAGCCCCGTGCTGCTCGAGCCAATGATGGCTGTCGAGGTGGAAACGCCTGAGGATTACATGGGCAACGTGATGGGCGACCTTTCGGGGCGTCGCGGCATTGTTCACGGTATGGAAGACCAGGTTGGTGGTATCAAGTTGGTCAAGGCAGAAGTTCCATTGGCGGAAATGTTTGGTTATTCGACCCAGCTACGATCCCTGTCGCAGGGGCGTGCTACCTACTCGATGGAATTCAAGCATTACACCGAGGCGCCGAAAAACGTCGCAGAAGCAATTATTAATAAGAAGTAAGGCTCTTTAAGGAATCGATCATGGCAAAAGGCAAGTTTGAGCGTAACAAGCCGCACGTGAACGTGGGGACAATTGGACACGTTGACCACGGCAAGACGACATTGACGGCGGCGATCACCACGGTGTTGTCGGCGAAATTTGGTGGTGAGGCCAAGGCCTACGATCAGATTGATGCGGCACCGGAAGAGAAAGCCCGCGGTATCACCATCAATACCGCACACGTTGAATACGAGACCAAAAACCGTCACTACGCCCACGTGGATTGCCCGGGACATGCTGACTACGTCAAGAACATGATTACCGGCGCTGCCCAGATGGACGGTGCCATACTTGTATGTTCCGCCGCTGACGGCCCCATGCCCCAGACCCGTGAGCACATCCTGCTCGCCCGTCAGGTTGGCGTCCCCTACGTCATCGTCTTCATGAACAAATGCGACATGGTGGACGACGCCGAACTGCTCGAACTCGTCGAAATGGAACTGCGCGAACTGCTCAGCAAGTACGATTTTCCTGGTGACGACATTCCGATCATCCAAGGCTCCGCCCTTAAAGCCCTTGAAGGCGACAAAGGCCCGCTGGGTGAAGAAGCCATCATGAAGCTTGCTGATGCCCTCGACACCTACATTCCCACCCCTGAGCGCGCCATCGACCTGCCCTTCCTGATGCCCATCGAAGACGTCTTCTCCATCTCCGGACGCGGCACCGTCGTCACCGGACGTATCGAGCGTGGCATCGTCAAGGTTGGTGAAGAAATCGAAATCATCGGCATCCGCCCCACCACCAAAACCCCCTGTACTGGCGTTGAAATGTTCAGGAAGCTGCTGGACCAAGGCCAGGCGGGTGACAACGTGGGTGTGCTGCTGCGCGGCACCAAGCGTGAAGACGTCGAGCGGGGTCAAGTGCTGGCCAAGCCGGGCTCCATCAACCCGCACACCCACTTCACCTCCGAGGTTTACATTCTCTCGAAGGATGAAGGCGGCCGTCACACCCCGTTCTTCAACGGCTATCGTCCGCAGTTTTACTTCCGCACCACTGACGTCACCGGCAGCATCGAATTGCCGGCCGGCACCGAAATGGTGATGCCGGGCGACAACATTGGCATGACGGTGAAGCTGATTGCGCCGATCGCCATGGAAGAGGGCTTGCGTTTCGCCATTCGTGAAGGCGGTCGTACCGTCGGCGCTGGCGTTGTTGCCAAGGTCATCGAGTAATTAATTGCAATGCGGCGAAAAGGGCGATATAATCTCGCCCTTTCGCAATTTGCGTGCATTTTGCACCTTCGCTCTTTAAGGATTTTTCATGCAAAGCCAGAAAATTCGTATTCGCCTCAAGGCATTTGACTATCGATTGATCGACCAGTCAGCTCTTGAGATCGTTGAAACGGCCAAGCGTACCGGAGCGGTTGTACGTGGCCCGGTTCCGTTGCCGACGCGTATTGAAAAATTTGACGTATTGCGCTCCCCGCACGTCAACAAGACATCCCGCGATCAATTTGAAATCCGGACGCATCTGCGTCTGATGGATATTGTTGATCCCACTGACAAGACCGTGGATGCTCTGATGAAGTTGGATTTGCCCGCCGGAGTGGATGTCGAAATCAAGTTGCAATAAAATTTGCATTTTTTTGCGCCCACTTTTCGGCGCATGTGGCGTGACGTAGCGGTAAGTTTCTAACGTAGTTCGGATTTTGGCCCGGCCAATCGTAGCTGGGGTTTTAGGAGAATAAAATGAGTCTAGGCCTTGTAGGACGCAAGGTTGGCATGACGCGCGTGTTTGCTGATGATGGATCATCCATCCCGGTGACTGTGCTTGATGTGTCGAACAATCGCGTCACGCAAATTAAAACCCCTGAAATTGACGGCTATGCTGCAATTCAGGTGGCATTCGGCAAGCGTCGCGCTAGTCGCGTCAATAAAGCGGCTGCCGGTCATCTTGCAAAAGCCGGTGTTGAGGCGGGCACGATCCTCGGAGAATTCCATGTCGCACCGGATCAGCTGGTCAGCCTGAAGCCCGGGGACACGATTGCCGTAACAATCTTTTCTGTCGGTCAGAAGGTTGATGTCAGTGGAACCTCAATCGGTAAGGGCTTTGCTGGCGCCATCAAGCGTCATCACTTTTGTTCACAGCGTGCCAGCCACGGTAACTCGGTTTCGCATAATGCGCCGGGTTCAATTGGTATGGCGCAGGATCCGGGTCGCGTCTTTCCGGGCAAGCGCATGGCTGGACATCTCGGTGATGCCTCCCGCACAACGCAAAACTTGGAAGTCGTCCGTATCGATGAGGCGCGTCAGTTGCTTCTGGTAAAGGGTGCGGTTCCAGGGGCGAAGGGCGGCGATATTGTCGTTTCTCCAGCCATCAAAGCATCCAACTGATCGGGGGTGATATGGAACTCAAACTAATCAACGATCAGGGTCAGTCGAACTCGACAGTTTCCGCCTCCGATGCTCTGTTCGGACGCGACTTTAATGAATCTCTGGTGCATCAGGTTGTTGTCGCGTATCAAGCCAACGCGCGCGCTGGAAATCGTAAGCAAAAAGACCGCGAAGAAGTTCATCACAGCACCAAAAAGCCGTTCCGTCAAAAGGGAACGGGTCGTGCGCGTGCGGGTATGACGTCTTCGCCTTTGTGGCGTGGCGGCGGTCGTATCTTCCCGAATTCGCCGGAAGAGAACTTTACGCAGAAGCTAAATCGCAAAATGTATCGCGCGGGTGTCGCTGCTATTCTTTCGCAGTTGGCGCGCGAGGATCGGCTTTCTGTGGTTGAGAGTTTCGTGGTTGCTGCACCGAAAACCAAGCTCGTTGCGCAAAAACTCAAGGCGATGGGGCTTGATTCGGTATTAGTCGTCACGGACAGTGCGGATGACAATCTGATTCTCGCCTCACGCAACCTGCCCAATGTTTTGATTCTTGAGGCCCAGCAAGCTGACCCGGTGACGCTGGTGCGCTTCCCAAGAGTTCTGCTGACAAAGGCTGCGGTAGCCAAGATGGAGGAGATGCTGGCATGAGCAAGAACTTCAATCAAGAGCGCCTGCTGCAGGTATTGGTTGCTCCCCAAGTTTCAGAAAAGGCCACGTATGTTGCCGACAAGCATGAGCAGGTTGTTTTCATTGTTACGCCTTGTGCGACCAAGCCGGAGGTGAAGGCTGCGGTGGAATTGCTGTTCAAGGTTCAGGTCAAGTCGGTGCAGATCGCGAACCTAAAGGGCAAGACCAAGCGTTTTGGGCGCGGACTGGGTCGGCGCAGCAATATTCGAAAAGCGTTTGTGTGTCTCAAGCCGGGACAGGAAATCAATTTTGCAGAAGGGGTGGGTGTTTAAATGGCTCTCGTAAAAGTCAAGCCGACCTCTCCTGGTCGTCGCGCTGTAGTCAAGGTTGTTAATTCGAGCTTGCATAAAGGACGGCCTCACGACAAGCTGATTGAAAAGAAAATCAGTACCGCAGGCCGTAACGCGCATGGCCACATTACAACGCGACACATGGGTGGTGGGCATAAGAAGCATTATCGCGTCATCGACTTTGGTCGTAGTAAGGATGGTGTTCCTGGAAAGGTTGAGCACCTTGAGTACGATCCGAACCGGTCAGCCAATATTGCGCTGGTTTTATATGCGGATGGTGAGCGCCGTTATATTATTGCGACCAAGGGCATGGCCGTTGGCCAGGAGGTGATTAGTGGCCCTGAGGCTCCGATCAAGTCAGGTAACGCGCTGCCGATCCGCAATATCCCGGTAGGCACGACAATACATTGTGTCGAAATGGTTCCCGGGAAAGGTGCGCAAATCGCGCGCTCGGCCGGTACATCGGTGCAACTGCTAGCGCGTGAGGGTACTTACGCACAGATTCGTATGCGATCCGGTGAGATTCGTCGTGTTCATGTGGAATGTCGCGCGACGATTGGTGAGGTTGGCAACGAAGAGCATAGCCTGCGGAAAATCGGTAAAGCCGGCGCACAGCGCTGGCGTGGTATCCGTCCGACCGTACGTGGTGTTGCGATGAATCCGGTTGACCATCCGCACGGTGGTGGCGAGGGACGTACCGGTGAAGGCCGCGTTCCAGTCAGTCCATGGGGTACGCCGACCAAGGGCTATCGCACTCGTAACAACAAGCGCACGGACGTGATGATCGTTCAGCGCCGTCATAAGCGTTAAGAGGTAAGACATGGCACGTTCAATCAAGAAGGGCCCGTTTGTCGATGGTCACCTGCTTAAGCGGGTGGACGTAGCACGCGCCTCAAGCGACAAGCGCCCGATCAAAACCTGGTCCCGTCGTTCAACGATCCTGCCCGACTTTGTCGGCCTGACGATCGCGGTTCACAACGGCAAGCAGCACATCCCGGTCTATGTGTCGGAAAACATGGTGGGTCACAAGCTTGGGGAGTTCGCTTTGACGCGAACCTTCAAGGGCCATACCGGCGGCAAAAAAGCCGCTGCTAAGAAGTAAGGAATGATGATGGAAACCAATGCGAATCTGCGTGGTGTTCGCCTGTCGGCTCAAAAAGGCCGATTGGTGGCTGACCTCGTGCGCGGCAAGTCAGTCGATCAGGCACTGAGTATTTTGGCGTTTTCGCCGAAGAAAGGCGCTGGTATCATCAAAAAAGTGCTGGAGTCAGCGATTGCAAACGCTGAGCATAATGATGGTGCAGACATTGATGCGCTCAAGGTCATGCGCATTTATGTTGAAAAAGGCACAGTGCTCAAGCGTTTTACTGCACGAGCCAAGGGGCGCGGAAATCGCATCCTCAAACCGACCTGTCACATTTATGTGACAGTTGGCGACTAAGGGTACAGGGACATATATGGGACAAAAGATTCATCCGACTGGGTTTCGTCTGGCTGTCACGCGTAACTGGACGTCGCGCTGGTATGCAAATTCCAAGGCGTTTCCGAAGATGCTCCTTGAGGATATCGAAGTTCGCGATTATCTGAAAAAGAAGCTGGCGCATGCCTCTGTGGGCCGCGTCGTGATCGAGCGCCCGGCTAAGAATGCGCGGGTCACTGTGTACAGTGCGCGGCCCGGCGTAGTGATCGGGAAAAAAGGCGAGGATATTGAGAGCCTCAAGGCCGAACTTCAGCGCAAGATGGGCGTGCCGGTACACGTCAATATTGAAGAAATTCGCAAACCAGAAATTGATGCCCAACTGATTGCCGACTCAATCGCGCAGCAACTTGAAAAGCGAATCATGTTTCGCCGAGCGATGAAGCGCGCGATGCAGAACGCGATGCGTCTGGGAGCTCAAGGCATCAAGATCATGAGTTCTGGCCGTCTGAATGGTGCAGAAATTGCACGTCGTGAGTGGTATCGCGAGGGTCGTGTGCCATTGCACACCCTTCGTGCGGATATCGATTACGGAACGTCGGAAGCGAAAACCACGTACGGCATCATTGGAATCAAAGTTTGGGTATTTAAGGGCGAAATTCTGTCCAAAAATGAAGCCTTGCTTGCTGCGCCCGAGCCTGCGGTTGATGATCAGCGTAAGCCGCGCCGTAGCCCAACGAAGCCTCGCGCTGAAGGTGAAGGCGACACCAAGCCTGTTCGCCGATCGCCAGCAAAGCAGGCGGATGCTCCAGCGACTGATGCTGCCCCACCTGCCACTAAAACCCCCGTAAAACGCGTTCGCAAGTCACCGGCTCAGGCCGAAGGAGTTGATGTCGCGGCGAAAGAGGGTAAGGAGTAAATCATGCTGCAACCTTCCCGCAGAAAGTATCGCAAAGAGCAAAAAGGCCGCAATACGGGTCTTGCTACGCGCGGCGCCAAAGTTAGTTTCGGCGAATATGGCCTCAAAGCGATTGGCCGCGGTCGTTTAACGGCGCGTCAGATTGAAGCTGCTCGTCGTGCGATGACTCGTCATATCAAACGTGGTGGACGCATTTGGATCCGTATATTTCCTGATAAGCCGATTTCCAAAAAACCAGCTGAAGTGCGCATGGGTAACGGAAAAGGCTCGCCTGAGTACTGGGTTGCTGAGATACAGCCTGGCAAGGTGCTTTACGAAATGGATGGCGTGGATGAGGCGCTGGCGCGTGAGGCGTTTCGCCTGGCCGCAGCAAAGCTTCCACTCGAAACAACCTTTGTCACCCGGCATTTGGGATAAGTCATGAACGCAAGCGAACTAAGAGCTAAGAATAGCGAGGATTTGCAGAAGGAACTGCTGGATTTGCGTAAAGCGCAGTTCGGCCTTCGTATGCAAATCGCAACCCAACAGTTGACCAATACCAGTCAGATCGGTAAGGTGCGCAAGGAAATTGCACGCGTCAAGACCATTCAGCGTGAGAAGGCGGCCACTAAATGACAGAGACTATCAAGCAAGCAAATCGCCGTACCCTTCAGGGGCGTGTGGTTTCAGACAAGATGCAGAAAACCGTGACTGTGCTCATTGAGCGAAAGATCAAGCATCCGGTCATCGGGAAGATCTTGACGCGTTCAAAAAAGTACCATGCTCACGTCGAAGGACTCGAAACAGTCTCTGGCGATCTCGTGATGATAGAGGAGTGTGCGCCTATCTCGAAAACGAAGGCGTGGCGCGTTGCCAAAGTTTTGGAAAAAGCACGTGCTGTTTGAGTGATATACATTGATTTTCAGTAAATATATCTTGACAATAGGATGGCGGATGCAATAGAATCTCGCCTCTTTGCTCGGGTGGGTACGCACATTTAATCGCCCCCATCTTTCCAGCCCCTAGCGGGCTCCAAGACTGACCCTTGGTTTACAAGGGATTAAGTTGGAGAAGTAATAATGATTCAAATGCAATCAATACTTGACGTCGCCGATAACACCGGTGCGCGTTCGGTCATGTGCATCAAGGTGCTTGGTGGGTCTAGGCGTCGTTATGCCGGTATCGGCGACATTATCAAAGTCAGCATAAAAGATGCTGCACCGCGTGGTCGCGTCAAGAAGGGCGAGGTCTATAGCGCCGTTGTTGTTCGGACGGCCAAAGGTGTTCGGCGCTCGGATGGTTCGCTGGTCAAGTTTGACGGAAACGCCGCTGTTCTGCTCAATAACAAGCTAGAGCCGATTGGAACCCGTATTTTTGGGCCGGTGACGCGCGAACTTCGAACCGAGCGATTCATGAAAATCGTTTCGTTGGCGCCAGAAGTTCTTTGAGCCGCTAGTCGAGGATTTAACTATGAACAAAATTCGCAAGGGTGATGACGTCGTCGTCGTCACCGGCAAAGACAAGGGTAAGCGCGGCGTTGTGCTTTCTCGTATAGATGCTGAGCGTCTTGTTGTAGAGGGTGTTAATCGTGTCAAAAAGCACGTGAAACCCAATCCCATGAAGGGGCAGCAAGGAGGCATTCTCGAGAAGGAGATGCCGATCAATATCTCCAATGTAGCGCTGTTCAATGCGGCCACCCAGAAGGCGGACCGCGTTGGTGTAAAAACACTCGATGATGGCCGCAAGGTTCGGGTGTTCAAATCCAGCGGCGAAGTTATCGAGGCGTAAGGATCAGTCATGGCGCGCTTGCAGGAATACTACAAACAAACAGTTGTTCCCGAGCTTTTTGGTAAGTTCGGTTACAAATCCATTATGGAAGTTCCGCGCATCACCAAAATCACTCTCAATATGGGTGTCGGTGAAGCGGTGGGCGACAAGAAAGTTCTGGAGCACGCGGTTGGTGATATGACCAAGATAGCGGGTCAGAAACCGGTCGTTACCAAGGCGCGAAAGGCAATTGCCGGATTCAAGATTCGTGAAGACTATCCAATTGGTTGCATGGTGACGTTGCGTGGCAACCAAATGTACGAATTTCTCGATCGCTTGGTTACGGTCGCGATGCCTCGTATTCGTGACTTTCGTGGCATATCTGGCAAAGGTTTCGATGGTCGCGGTAATTACAACGTAGGGGTCAAGGAGCAGATTATTTTCCCTGAAATTGAGTATGACAAGATTGATGCGCTGCGTGGAATGAATATCAGCATTACCACGACAGCAAAGACCGACGATGAAGCCAAAGCGCTTCTCGCCGCATTCAAGTTCCCCTTCAAGAACTGAGGGACGTATGGCGAAACTAGCACTCATCAACCGCGAAGAAAAGCGCGCAAAAACAGTGGCCAAATATGCCGCTAAACGCGCCGAATTGTTCGCTGTTATCAACAACGTCAATCTGTCTGACGAGGATCGTGCGGAAGCGCGTCTAAAGCTACAGCAGTTGCCTCGCAATTCAAGCCCGTCGCGTCAGCGTAATCGCTGCGCGCTGACTGGGCGTCCGCGTGGTGTGTTCCGCAAATTCGGTCTGTGCCGCCTCAAACTGCGCGAATTTGCTATGCGCGGCGAGGTTCCGGGCATGACTAAGTCGAGCTGGTAAGGAGAGCGATATGAGCATGACCGATCCAGTTGCCGATATGTTGACGCGTATTCGAAATGCGCAGATGGCGGAAAAAATATCCGTTACGATGCCTTCTTCGAAGTTAAAAATTGCAATTGCTAAAGTATTAAAAGACGAAGGCTACGTCGATGATTTCGCCGTGCGAGAAAACGGTGCAAAACCTCAGCTTGACATTGCTTTGAAATATTATGCCGGCCACCCGGTTATCGAGCGCATCGAGCGCGTTTCCCGTCCAGGGCTGCGCGTGTACAAGGGCAAGGATGACCTGCCCCGGGTAATGAACGGATTAGGAGTTGCCATCGTCTCTACGCCAAAAGGCGTGATGACTGACCGCAAAGCGCGGGCGGGCAATATGGGCGGCGAAATTCTCTGTATCGTCGCCTAAGGAGCTCTCGACATGTCACGTATTGCAAAATATCCCGTTGCTGTGCCGAGTGGTGTTGATGTAACGATTTCCGCTCTGGATATCAGTGTGAAAGGCCCGCTCGGAACCTTAAAGCAAACGGTTCTGCCGTCGGTCAGAATCGACAAAGAAGGCGATCAGCTATTTTGCCGCGCTGTTGTCGGCGGCCCGAATGGTGGCGCGATGTCTGGCACGATGCGCGCGCTGGTCAATAACATGGTTACTGGTGTAACCAAAGGTTTTGAAAAAAAGTTAACCTTGGTTGGCGTTGGTTATCGCGCACAGGCTCAGGGCAGCAAATTAAATCTAACCTTGGGGTTTTCACATCCCGTGGCGCATGACATGCCGAATGGCATCAAGGTTGAAACGCCAACACAGACCGAGATTCTGATTAAGGGAATCGACCGGCAAGTCGTTGGCCAGGTGGCTGCTGAAATTCGTGCATATCGCCCCCCGGAGCCTTACAAGGGCAAGGGTGTGCGCTACTCGGACGAAGTGGTCGTCATCAAAGAAACCAAGAAGAAATAATCGAGGCGGCGAATCATGGACAAGAAACAAGCTCGACTGCGCAGGGCGCGCAAAACCCGCGCCAAAATTGCGGAGCTCAAGATGGTGCGCCTCGCGGTGCATCGTACCAACTCACACATTTCCGCACAGATATTTTCTGGTTGCGGTACGCGCGTGCTTGCTGCTGCTTCGACCATGGAGCAGGGCGTGCGCGGTACGGTCCCCAACGGCGGCAACGCCGATGCGGCAAAGGCTGTCGGCAAGCTCATCGCCGAACGGGCGAAGGTTGCCGGCATTGAGGCGGTTGCGTTTGACCGTTCCGGTTTTCACTATCACGGCCGCGTCAAGGCGCTGGCTGAAGCCGCCCGTGAGGGCGGTCTCAAGTTTTAAGCGAGACGGACATGGCTAAACCGCAAGGCAAAAAGCAACAGCAGGCCCAGGACGAGCGCGATGATGGCATGCGCGAGAAGATGGTGGCGATCAATCGCGTAACCAAAGTAGTGAAGGGTGGCCGGATTCTCGGTTTTGCCGCACTCACGGTGGTTGGTGATGGAGATGGCAGCGTCGGAATGGGAAAAGGCAAGTCCCGTGAAGTGCCCGTAGCCGTTCAGAAGGCCATGGAAGAGGCGCGTCGCAAGATGAACAAGATCAGCCTCAAGGATGGCACGCTGCATCACACGGTGACAGGTAAGCACGGCGCGACGACCGTACTGATGTCGCCGGCTGCAGCGGGTACTGGCGTGATTGCCGGTGGGCCGATGCGTGCCGTATTTGAAGTGATGGGTGTTACCGACGTGGTGGCCAAGACCATCGGGTCGACAAACCCGTATAACGTTGTACGAGCTACTCTGAACGGTCTTCTTGCGGTGAGTACTCCGGCCGAGATTGCTGCCAAGCGCGGTAAAGCGATTGGCGAGATTCTGGAGCAGAAAAATGGCTGAAAAGAAAATCAAGGTGACGTTAATAAAGAGCGTGATCGGTACCAAACAGGATCACCGCGCAACCGTGCGCGGTTTGGGTCTGCGCAGGATGAATTCGTCGGCCATGCTTGAAGATACGCCCGCCGTGCGGGGCATGATTCGCAAAGTCGCATACCTTGTGAAGTGCGAAGGCTGAGAGGGACTCAAATGTCATTGGAACTAAATAACCTGAAACCCGCAGCTGGGTCTAAACATGCCTCGAAGCGTGTTGGACGCGGAATTGGCAGCGGTCTTGGAAAAACGGCTGGACGCGGTCACAAGGGACAAAAGTCCCGTGCTGGTGGTTTTCACAAAGTAGGTTTTGAGGGCGGGCAGATGCCGCTGCAGCGCCGCCTGCCGAAGCGTGGATTTGTGTCCCTGACGGCGAGTCGAAATGTTGAAGTGCGCTTGTCAGAACTTGAAAAGCTCCCCGTGGAAGATATTGACTTGCTGGTGTTGAAGCAGGCGGGTGTGATCTCTGGAAACGCGCTTTCTGCGAAGGTAATTCTGTCGGGAAGTCTGACACGCAAGATTTCCTTGAAGGGTGTCGGGGCAACCAAGGGTGCGCGTGCTGCAATTGAAGCCGCTGGCGGCTCGGTTGCCGATATCGCTGCGGCGACCTGATCGGCGCTGGATAGAGCAACGTGGTCAATCCTCAGGCAGCAGCACTCGGGAAAAATGCAAAGTTTGGCGATCTCTGGCGCCGGCTTTGGTTTTTGCTTGGCGCGCTTGTTGTCTATCGAATCGGTGCTCATATCCCGGTTCCGGGCATCGACCCGGTGCGGCTGACCGAGCTGTTTCAAGGCCAGCAGGGCGGAATACTGGGTGTATTTAATTTATTTTCGGGCGGGGCATTATCGCGTTTCACGTTATTTGCGTTAGGCATCATGCCTTACATTTCCGCGTCGATCATCATGCAGTTGATGACGATTGCAGTGCCCTCTTTCGAGGCACTGAAAAAGGAGGGTGAGGCGGGGCGTCGCAAGATTACGCAGTACACGCGTTATGGCACCGTTGCTCTTGCGTTGTTTCAAGGGCTGGGCATGGCGGTTGCGCTGGAGTCTCAGGCTGGGTTGGTGCTTGATCCTGGCGTGATGTTCCGATTCGTTACTGTGATGACGCTGCTGACGGGAACGATGTTTCTGATGTGGCTGGGTGAGCAGATTACCGAGCGGGGACTAGGCAACGGCATCTCAATCATCATTTTTGCAGGCATTGCGGCGGGGCTGCCGAGTGCGCTCGGTGGGTTGTTTGAGCTTGTGCGTACCGGGGCGATGCATCCAGTAGCCGCGTTGTTCATTTGTGTGCTTGTGGTGCTGGTGACGGCTTTCGTCGTTTTTGTTGAGCGTGGCCAGAGAAAGATTCTGGTGAATTATGCCAAGCGCCAGGTTGGAAATAAGATTTATGGTGGTCAGAGTTCGCATTTGCCACTCAAATTGAACATGGCTGGTGTGATACCGCCGATTTTTGCATCGTCGATCATTTTGTTCCCGGCAACGGCGGCGGGTTGGTTCGGTACCGGTGAGTCCATGCGTTGGCTCAAAGACTTTGCGGCGACCTTGTCCCCGGGGCAGCCAATTTACGTGATGTTGTATGCAACCGCAATTGTGTTCTTCTGCTTTTTCTATACGGCGTTGGTGTTCAACTCGAAGGAAACAGCGGACAACCTGAAGAAGAGTGGTGCGTTTGTCCCTGGAATTCGGCCTGGCGATCAGACTGCACGATACATCGACAAAATACTCACGCGCCTGACATTGGCTGGCGCGATTTATGTAACGACGGTTTGTTTGCTCCCTGAGTTTCTGATTTTAAAGTGGAATGTCCCATTCTATTTTGGGGGAACGAGCCTGCTGATTATCGTTGTAGTCACCATGGATTTCATGACGCAGGTGCAGGCGTATGTCATGTCGCATCAGTATGAAAGCCTGTTGAAAAAAGCAAACTTTAAGGGGTCTGGCTTCCCGGTTCCTTGAGGCATGAGTAAGGAAGATGTTATTGAAATGCAGGGGGAGGTGGTCGAAAATCTCCCGAATGCTACGTTCAGTATCAAGTTGGAGAACGGGCATTTCGTACTTGGCCACATATCTGGAAAAATGCGCATGCACTATATCCGCATTCTTCCGGGCGACAAGGTTACGGTGCAGTTAACGCCTTACGATCTTTCCAAAGGTCGAATTGTGTTTCGTGCCAAGTAGTTTCAGCAACACACTATTTCTGGAGAAATCCAATGAAAGTTCTGGCTTCGGTCAAGCGTATCTGCCGTAATTGCAAAGTCATCCGTCGTAAGGGCGTGGTGAGGGTCATTTGTACTGATCCCCGTCACAAACAGCGTCAGGGTTGATTGAGCGATCAGGATAAGATAAAATTTTCGGTTCCCGTTTTTTAGCTAAGCCCACTTCAATCGAAACAGTGGCAAAGAACAGGTAAGCACATGGCACGTATTGCAGGCGTCAACATTCCGAATCACCAACACACGGAAATCGCTCTGACAGCGATTTACGGCATAGGTCGCACCCGCGCGCAGAAGATTTGTGATGCCGCCGGGGTTAAGCGATCGGTCAAGATCAAGGAACTCACCGACAGCGAGATGGATCGTCTGCGTGAGGAAGTCGGTCGATTCACCGTCGAGGGCGACCTGCGTCGCGAAACGACGATGAATATCAAGCGACTGATGGATCTAGGCTGCTACCGTGGCGTGCGTCACCGTCGCGGGCTGCCAGTCCGAGGCCAACGAACCCGCACTAACGCCCGCACCCGCAAGGGACCGCGTAAGGCGATCGCTGCGGCCAAGAAGTAACCAGGAAAACACCAAATGGCCAAGACCGCTACAAAAGTTCGCAAGAAGGTCAAGAAGAACGTTGCCGAAGGCATTGCACACGTTCACGCGTCCTTCAATAACACCATCATTACCATTACCGACCGTCAGGGCAATGCGCTTTCTTGGGCAACGTCTGGTGGTGCCGGGTTCAAGGGTTCGCGCAAATCGACCCCTTTTGCAGCACAGATCGCTGCAGAGGCTGCCGGTAAGGCAGCACTTGAGTGCGGTGTGAAGAACCTTGAGGTTCGCATCAAGGGCCCGGGCCCAGGACGTGAGTCTGCAGTTCGCGCACTTAATGCGCTTGGTATGAAGATCACCAGCATCACCGATATCACCCCGATTCCCCACAACGGATGCCGGCCGCCCAAGCGCCGCCGCATCTAAGCAAGATAAGGATACGACACCATGGCCCGCAACCTAGACGCCAAGTGCCGCCAGTGCCGCCGCGAAGGCGAAAAGCTGTTTCTCAAAGGCGAGAAGTGCTTTACTGACAAATGTTCCGTCGAGCGCCGTGCTTATGCGCCCGGCCAACACGGCCAAAAATCCGGCCAGCGACTTTCCGGTTACGGAACGCAGCTGCGTGAAAAACAAAAGATTCGCCGTATCTACGGCATTCTTGAAAAGCAGTTCCGCAAAGTGTTTGGCGAAGCCGAACGCAAAAAGGGACAGACCGGTGAAAACCTGCTGAAGCTTCTCGAAGGCCGGCTTGATACTGTAGCGTTCCGCATGGGCTTTGGCGCTTCGCGTGCTGAGGCTCGGCAAGTGGTTCGTCACAACGGCGTGCTGGTCAATGGCAAGCGTGTTGATATTCCGTCGTACTGTCTGCGTCCCGGCGATACCGTTCAGCTACTGGACAATACCCGTGGTCATTTGCGTACCAAGGCTGCTCTCGAAGCTGCTGAATCACGTGGATTTCCCGTATGGATCGAGATGGACGCCAAGGCTGGCAAAGGTGTATTCAAGTCCTACCCGGCTCGTGAAGATCTGCCGCCTTCGATTAACGAAGGTCTGGTGGTCGAACTGTACTCGCGTTAATACGTAGCACCGCGCCTGGCGTTCTTTGGACGCCAGGCGTACTCCCATTTGAAGGAACGGCAGATGCATACACTTCTCAAACCCCGCAGTATCGATGTTCAGCAACTCTCGCCGGTTCATGCCCGTGTGGTCATGGAGCCGTTCGAGCGCGGTTATGGGCATACGCTGGGCAATGCCCTGCGCCGTATTCTGCTTTCTTCGATGGAAGGGGTTGCACCGACCGAGGTATCGATTGAGGGCGTGTTGCACGAGTACTCGACCTTGGAAGGCGTCCGCGAAGACGTGGTGGACATTCTGCTGAATCTGAAGGGTGTGGTTCTGAAAATGCACAGCCGTCGCGAGGCGACGCTTACTTTGTCGAAAGAAGGCGAAGGCATCGTCAGGGCGGGAGATATTGAAACTGCGCACGATATCGAAATCGTCAACCCGGATCACGTTATTGCGCATATTGCCCCGGGTGGCAAACTCAAGATGCAGATTCGCGTTGAATCTGGTCGTGGGTATGTGCCGGCCAATCAGCGCCAGATCGCACGCGAAAATCGTGTTATCGGCCAGATCATGCTTGATGCGTCATTCAGCCCCGTGCGTCGTGTTAGCTACCACGTTGAGTCCGCCCGCGTTGAGCAGCGTACTGACCTTGACAAACTGGTGCTGGATATTGAAACCAACGGCGCAATTGACAATGCCGAGGAAGCTGTGCGCACTGCCGCGCGGATTTTGATGGAACAATTGTCGGTGTTTGCCGATCTGGAAGGCACGCCGATGTCGGCAGAGGCTCCCAAGGCCAGTTCGGTCGACCCGATTCTGGTGCGTCCGGTCGATGATCTGGAACTGACGGTTCGTTCTGCGAACTGCCTGAAGGCAGAAAACATCTATTACATTGGTGATCTGATTCAGCGCACCGAAACAGAATTACTGAAAACCCCGAATTTGGGTCGCAAGTCGCTGAACGAGATCAAGGAAGTCTTGGCGTCGCGCGGTCTTACGCTCGGGATGAAGCTTGAGAACTGGCCGCCTGCCGGACTGGAAAAGCTAGCAGCCAGTGTGTGAAAAGTTTCGGGCTGTCCAACGTATTAATTCAGGACACCCGGCTTAATTATTTACGACTCGATAACCATTAACCGGCCATTTGCCCTGCGCGGTGGCCGCATAAAACGAGGATTTCAACATGCGTCACGGTAACGGACTTCGCAAGCTTAATCGAACATCATCCCATCGCCAGGCGATGCTGCGCAACATGGCGGTATCGCTGTTGCGCCACGAGGCGATCAAAACCACTCTGCCCAAGGCCAAGGAATTGCGTCGCGTGGTTGAGCCGTTGATTACGCTCGGCAAAAAGCCCAGTTTGGCAAATCGCCGCTTGGCGTTCGATCGCACCCGCGATCGCGACATTGTCGGTAAGCTCTTCAATGAACTCGGCCCGCGCTTTGCAAACCGCAATGGCGGTTATCTGCGCATTTTGAAAATGGGTTTCCGTGTCGGTGATAACGCACCCATGGCATTTGTTGAGCTGATGGATCGCCCTGCTGACGGTGAAGTCGCTCCGGAAGGTTCGGTTGTCGCGGAGTAATTCTGCAAAAAAGCGAACACTACAAAAAAGCCAGGCGATGCCTGGCTTTTTTGTACGCTGATTTTTGTCTCCTTATCCTGCTGCGACAATCATTCCGGCGCCAACGGTGTTATTGGTAGCTTCATCAATCACGATGAAGGCACCGGTTGAACGATTGTCTTCATAACGGTCGACACACAACGGTTGAGCCAGGCGGAACGATACTCGGGCAATATCATTGACGTTGAGTTGCTGCGCCGATTCTTGCTCCAGTGTATTGATGTTGAGGCGGTAGGTAATTCCGGCCAGTGCGGCTTTTGATTCGCGTGTGGTTTGCCGGACAAGATATTTGCGTGCCGGGTCGAGGGGGGATTCACCGAGCCAACACACGATGGCATCAATCTGGCGTGTGATCTGCGCGGGTTCGTCCGCACGCACGATCATATCGCCGCGTGATATATCGATTTCGTCTTCGAGCAAGAGCGTAATCGACTGCTCAGCAATCGCCATGGGCAAAACCTCTCCATTTAGCTCGATACGCTTGATACGCGTCCTACGCTCCGAAGGCAGTACGATAACCGCGTCACCTGACTTGATCTCACCGGATTCCACCCGACCCATGAAGCCGCGGTAGTCGTGCAGCGCGGGATCGTCTGATTTTTGCGGCCGGCACACATACTGAACTGGAAAGCGAAAGCGTTCATCGCGCTCACTATGCGCCGTCGGCGCGGCCTCGAGGATATCGAGTAGGGTCGGGCCGGTGTACCACCCCAGTTTTTCACCCCGATCAACAATCATGTCGCCATTCAGTGCCGACAGCGGGATGAAGCGCACGTCCTGAATGCCGAGTTTGGCGGCAAAGGCAAGATACTCGCCGCAGATGCGGTCATAGGTTGCCTGATCGTGATCGACCAGATCCATTTTGTTGATTGCAACAACAATGTGCGGAATGCCGACCAGGTGCGCTAGATACGAGTGTCGGCGGGTTTGCGTCAGAATTCCTTTACGGGCATCGATCAGAATAATCGCCAGATTGGCTGTCGACGCCGCAGTGACCATGTTGCGGGTGTATTGCTCGTGGCCAGGTGCGTCGGCAATGATGTATTTGCGGCGCCCGGTGGTGAAGTAGCGATAGGCGACGTCGATGGTGATGCCTTGTTCGCGCTCGGCCTGCAAGCCGTCGGTGAGCAAGGACAGATCAACCGCTTCATGCCCGCGCCGCGCCGAGGTCCGTTCCATGGCGTGCAAGGTGTCGGCGAGGATGGTCTTGGTGTCGTACAGCAAACGCCCGATGAGCGTACTCTTGCCGTCGTCGACGCTCCCGCAGGTCAAAAACCGCAACAGACCCGTGTCGCCGATCTGGTCGGAGTTTGGCAGATGTTCCAGCGCACTCATTAAAAGTACCCTTCCTTTTTGCGTTGCTCCATCGAAGCCTCCGACGTTTGATCGTCCATGCGAGTCGCCCCGCGTTCGGTAATTGTCGTTGTTGCAGTTTCTTCGATGATTTTATGTACGGTGTCGGCGTCCGATTCGACCGGCGCGGTACAGGTGATGTCGCCGACGGTGCGAAAACGAACCAGCATTTCCTCGATGACGTCACCCGGCTTGGCGGGCGTCACGTCGGTAACCGGTTGCAGCAAGCCGTTTTTACGGATGACGGGGCGCTTGTGGGCAAAATAGATCGACGGCAGTTCTAGCGCTTCCCGTTCGATGTATTGCCAGATATCGAGTTCTGTCCAGTTGGAAATGGGGAAGGCGCGGATGTTTTCGCCCTTATGTACCCGCGCATTGAACAGGTTCCACAATTCGGGACGCTGGTTTTTGGGATCCCACTGACCAAAGCTGTCACGGAAAGAAAAGATGCGTTCCTTGGCGCGCGCTTTTTCCTCATCGCGCCGTGCGCCGCCGATGCAGCAGTCGAAACCGAATTCTTCGATGGCTTCGAGCAAGGTGACCGATTGATGTTTGTTGCGTGATTCCGTCGGGGTTTTCAGCACGACACTGCCACGCTTCATCGAATCTTCGACGTTGCGGACAATCAGGCGCTCGCCCAACTGGTGCGCGCGAAAATCGCGAAAGTCGATCACCTCGCGGTAATTGTGCCCGGTATCGACATGCAGCAAGGGAAATGGAAAACGTCCGGGGCGAAAGGCTTTTTCGGCCAACCGCAGCATCACGATCGAGTCTTTGCCACCCGAAAACAACAGTGCCGGGTTGCTGCACTGGCCGGCGACTTCACGCATGATGTGGATGGACTCGGCTTCCAGCCAGTCCAAGTGGGAGAGGATTTTAGTATGGTTGGGCATAGGGATATTTTACGATGCCTTGATGCGTTGCAGACGGCCATCGACCATGTGTAGCCCGCATTCTTTGGTTTCCGGTGTCTCCCACCACCAGCGTCCGGCGCGCACGTCTTCACCCGGCTGGATGGCGCGGGTGCAGGGGGCGCAACCAATGCTGGGATACGCCTTGTCATGCAGAGCGTTATAGGGCACGCCGTTGGCACGCAGGTAGCCCCAGACTTCTTCTTCGCTCCAGTCCGCCAGCGGGCTGATTTTGTGCAGGCCGTTGCCGGCGTCGAATGCAATCACGTCGAGTTCGCCGCGCGTGGCGGCCTGGCTTGCGCGCAAGCCCGTGACCCAGGCGCGGCGACCGGTGAGCGCGCGTTTGAGCGGTTCCACCTTGCGGGCATGACAGCAGGCCTTGCGCGCTTCGATGGAATCGTAAAAGCCATTGATGCCGCTGCTGCGGATGAAGGCTTCTACTTCGGCGTGCTGCGGGAAAAATACGGTCAGCTTGCGGCCATAGTGTTTCTCGGCGGCGGCCATGACGTCATAGGTTTCACCCGGCAGGCGACCGGTATCGAGCGAGAAAATCTCGATGTCGATGGCGTTGCGCCAGATGAGATCGGTGAGCACCATATCTTCCGCGCCCAGGCTGTTGGCGAATACGGCGGGGGCGTAATCGGCGGCGATTTTTTGCAACAGAGCGACGACTTGTGCGGATTTTTCAGCAAGTTCAGGCATGGGGAAGCTTTCAGGCGGCACGCCGGCGAAATAGTGGCAGGGCTTGGTCGACGCCCGACTGATACACCTCGGGGAAGTCGTTAAACGATTGCAGTGCGGCGGCGGCATCGCGTCCGTCGGGGATCAGGAAGGAAGTGAAGCCGACCCGGCTGAGATAAAACAACTGGTCGCGGCCAATGTCGCCGACGGCGCGCAGCTCGCCCGTGTAGCCATAGCGTTCGCGCAGCAGACGCGCCGTGGAGTAGCCGCGGCCATCGACAAATTTGGGGAATTCGACGGCAATCAGGGAAAAATGCGCAATATCTGCGGCGAGGGTCTCGACCTCAAAAGTCGACGCCAGGGACACGCCAATTTCTCCTTCTCGTGCAATCAGCGCCGCGCGCTGCGCCAGCCACAGCGGTGCCGGAATAATCACCGCGCCCGCCGGCACGGCAACGTGCGCCAGATTGGTATCACCGGCATCGTCGGCGATGGTCAGAGTCGTCCAGCGATTGTCCGCCAGTTGGCGACCTTGGATCAGTTGCTCAGGCATAGGTGCGCTCCTTGGCGGCGTTGCCAGTCGTGGTTGCCGGGTAGGCCGCATCACGGAAAGGTTGCAGTCCGATGCGGGCGTAGGTATCGAGAAAACGCTCTTCATCGTAGCGGTTGGCAATGTAGGTATCGATCAGGCGCTCGATCACATCTGGCACATCCTTGGCGGCGAACGAGCGGCCGATCACTTCGCCAATGCGGGCGTTGTTGCCCTGCTGGCCGCCCAGCGTGATCTGATACCACTCCTGCCCGCTCTTATCGACGCCGAGAATGCCGATGGCGGCAAGGTGATGGTGGCCGCAGGAATTCATGCAGCCGGAAATATTCAGTTCAAGTTCGCCGATGTCGTGCAGATAATCAAGATCGGCAAAGCGTTCGTTGATGGCTGCGGCAATGGGGATGGATTTGGCGTTGGCCAGCGAACAGAAGTCGCCGCCCGGGCAGCAGATCATGTCGGTCAGCAGGCCGATGTTCGGTGTTGCGAATCCCAGCGTGCGTGCTTCCAGCCACAAGGCGTGCAGGTCGCGCTGGCGCACATCGGCCAGCACTAAATTTTGCTGGTGCGTGACGCGTGCTTCACCAAAGCTGTAGCGGTCGGCCAGATCAGCGGCCGCATCCAGCTGTGCATCGCTCGCATCGCCGGGTGCGACGCCGGGCTTTTTGAGCGATAGCGTCACCGCTGCATAGCCGCTCACACGGTGCGGATGCACGTTGCGCTCAACCCAGCGCGAAAATGCCTTTTCATCGCGCAGCTGCGTTTGATAACCGGCATCGTCCGCCGGCAGGGTTTCATAGGGATGGGGCGCAAACTGGCAGGCGATGCGCTGCACTTCAGCTTCGGTCAGCGTCGAGGTACCCTCTTTGAGATGTGCCCATTCGGCATCCACCTGGCGCGTGAATTCCTCCGTACCGAGCGTCTTGACCAGAATTTTGATGCGCGCCTTGTACGGATTGTCGCGGCGGCCGTAGCGGTTATACACGCGCAGAATCGCCTCGCAATAACTCAGCACATGCTGCCAGGGCAGAAACGCGCGCACCTTGCGTGCGATCAGCGGTGTGCGTCCGAGTCCACCGCCGACATAGACGGTAAAGCCAATTTCACCCGCATCATTCTTGACGATCTGCAAACCGATGTCGTGCATGCGGATCGCCGCGCGATCTTCGGTCGTGCCACTGATGCCGATCTTGAACTTGCGTGGCAGCCAGGCAAATTCCGGGTGAAAGGTTGACCATTGGCGCAGCACTTCAGCCCACGGACGCGGATCAGCAATTTCGTCGGGGGCGACGCCGGCAAACTGGTCGGTAGTGATATTGCGAATGCAATTGCCGGAAGTCTGGATGGCGTGCATTTCGACCGAGGCCAGCTCGGCGAGTACATCGGGTGCTTCTTCCAGCTTGATCCAATTCAGCTGAAGGTTCTGGCGTGTGCTGAAGTGGCCGACACCGCGATCAAAGCGACGCGTAATGTCGGCCAGTTTGCGCAACTGACGCGAGGCCAGCAGACCATACGGCACGGCAATCCGCAGCATCGGCGCGTGGCGCTGGATATACAGGCCGTTTTGCAGCCGCAACGGACGGAACTCGTCGTCCGACAGGCTGCCTTCGAGATGGCGACGTGTCTGGTCACGGAATTGTGCGACGCGTGCCTGAACGATGGCGTGGTCGTATTCGTCATAGCGATACATGGCGATTTCCTTCAGGCGAGAATGAGTTTGCCGCCGATAAACAGCAGCACAAAGGCAAGCAGATGGCGCAGTGCGCGCTCAGGAACTTTGGTGGAAAGATGGCTACCGATGGCGATGCCCGGCAAAGAGCCCAGCAACAGCGCTCCAAGCAAGCCGAAGTCTACCGTGCCCAGCCACCAGTGACCAATACCGGCCACCAATGTCAGCGGTACGGCGTGCGCGATATCCGAACCGACAATGCGCCGAATCGGCAAATCGGGATACAAAAAGCACAGCGCGGTGACACCCAGCGCGCCGGCACCGACTGACGAGATGGTGACCAGCGCGCCAAGGATGACCCCGACAATAATCGTCAGCGTCGCGGTTCGTGCTGCGGAGGGGGGATGCTGCCTGCGGCTGCGGGCGAACTCCAGCAGGCGCTGACGAAAAATCAGCGATGCGGCCGTCAGCAGCAACGCGATTCCCAGCGCTACGGAAATCAGCCCCGACGCCCCGTGATCCTGAACACCCATCCGTCCCAGCACCACCAGTGTTACGAGCGCGGCCGGCACGCTACCGAGCGCAAGCCGACCGGTGATGCCCCAGTCGATGTGGCCGTGGCCGTGATGAATCAAGCTACCCCCGCCCTTGGTAATGGCCGCATAAAGCAAGTCAGTGCCCACTGCGGTAGCCGGCTTGAAGCCAAAGAGCAGCACCAGCAAGGGCGTCATCAGCGAACCGCCGCCGACCCCGGTGAGGCCGACCAGTGCGCCGACCACAAAGCCGGAGAGTGTGAGTGCAGGGCTGAATGTGAATTCCATGATGCAGTGCATCGTAAAGGCTTTCTATAGTCCTGAAAAATACTTAGTTGCTATTTGTATATAACCAATAGCGATATAATCAGGCCATGAAACTTCAGCAATTGCGCTATCTGGTCGAAATTAAACGCTGCGGCTTGAGTGTTTCTGCCGCCGCTTCGGCGTTGTTTACCTCCCAGCCGGGTATCTCAAAGCAGATTCGCTTGCTCGAAGAAGAGCTGGGCATCACGATTTTCGAGCGCAGCGGCAAACGCCTGACCGGCATTACGCCGCCGGGGCGCATTGCGCTGGATATGGCGGCGAGGATTCTGCGTGAAGCGCAAAATTTGAAGCGCATGGGCGAGGACTTCAGCACCGACAGCAACGGCAGTCTCACCATTGCCACGACCCACACGCAGGCACGTTACACCTTGCCGCCGGTCATCATGCGCTTTGTCCGGCAGCATCCGGCGATCCGCCTGCATGTGCAGCAGGGCAGCCCGGGACAGGTGGCTCAGTGGGTAATCGACGGCAGCGCTGACCTCGGCAACGCCACCGAGGCGCTCGATCAGCACGGGGAACTGCTGACCTTGCCGTGCTACGAATGGTCGCATCTGGTGGTGGCTCCGCAGGGGCATGCGTTACAGGCACAGCAACCACTTACTCTGGCAGCACTGGCGGACTATCCGCTCATCACCTACGATCCGAGTTTCACCGGCCGGTCACATATTGATCGTGCCTTCGAGCGCCACGGTTTGCATCCCAACGTGATGCTCACCGCCATTGATTCCGATGTGATTAAAACCTATGTCGAACTCGGGCTGGGTGTGGGCATCATTGCCGAAATGGCCTTTGATCCGCTGCGCGACGCGGCGCTCGTTTCCTTTCCGGCCGCGCATTTGTTCGAGGGCAACACCACGCGCGTCGCCGTGCGCCGCGATGGCTGGCTGCGCGGTTTCGAGTACGATTTTCTCGAAGCCCTCGCCCCGCGCCTGACCCGGCAGGTGGTGATGGTGACGCTGAAGGGGGAGGGCGTGGATTCAGGGATTTGATACCGCCAAGTTGCACGGTCATTCCTCTGGCAATCAGCTTGACAAAAATAAGCAATTTGTTCATTTTTGGCTCATGATCTTAACGTGAAACGTGGAACAAATTCGTGAAACATTGCCTTCTCCCATCCTCGTCAGGGGTGCAAATCGCCATGACCGTGAGGTTCAATCAACTGGAAAACCTGTCTGGTGCGTGATGCGCCGGCGATCTGAGTCCGAGTCATGGAATTGCAAAATCAATCCGTTTTAGTTGCCGGTGGTGAGGCAGACACCGCGCCCATCCCGCGCTGCGAGGGCTGTGGCGCACCCGTTGACGAGACTCTGCCACGCTGTGGCTATTGCGCAACGCCGCGCAACATCGTCGTCAAGTTGGAGGCTGAAACGCAGGCGCTGCTTGCCTTGCTCGACACCCGGTTAGATGAGGTGGTCAAGCTGCGCACCGATTTCATTCTGATCGTAGTTTTCTTTCTGTTTTTTCTTTCAGGCCCGGCCTGCTATATCGCGCTCGGCCTGTATACCGACAGCGGTGTGGTCGTCCGGATCGCTGCCGCCATCGTGACAGCGATCTTTGCATTTACTGTGTTTGGCTGGCAATGCGATGCCCGCGAAACGCAGGCGGAA
>CAJAWW010000094.1 GCA_903946745.1 uncultured beta proteobacterium
GGGGCAGCGAAAACGAACTGCAACCGGGCAGGATCAATACAAAGCCGGCGAACAGCATGAGCAGGCGAAGTGGCGAATTCATGGTTGCCACTCTAATCCGGCAGACCGATAGTGATACTCTTGAGCATCGCAGCAATCGGCGTGCAAATCGGTTGGTCTGTGGTGGTCACCGCATCGAGGAGAATGACTTGAACCATCTGGAACAATTACTCAAAAGCCTCTATGTCATGGCCGCGCTGGTCGAGGCGCGTGACCCCTATACCGGCGGTCATCTGTGGCGCGTGTCCCAGTTCTCGCGGTTGCTGGCCGAAGATTCCGGCCTGCCAGCCAGTGATGTGGCGCGTATTGCATTGGGCGGTTTTCTGCACGACCTGGGCAAGGTCGGCGTACCCGATGCCATTCTCAACAAACCTGACCGCCTCACCGATGACGAATACGCCATCATCAAAACCCATCCTTTAGTCGGTGAGCGCCTGCTCTCTGGACACCCTCTGGCGGCGCTGGCAATTGAGGCGGTGCTGTCGCACCACGAAACACCGGACGGCCAAGGTTATCCGCACCGGCTGAGCGGTGACGCCATCACCGTCGACGCGCGCATTGTCGGGCTCACCGATGCCTTCGATGCCATGACCAGCACGCGCCCCTACCGGCGCGGCATGCCGATTGCCAAAGCCCTAAACATCATCGAAGAAAACCTCGGCAGCCAGTTTGATCGGCCGCTCGGTGAGCGCCTGATTGTACTGGGTCATGCGGGCGCACTGGATCACATTGTCGGCCATACCGATACCGCCATTCCGTTGCAGGACTGTCCCATGTGCGGCCCGACCATTGTCGTCCGGCGTGGCGATGGCGTCGGTACACGCGTGTTCTGTCGGCATTGCGGTGGCACTGCGGTCATCGAACAGAATGACGGCGCGATTCGTCTGGTGCCGACCGGCGAGCGCGGCGACGCGATGGATTTGCAACCTGGGCTGGATGTTGCGCTGATCGATGGCCTGATCGCCGAATCGTCGCGCGTGCTGGCGCTCCTGCCAACGTACTGATTCGCTGCGACGTCAGCGTGAATATTGCCCGCCGTAGCGGGTGACGCTGACCAGCACGCGCACCAGCCAATAGGCCACCGCGCCGGTGAGTTGTTCCCAGCCGGCGCGCTGGCGGTGGTTTTCCTGGCTGATCTCATCGGCGGCATCGGTCAGCGCGCGCATCAGGCTCGCACGCAGTTCGGCGGCAAAGGCGGCGTCACGCACCACCACGTTGGCCTCGCGCGCCAAGAGCAGGCTGAAGGGGTCGATATTGCTCGACCCCACTGTTGCCCAGCAAGTGTCGATGACCGCCACCTTGGCATGCAAAAACGCCGGCCGGTATTCAAAAATCCGCACCCCGGCCTTGAGCAGGCGCGCGTAAAGCGTGCGCGTGGCGTAGTGCTGCAACATATATTCGACGCGCCCTTGCAACAACAGCGTGACCTTGACGCCGCGCCGCGCCGCATCGATCAACGCGCGGCGCAGGGTGCGCCCCGGCAGAAAATAGGCGTTGGCGATGATAATTTCGTCACGCGCGGCGGCAATGGCGTCGAGATAGGCGTTTTCAATGTCGCGGCGATGACGCAGGTTGTCACGGATCAGCAGCGCTGCAAGTACGGTGCCGGGTGCCGTGTTACCGCAGGGTGCCAGCGGCAGGGGGCGTGGCGGGCGGCGGGCACCGCGGCCAATGCGCGCCCAGCGCACCAGTCGCCAGACGTGGCGCACCGCCGCGTGAATGCGCGCGACCAGTGCCCCCTCAATCCGTATCGCATAATCAAAGCGCGGTGCGGTCGCCGCGCCATCGTCGAAGTCATCCAGAATGTTGATGCCGCCAACAAACGCTGTGCAGCCGTCGATCACTGCCAGTTTGCGATGCATCCGGCGCAAGCGGTGACGGCGCAGCCGCAGGCGCGTGGCTTCCGGGCGATACACCAGCACTTCAACGCCGCTGGTGGTGAGCATGACCCCCAGCCCGGTGGCAAAGTCGCGTGCGCCGAAACCATCCACCAGCACACGCACGTTGACCCCGCGCCGCGCCGCCGCAGACAAGGCGGATGCCACGGCGCGGCCGGTGACGTCGTTGGCGAAAATGTAGGTTTCCAGATGTACTTCGTGTTGCGCTGCGTCGATGGCGGCGATCAGTGCGGGGAAATAATCGGTACCGGACGCCAGCAATTGCAGCCGGTTGCCGGGCAAAAATACCGGTTCGGCCGGTTTAAGAATCGACATGCGAAAGCGCTGATCTGACGTGCGTCGTCAGCACGGCATGGTCGGACATCGCTGACCAGGGCGCGCCGGACAACACGCGTGCGTTCTCCGGCACCAGCCCGCGCAGATAAATGCGATCCAGCCGAAACAGTGGCAGGCTGGCCGGAAAGCTGCGGCAGGGGCGTGCGCCGCCGGCGGCGCTGAAGGCTTCCACCAGACCAAGCCGCTGCGCCAGCACATCCTGGGCGTGGTTGCGCCAGTCGTTGAAATCGCCGGCGATGAGCAGCGGTGCGGCGGCCGGCACCATGGCTTCGATGCGCGTCGCCAGCGCTTCCATCTGGCGTCGGCGCGAGCGGGAGAACAGCGACAGATGCACCGAGACGCAATGCAGTGGCAGCGCAAGGCCGGGCACGGCGAGCGCGCAATGCAGCAGGCCGCGGCGCTCGAAACGAAAGTGCGTCACATCCTGATTATTTTGATGCAGGATGGGAAAGCGCGACAGGATGGCGTTGCCGTGATGGCCGTGGTCGTACACCATGTTGCGGCCATAGGCGTGGTTGTCCCAGGTGCCCTCGGCAAGAAACTCGTGCTGCGGCTGTGCCGGCCAGTCGGTATGGGTTTGGGCGTGCTGCAGATGCAGCCCCTGCACTTCTTGCAACAGCACAATGTCGGCCGAGAGTTCGCGCAGCCGCTCGCGCAGCGTATGCACCACCATGCGGCGATTGAATTGCGAGAAGCCCTTGTGGATATTCCAGGTGGCGATGGA
>CAJAWW010000095.1 GCA_903946745.1 uncultured beta proteobacterium
ACGCACCCAGAACGATACTGGGCTACTACAGTTTGAGCGCCGCTCAGATCGATGCGGTTCAGTTGGATGAGCGCACACAGCAAAAGCTGCCGCGCTATCCGGTGCCTTGTTTTCGCCTGGGACGGTTGGCGACGCATTCGACGCATCGTGGTTGTGGTTTGGGCCATCTCCTCATTGGCTGCGCCGTTGAGCGGTGTTTAGAGGCCCGCAAACAGGTGGCCGCATACGCGCTTGTAGTCGATGCGAAGGGGGGGGCAGCCAAGGCGTTCTATGCGCATTACGGATTTACACCCTGCCGTGATAACCCGACGACTCTGTATCTATCGATGGGGGCATGATGTTCGTGCTGTTACTCATGGGTAGTAAAAGTCGACGCTTACGATACGCCTTCAACGCTACATCTATCTCGACAACTCGCGCAGGATTGCGCCCTCAGGCCAACGTCAAATCGATTTGATTAAATCGAACGATTGGGCTAAATTGAGCTAAACCCCCGATCCATGGAAGCGAGATTCAAATCATGCAAACGTTTACCGCCAATGAAGCTAAGACCCGTTTTGGTGAGTTTCTCGATCGCGCCCAACGTGAGCCGGTGCGAGTCATGCGTCATGACCGGATGGTTGGCGTAATGGTCAGTGCCGAAGACTACGAAGCAATGCGCAGCTTCTACGCCAACCGCCTGCAACACACCCTGAATGAGGCTTCAGATATTGCGGTTCGTGCCGGATTGACACCCGAGGCGCTGGATGCATTGCTCGCCGATGAAAGCTGAATCAACCCGAGACACGACATGCCGGGCGGTGATTGACACCAATGTTTGGATCAGTGCCGCGTTGTCGCCTAAGGGCGCCCCTGCCGAATTGGTGAACTGGGTGCTCGCGCATGGTCTGCCGGTATTCTCCCCGGCTACCTTTGCCGAACTGGAATCCAGGTTGTGGAAGCCCAAGTTTGATCGCTATCTGAGTATGGAGCTTCGTCAGCGGATACTTCATGACCTTAATGCGGCAGCGCATTGGGTCGATGTGCCTGCCGAAATGGCGCAGCATAGTTACTGCCGGGATGTCGACGACGACAAATTCATACAAGCGGCTTTGGCTTCACAGACATCCTGGCTGGTAACGGGCGATCAAGACCTGCTCGCGGTACCCGTGGAATCACTACTTCCACGATTGCGCATCCTTCCTCCCGCCGAGGCCTTGCAATTGATGAAAACGGGTTGCTGAAAAACTTTTAGCGTGGTTTCTCCGGCGACTTGTCGACACCCTTTGGCGTCGCGTCCTGCACGGGTGCGGGAACGGGTTCATCTGATTTTTCAGGTGCGACATCGTCAGCCGGGGGCAGATGTTCTTTGTACACGAGTTCGTTGACAGATTTTCCGTCCGGGCCGTTTGCGGTGATGCTGACCAGACCGCTGGGCGCTTCCATCCAGCTTTCCGGAACACCCTTTAACGCTTGTTCCATGAAGCCGATCCAGATCGGGAGTGCGGCGGTGCCGCCGGTTTCGCCGTTGCCCATGCGGCGTGGCTGGTCGAAACCGATCCAGGCAACACCGACCACGGTGGGCTGATAGCCGCAGAACCAGGCGTCGATGTAGTCGTTAGTGGTGCCTGTTTTGCCGGCCAGATCGCGGCGTTTAAGCACGGCGGCGGCACGGGTTGCGGTGCCGCGCCGCACCACGTCATGCATCATGCTGTCCATCAGCCAGGCGTTGCGGGCGTCGATGACGCGCAAGGCTTCATCACCCGCGATGGAGGGTTGTGTGGCGGCCAGTACGGTGCCTTTTTCATCGAGAATCTGACGCACGATGTAGGGTTCAATGCGATAACCACCATTGGCAAATACGGCGTAGCCACCGAGTTGCTGCCACGGCGTCACCGAGCCGGCACCCAGTGCGAGGGTCAGGTAGGGGGGGTGCTTGGCGGCGTCGAAACCAAAACGGGTGGCGTAGTCTTGTGCGTATTGTGGGCCGATGGCGCGCAACAGACGAATTGACACCATGTTTTTCGATTTCGCCAAGGCGGTGCGCAGGCTCATCGGCCCATCGTATTTGCCGTCGTAATTTTTTGGCTCCCAGGCTTGCGAGCCGGTTTCTTCAGCGGTAATGGTGATGGGTTCATCCTCGACCACCGAGGCCGGGGTGTAGCCTTTTTCCAGCGATGCAGAATAAATGAAAGGTTTGAAGCTGGAGCCGGGCTGGCGCCAGGCTTGCGTAACGTGATTGAATTTGTTGCGATTGAAATCGAACCCGCCCACCAGCGCACGGATCGACCCGTCGACGGGGCTGGCGGCGACAAAGGCGGCTTCGACATCCGGCAACTGAAGGATCTGCCAGCCCTTGTCGGACTTTTGCACGCGGATCACCGCACCACGCCGAACCCGTTTGTTGGGTGGGGTCTTGTCGTCTGTCATGCGTGAAGCGAACTTCAGACCATCGTCGGTGATGTTGAGAATTTCACCGCCGCGCAAATAGGCGCGCACCAACTTCGGCGAGGCATCGAGCACGATGGCGGGCAGCAGGTCATCGCTGTCCTCGAAATCCGCCAGATGATCTTCAAGCTCTTCATCCTGATCGGATTTGATGGCCTTCATGTCGACATAGGCTTCGGCTCCGCGATAGCCGTGTCGCCGGTCATAATCCATGACACCTTTGCGCAAACTCAGATAGGCCGCCTGCTGTTCGCTGCGGGTGACCGTGGTGATAACGCGGTAGCCACGGTCATAGACGTCATCAGGGAACCGTTCGGCGGCAATCTGGCGCGCCATTTCGGCGACGTAATCGGCGTGCACGCCGAAATCATTGACGTCGCGTTTGGTGTGAAGCACTTCTTCGCGTGCGGCTTTGGCTTGTACGTCGGTGATGAAATCTAGCTCGGTCATCCGTCGCAGCACGTAGCGTTGGCGCAGTTGCGCGCGCTTGGGATTGGCGACCGGGTTGTAGGCCGATGGCGCTTTGGGCAGGCCGGCAAGCATCGCCGCTTCAGCCACGGTGACGTCTTTGAGGGCTTTGCCGTAATAAATTTGTGCGGCAGCAGCAAATCCGTAAGCGCGCTGCCCAAGGTAGATCTGATTGATGTAAAGCTCGAGAATCTGGTCTTTTTTCAGGTTATTTTCAATCTTGAAGGCGAGCAGCGCTTCGTAGATTTTGCGCGTCAGGGTTTTTTCGCTTGACAGAAAAAAGTTGCGTGCAACCTGCATGGTGATGGTTGAGGCACCCTGACGCTTGCCACCACTGACGAAATTTGAATAGGCCGCGCGCAAAATTCCCAGGGTGTCGATGCCCGGGTGCTGGTAAAACCGCTCGTCTTCGGCCGCGAGAATGGCTTGCTTCATCACGGCCGGGACATCTTGAATACGGGTGAAATGACGGCGCTCTTCGCCGAATTCACCGATCAGGTGGCCGTCGCTGGAGTAGACACGCAACGGAATTCTCGGCCGATAATCGGTGAGAATTTCGAGCGAAGGAAGCTGTGGATATGCCAGAATCAGGATGATTCCCGCCAATGCCGCCAAGCTCAGCAGGGCACCGCAGGCCAGCAGGACAGCGTAAAACGCCCAGCGAACGGGGGCGGGAAGATTGGGAATCTGCACGGAGAGGCAAGACCGAATTTTTGATGGGCGAGGGTTTCAGAACATTATAACTGCCGCCTTGATGCGCCGCTTGGCGCAAGGGCGCTCAATAATTTTGCTTTACAGCCGATATAGTTACTGCTAGCATCTGATGTAAATTATGTTTAACTGTCGCAATATCATATTTTAAAAGGGAATTTCCTTGCAGATCGATGTCTCATCCCTGAAGTCGATCTTTAACCCGAAGCTTCGGCCGCTGATCGGCGTGGATATCAGTTCGAGC
>CAJAWW010000096.1 GCA_903946745.1 uncultured beta proteobacterium
ATCCGGCAGCACCAGCGCACCGCCTTCGGTTGTGGTGAGGTTTTTGTTGGCGTGGAAGCTGAAGGAAACGAAATCGCGCTGGTCACCAAACGAGGCGCCGATGGCCTTGCCATTCCACGATGCGCCGAAAGATTGCGCCGCATCTTCCACCACGCGCACGCCGTGCTTGTTGGCAATGGCATAAAGACGGTCACGATCCACCGGCAGGCCGGCGAGATCGACCGGGATGATGGCTTTGGTCTGCGGCGTGATCGCAGCATCGAGTTGATCGAGGTCGATATTGCGTGTCGCCGGATCGACATCGACGAACACCGGCGTGGCACCCACTTCCAGAATTACGTTGGCGGTGGCGACCCAGGTGAGCGGCGTGGTAATCACCGCATCCCCGGCGTCGACTTTTGCGAGTCGCAGCGCGACTTCAAGCGTGGCCGTACCGGAATTGAATACGCGCACCGGACGGCCGCCGCAGTGTGCCGAGAGCGCCGCTTCAAAAGCCTGCACCTTGGGGCCGCTGGTGATCCAGCCGGAACGCAGTACCTCGCCCACTGCGGCGATGGTGTCCTCGTCAATCGAAGGACGGGTAAAGGGGAGAAAATTCATGAACGCGCCACCAGAAATACGCCAATGATGATGAAGCCAATGCCAAACAGTTTTTGCGCGGCCAGCGCCTCGCCCATCCATTGCCAGGCGATGAAGGCATTGACCACATAACCGATGGAAAGCATCGGATAGGCGACCGATACCGGCACGCGCGACAGCGCCAGAATCCACACCACCACACTGATTACATAGCAGCACAGACCGCCGAGAATGTGCGGTTGCAGGGTCACCTTCAGGCCGATGGGCACGATATTGGCAAACTGAAAATCAAAGTGCCCGATGGCGTTGGTGCCGGCCTTGAGCAGCAGTTGCGCGGCAGCATTGAGCAGTACACCGGTGAGGATCAGGGAGAAGCTGATGGCGTTCATGGTTTTTTGACGATGACGCGACGGGTATCGCGGAAGACTTCGCGCATGGGCAGTTTTTTGGCGTTGAGTTCCTGCCAGGTGGCCGGCGACATCATTGCCCAGGCCATCGGTGCGGCGCGCCATGCGGCCTCGAACCCAGCCATGTCGGGGATGAATTTATGCGGTTCCTGTGCCACGCCAAAACCGAGTTCATCGCGGTAGCTGACCATGGTGGTGGAACGTTTCAGGTAGTAGTGCAGGCTGTGGTCGAAGGTGTTGACGCTGTAAAACGGCACGTCGGGACGCACCTGATCGCGGATCGCCTGCACGGCGTCATAGGCCGAATTGACGCGGCCGACGTGGTCGTGACCCAGCAGGAAGCATTGCCCGAACAGGTGCGCGCCGGTGGCCAGTGTGAGCACCAGCGGCAGGCCTTGCCCACGTGCGCCAAAACGAAAGGCGACGAGGCCGGCAGCGAGCAATGCCAGTGCGGCGGCGTAGAGCCAGGGCTGATAACCGGCATACAGCGTGGCGGGCACTTCATTGTTGGCAAACCGGGGTGCCTGCCAGGCCAGCACGAGGGCGGCCAGCCCCAGCACAATTGCCGGCAGCGCCTGCCAGCGCAAGGCCGGCCGGTCACGCATTTCGGACAGATACAGGCCGATCAGCGCGGCGAGTGCGGGGAACAGTGGCAGGATGTACGAGGCCAGCTTGGAACTCGATACCGAGAAAAATCCAAACACCACAATGATCCACACCAGCAGGAAGCGCGCTGGCTGAAAGCCGCCCCCCTGCTCTTTACGCACGCCGCGTAATGCCCCCTGAATCAGGCAGCCCAGCCAGGGAATCATGCCGATCAGCAGAATTGGAATGAAATACCACATCGGCTGATAGCGGCCGTGCGACTTGGTGAGAAAACGCTGCACATGTTCGTGGATGAAAAAGAAATGCGCGAATTCCGGATTCGCCAGCGAGACGGCGATGAACCACGGTGCAGTGATGACGAGCAGGATCAGAATGCCGCGCAGCAGCCGGATGCGCCGCAGAAAATCCCAGTCGCGCTGCCAGAGCGTATAGAGCACCACCGTGGCGGCGGGTAATACGAGGCCGATGAGTCCTTTGGATAGCACCGCAAGCGCTAGTAATGCCCAGGCACCGTCTGTCCACAGTCGACTATTCGTCGCGGGTGTGTTGGGGTGCTCGCCCAGACACAAAGCAAACACAGCGGCGGCGAGGAAAAAACTCACGCCCATATCCAGCGTGTTGGCGTGGCCGATCACTGTCCAGAGTACGCTGCCGGCCAGCACTGCCCCCGCGTAGGGGCCGGCGCGTGCGCCGAACAAGCGTGCGGCAGCGAAACCGGTGAACAGAATGCCGGCAAAGCCGGTCAGCGCCGGCCACAGGCGTGCGGTCCAGTTGTGTTCGCCAAAGGCTGTGTAGGCGGCGGCGGTTGCCCAGTATTGCAAAGCCGGCTTTTCAAAGTATTTGAGGTCGTTCATGCGCGGCGTGAGCCAGTCGCCGCTGGCCACCATTTCACGCGGAATTTCAGCGTAGCGGCCTTCGTCCGGGTTAATCAGGCGGCGATAGTCGAGCGTGCCGAACCATGCCAGGGCGAGCAGCAAGATCAGTGTCAGCAGTGAGTTTCGCTGGATTGTGAGCAACTTCATGGTCAATTCAGTTGCCGTCCAGAATGAGTGCTGCCAGCACGTCGCGGCCTTCGGCCATCAGGATGTTGTAGGTGCGGCAGGCGGCAAAGGTATCCATGACTTCAACGCCGATGCGTAGCTCGAACAGCGGGCGCAGCAGGGCTGGGGAAGGAAAACGCTGGCGTTGGCCGGTGCCGAGTAATACGATGGGGCAATTGAAGGCGGCGATGGCTTCAATGTCTGCCGCAGTCAGCGCGTCAAGCGTCGGCGGCGGCCAGTTTTCGACCAGGCGTTGTGGCGTGAGCAGAAAGCTCTGCGTCAGACGCTGTCCGTCGACGGCAACATGATCGGCATCGTAGGCCGTAATCGTGTGCCGGCCGTCGGTGGAGGGAGTATGAAGTTTCATTGGAAAGGGAAAAATCCGGCGCTGGCCTGTTCCGGCGCGAAGCCGCATCAAATATGGATTTGCGGCGCAGCAAGCGCTTCGGTAACATTATACATTTACCCGGTGTCGCCTTCCCGTGCGATGCCTTGCAGAAAGGACGGTTGCCCATGCAGCCCGTAATGAAATCCACCAAACTCGCCAACGTCTGCTACGACATTCGCGGCCCCGTGCTCGCGCGTGCCAAGCAGATGGAGGATGAGGGGCACAAAATCATCAAGTTGAACATCGGCAATCTGGCCGCGTTTGGCTTCGATTCGCCGGAAGAAATTCAGCAGGACATGATTCGCAACCTGCCCAACGCGGCCGGTTATTCCGATTCCAAAGGTATTTTCTCCGCGCGCAAGGCGGTGATGCACTACACCCAGCAAAAGCACATCAAGGGCGTAGGCATCGAAGATATCTACATCGGCAACGGTGTTTCAGAACTGATTGTGATGGCGATGAATGCGCTGCTCAATAGCGGTGACGAAGTGCTGGTGCCGGCACCCGACTACCCGCTGTGGACAGCGGCGGTGAGCCTTTCCGGGGGCACGCCGCGCCATTATCTGTGCGACGAAGGCAGCGGCTGGCTGCCCGATATCGCCGATATTCGCGCCAAGATCACGCACAGCACCCGTGCCATTGTCATCATCAACCCGAATAACCCGACCGGCGCGGTGTACCCGGACGCGGTGCTGAAAGACATCATCAAGATCGCGCGTGAGAACGACCTCATCATCTACGCCGACGAGGTGTACGACAAGGTGATTTACGACGGCATTCCGCATAGTTCAATCGGCGCGCTCTCTGAAGATGTGCTGACCATTACCTTCAACGGCCTGTCGAAAAATTATCGTTCCTGCGGCTACCGCGCCGGCTGGATGGTGGTGTCCGGTGACCGCAAGCCGGCGAAAGATTACATCGAAGGGTTGGATATGCTCGCCTCGATGCGCCTGTGCGCCAACGTGCCGGGGCAGTGGGGCATTCAGACCGCGCTCGGTGGCTACCAGAGCATCGACGATCTGGTCGCGCCGGGCGGGCGCATGTGTCGCCAGCGCGACGTGGCACATGAACTGCTCACCGCCATTCCGGGTGTGACCTGCGTCAAGCCCCAGGCCACGCTGTACATGTTCCCGCGACTGGATCCGAAGATGTACCCGATCCTCGACGATCAGGAATTCATCGCCGAAATGCTGGTGGCCGAAAAAGTGTTGCTGGTGCAAGGCACCGGTTTCAACTGGCCGCATCCCGACCACTTCCGGCTGGTTTTCCTGCCGCATGAAGATGACCTGCGCGAGGCCGTTGGCCGTGTCGCGCGCTTTCTTGCTTCTTATCGTAAACGCCATGGCACCTAATTCAAACTCCACAATGAAACCTATTAATGTTGGCCTGCTCGGCATCGGCACCGTCGGCGGCGGCACCTTCGCCGTACTCAAACGCAACGAGGCCGAAATCACCCGCCGTGCCGGACGCCCGATCCGCATTACCAAGGTGGCCGACAAGAATTTGGAACTGGCAAAACAGGTCACCGGCGGAGGCGTGGAACTGACCGACGACGCATTTTCTGTAGTCAGCGATCCGGACATCGATATCGTCATTGAACTCATCGGCGGTTATGGCATCGCCAAGGAGCTGGTGCTGAAGGCCATTGCCAACGGCAAGCATGTGGTGACCGCCAACAAGGCGCTGCTGGCCGTGCATGGCAACGAGATTTTTGCTGCCGCGCGTGAAAAAGGCGTGATGGTGGCCTTCGAAGCTGCGGTGGCCGGCGGTATTCCGATCATCAAGGCGGTGCGCGAAGGCCTGACGGCCAACCGCATCCAATGGGTGGCCGGCATCATCAACGGCACGACCAACTTTATCCTGTCGGAAATGCGCGACAAGGGGCTGTCGTTCGACACCGTGCTGAAAGAAGCGCAACGACTGGGCTACGCCGAAGCCGATCCGACCTTTGACATCGAGGGGGTGGATGCCGCGCACAAGATCACCATTCTGTCGGCGCTGGCCTTCGGCATCCCAATGCAATTTGACAAGGCGCACATCGAGGGCATCAGCAAGCTCGATGCCGACGACATAAAGTATGCCGAGCAACTCGGTTATCGCATCAAGCTGCTGGGCATTACACGGCGGCGGCCGAACGGCGTGGAACTGCGCGTGCATCCCACGCTGATCCCGGAAAAGCGCCTCATCGCCAACGTTGAAGGTGCGATGAATGCCGTCATGGTGCAGGGCGACGCCGTGGGCGCAACGCTCTACTACGGCAAGGGTGCCGGTGCCGAGCCGACCGCCTCCGCCGTGATCGCCGATCTGGTGGATGTGACGCGCACGTTGAGTGCCGACCCGATCAATCGCGTGCCCTATCTGGCGTTTCAGCCCGAAGCGGTGGAAAACACGCCGATCCTGCCGCTGGCCGACGTGGAAACGTCTTACTACTTGCGTCTGCGTGTTGAGGATAAACCGGGTGTGCTGGCCGACATCACCCGGATACTGGCCGATCAGCAGATTTCTATCGAAGCCATGATCCAGCGCGAGCCGGCCGAAGGCGAATTGCAAACCGACATCATCATGCTGACGCACATCACGCTGGAACGGAATGTCGATGCGGCGATTGCGAAGATTGAGGCGTTGCCGGTGGTGAAGAAGAAAGTGATTCGCTTGCGGATGGAGGCGCTGGGATGAAGTATCTCAGCACGCGGGGCGGGGCCGAGCCGCAGTCTTTTTCCGACATTCTTTTGGGCGGTCTTGCGCCCGATGGCGGCCTGTATTTGCCCGAATCCTACCCGCAGGTCGCTGACCACCTTGCGGCGTGGCGCAAGCTTTCTTACGCCGAGCTGGCTTTTGAAATTCTTTCGTTGTATGTCGACGACATTCCACCCGCTGATTTGAAAGCGCTCTGCGACAAGACCTACACCGCGCAGACTTACCGCTGGAGCCGCGATGCGGCGAAGGCGCAGGACATTGTGCCGCTGACCTCGCTGACGCCGGATTTCCATTTGCTGGAACTCTCCAACGGGCCGACGCTGGCGTTCAAGGATATGGCGATGCAGTTGCTCGGCAACCTGTTCGAGTATGTGCTGGATCAGCGCAATGAAACCATCAACATCCTCGGTGCCACGTCCGGCGACACCGGTTCGGCGGCTGAATATGCGATGCGCGGCAAGCACAACGTGCGGGTGTTCATGCTCTCGCCCGAAGGCAAGATGAGTGCCTTTCAGCGCGCGCAAATGTATTCGTTGCAGGATGCCAATATTTTCAACATTGCCGTGCGCGGGATGTTTGATGATGCGCAGGATATCGTCAAGGCGGTGTCGAACGATGCCGCGTTCAAGGCGCAATATCGTATCGGCGCGGTGAATTCGATCAACTGGGCGCGGGTAATGGCGCAGGTGGTGTATTACTTCAAGGGTTATTTTGAGGCCACGGCGTCCAACGATCAGAGGGTGGCGTTCAGCGTGCCGTCGGGAAATTTTGGCAACATCTGCGCCGGGCATATTGCGCGCATGATGGGCTTGCCGGTTGCGCGACTGGTGTTGGCCACCAACGAGAACAACGTGCTGGACGAGTTTTTCCGCACCGGGGTTTATCGTCCGCGTGCGACGGCTGAAACCTATGTCACCACCAGTCCGTCGATGGATATTTCCAAGGCATCGAATTTCGAGCGTTTCGTGTTCGATCTGGTCGGACGCGATGCCGGCGTGGTGCGTGGTTTGTGGCAGCAGGTGGATGCCGGCGGCAGCTTTGATCTGCGCGGCACGCCGACCATGGCGAAGCTGGCAAGCTATGGATTCGTTTCAGGATGCAGCACGCATGCTGATCGCTTGGCGACGATCCGTGATGTCTGGGCGACGCATCGCGTGATGATTGACACCCACACCGCCGATGGCGTCAAGGTGGCGCGCGAACATGCGCTGCCGGGGGTGCCGATGGTCGTGTTGGAAACGGCGCAGGCCGTGAAGTTCTCTGAAACGATTCAGGAGGCGCTAGGATGCGATCCGTTGCGGCCACCGGAGTTGGAGGGCATCGAAAAGTTGCCGCAGCGCGTCGAAGTTATCGACGCGGCGCTCGATCAGGTCAAGCAGATTGTGGTGCGGGAATGTTGCCGCTGAACGCCCCGCAAGTAAGAACTACAGGTAAATCACCGCAGGAAACACCGTGACGGCCAATGCCAGCACCAGCCATTCCACGTTGTAGCGTGCCAGCATTCCGGTGAAGTGCATAACCAGCACGACGATGGCGACCAGATAATAAAGAATGAATAGCATGGTTTTCTCCGCAAATTGGTGCTGATTGGTGATGTACTGAGCTGACAGCACGCACGCATATCGATGGAGAATTCTAGCATCAAACTCCGCTGCCAACGGTGAGTCCGGATGGCTTGAACTTGAACGGGATGTCCTGCCCGCGACGCGCGCGCGCGCCACGGAAAATCGCCAGTTCGCGCGGTGAGAGCGATTGCTGCTGCAACTTTCCGGAACGCCCCGTACCGCTGATCCACAGCGACTCACCCGCGCTCACGGCGACGGCCACCACGCTGTCGTTTTTGGCGAGATCGATCAGCATCAAGCCCTTGCCTTTGCCCATTTCCTTTAGCTCGGCGAGCGGGAACAGTAGTAACCGGCCGCCTTGGGTGAGCACGACGGTCGCCAGGTTTTCCGTGGTTTCAGCGGGAGCTTTTGCAGGTGCCAACGGCAATTCATCCTTCTCCAGCGACAAAAATGCCTTGCCGGCTTTGTTGCGCACCATCATGTCGGCGATGCTGGCGATGAAGCCGTAGCCGCCGGAGCCGGCGACCAGATATTTGCATTCCGGCGGTGCGCTCAATGCTTGCGCTGGCTTGCCGCCCTCTTGCAAATCGATCATGGTGTTGAGCGGCGCACCATCGCCGCGCCCACCCGGCAGATCGGAGACGCGCAGACTGTAGCTGCGACCATTGCTGTCGATCACGATCAGCGGCCAGATGCTGCGGGTTTCGGCGATGAACCACGGAAAGTCGCCGGTTTTGTAGGGGATGGCGGCCGGGTCGAGGCCATGCCCCTGACGGGCGCGTACCCAGCCATTTTTTGAAATGATGACCGTTACTGGTTCATCGGGAACGGAAATTTCGGCGGCGGCGATGGGTGTCACCGCTTCCATCAGCGTGCGGCGGTCGTCGCCGAAACGCTTGGTGTCGTCGGTGATTTCCTTGACGATCAGCCGGGTCATTTCGCGGCGCGAGTCGAGCAGGGTGTTCAGTTCGCCGTGCTCGGTGCGCAGGTCACCCAGTTCCTTTTCGATGCGGATGCCTTCGAGGCGCGCCAGTTGGCGCAGACGGATTTCGAGGATGTCTTCGGCCTGAATGTCGGTGAGGCCGAAGCGCGCCATCAGGTCGGTTTTTGGCTCGTCGGATTCGCGGATGCAGCGGATGACTTCCTCGATGCGCAAGAACACCGTCATGCGGCCTTCAAGGATGTGGATGCGGCGCAATACCTCGGCCAGACGATGGCGCGTGCGCCGTTCAACGGTGGCGAAGCGGAAGGCGATCCATTCGTGCAGGATGGCGAGCAGATTTTTTTGCCCCGGGCGGCCGTCGTGACCAACCATGGTCAGGTTGATCGAGACGCTCGACTCCATGCTGGTATGGGCCAGCAGCACGGCCATGAATTCGTCCTGTGCAATGCGCGAGCTTTTTGGTTCGAGCACGATGCGCACGGCTTGTTGATCGCTGGATTCGTCGCGCACGGTATCGAGCACGCCGAGCACCAACGCCTTCAGGTTTTTCTGTTCCTGGCTGACGTCTTTCTTGCCGGCGCGGGGCTGCGGGTTGGTCAGCAGTTCAATTTCGCTGAGCACCTGTGCCACCGAAACGCCGTGCGGCAATTCATACACCACCACGCGCCATTGGCCGCGGGCGAGTTCCTCGATTTTCCAGCGCGCGCGCATGCGCAGACTGCCGCGACCGCCGGCGTAGGCATCGCGGATGTCGGCCGGCGTGGAAATCAGCTGGCCACCTCCGGGGAAATCCGGACCCGGCAGTACGAGCAGCACTTCTTCCAGTATGGCCTCGGGTTTGCGGATGAGTAATTTCACCGCTTCGGCAACCTCGCGCAGGTTGTGTGGCGGCATTTCGGTTGCCATGCCAACAGCAATGCCGGATGCGCCGTTGAGCAAGGCGAAGGGCAGGCGCGCCGGCATCAGTTGCGGCTCGGTCATCGAGCCGTCGTAGTTGGGCAGGAAATCCACCGTGCCACGGTCGATCTCGGACAGCAGCAGTTCGGCAATCGGCGTCAGGCGACATTCGGTGTAGCGCATTGCGGCAGCACCATCGCCATCGCGCGAGCCGAAGTTGCCCTGACCGTCGACCAGTGGATAGCGCAGCGAGAAATCCTGCGCCACGCGCACCATGGCGTCATAAATGCTGGTGTCGCCGTGTGGGTGATACTTGCCGATCACGTCGCCGACCACGCGCGCGCTCTTGACGTGCTTGGAGGTGGCTGACAGCCGCATCTCGTTCATGGCGTGGAGAATGCGCCGCTGCACCGGCTTGAGGCCGTCCTCAACCTGCGGCAGCGCGCGCGCGCGCACCACGCTCATGGCATACGAAAGATAAGCGCGTTCGGCGTAGGCGGCGAGTGGCAGGGAGGTGCCGTCACCCATGCCATCTTCAAAAGTCGACGCTGGCGGTACGGTGGGGGGCGGCGGTGTTGCAGCCACTTCTTCGTCAAAAAAATCGGGAGTATCGTTGTTTTGCATGTTCATTACAGATCAGCCTCCACCAGATGTCCCTTGGCTTCCATCCAGGCGCGGCGTGACGAGGCCTCGCCTTTGCCCATCAGCAGGTTGAAGAGTTTTGCGGTGTCGGTGTCGCCATCGAAGGATTCGGTGATCGGTAGCACGCGGCGGGTGGCGGGTGCCATGGCGGTTTCGCGCAGTTGATCGGGATTCATTTCGCCCAGACCCTTGAAGCGGCCGACTTCGATGGCGTCTTCGCGGATGCCTTCTTTGATGAGACGATCCTTGATGGCGGCGAGTTCGCCTTCGTCAAGTGCGTAGAGGCGACGTGCCGGGCGTTTTTTGCCCGAGGCCGGCACGTCGACGCGATACAGCGGCGGCTGTGCGATGTAGATGTGTCCTTGCGCGATCAGTGCCGGAAAGTGTTTGTAGAACAGCGTCAGTAGCAGTGTCTGGATGTGCGAGCCATCGACGTCGGCATCGGACATGATGATGACTTTGCCATAGCGCAAGGCTGAGAGATCGGTGGTGGTATTGGCGCTGTGAGGGTCGACACCTAATGCCACAGCAATGTCGTGGATTTCATTGTTGGCAAACAATCGGCCGGCCTCGATTTCCCACGAGTTCTGCACCTTGCCGCGCAAGGGCAAAATGGCCTGAGTTTCCTTGTTGCGCGCCATCTTGGCTGAACCACCCGCCGAGTCGCCTTCGACCAGAAATAGTTCGTTGTCAGCCAGATCGGTCGATTCGCAGTCTGAAAGTTTGCCCGGTAGCACGGCGACGCCAGACTGCTTCTTCTTTTCGACTTTCTGGGCGTTTTTTTGCCGCGCCAGTGCCTGCTTGATCGAGAGTTCGGCAATCACTTTTCCGGCTTCGATGTGCTGGTTGAGCCAGAATTCAAACGGGTCGCGGATCATGCTGGAGACCAGCTTGACGGCCTCGCGCGAGTTGAGTTTTTCTTTCACCTGCCCCTGAAACTGCGGGTCGAGAATGCGCGCCGACAGCACATAGGCCATGCGTCCGCAGACGTCTTCCTGTTGCAGTTTGACACCGCGCGGCAGCAGGGCGCGGTGCTCGATGAAGGATTTGACCGCATCGAACACGCCGGCACGCAGGCCGGATTCGTGGGTGCCGCCGGCGACGGTGGGAATCAGGTTAACGTAGGATTCAGAGGCCACGGCTTCGGCGTGCCAGCCAATCGCCCAGGCAGCGCCCTCGCCGGCGGCAAAGTCGCTGTGGTCGGCGTCGGCATATTTTTCGGTGGCATAGACGGGCACCAGCGCTTCGGCATTGCCGGCCAGTTCAGTGAGGTAGCCGGCCAGCCCTTGCGGGTAAGACCAGGTTTTTGTGGTGACGCTGCCGTCGGCCTGTTCGATGCCCAGCGTGACTTTGACGCCGGGCAGCAGCACGGCTTTGGAGCGCAGCAGGCGTTCGAGTTCGGCCATCGGCACTTTGGGCGCGTCGAAATAGCGCGGGTCGGGCCAGACCCGCACGCGCGTGCCGCTTTGCCGGCCGCAGGTGCCGGTTTCGAGCAGATCGCCGATACGCTCGCCGCCATTGGCGAAATCGACCGACCAGACCTTGCCTTCGCGCCGCACTTCGACAGACACGCGTGTCGACAGCGCATTGGTGACGGCCACGCCGACGCCATGCAGACCGCCGGAAAAAGCGTAGGCCGAGTTGCCGGAACGTTTATCAAACTTGCCACCGGCATGCAACCGGGTGAAGGCCAGCACCACGACGGGGATGTTCTCGTCTGGATGCAGGCCGACCGGAATGCCGCGCCCGTCGTCGGTAACGGTGATCGAGGCGTCGGTGTGCAACATCACATGGATGTTTTTTGCATGCCCGCCGAGTGCTTCGTCGGCGGCATTATCGATCACTTCCTGAATGATGTGTGCCGGCGAGTCGGTGCGGGTGTACATGCCGGGGCGCTCGCGCACCGGTTCCAGTCCTTTGAGAACGCGGAAGGAGGATTCGTCGTAAGTGGATTTTGCGGGTGTACTCATAGGGTTTTGATGCGTGCGTCGGCGAGACAGTCGGTGAGGCCGGTGCGCCAGTCGGGCAGGGTGATGCCGAGTTCGCGGGCGGCGCGTGTGCAGTCGAGCCGCGAGTTGGCGGGGCGCGGGGCGGGAAGTGGATAGTCGACGCTGGGGATACGGTACACGGTTGGTGTTTTTTCCAGCAGGCCGATGCGTGAGGCTTCGGCGAAGATGGCTTCTGCATAGTTGTGCCAACTGGTTTCGCCGGCGGCGGCGAGATGATAAACGCCGCTGGGTGCATCGGTGTTAATCAGCGCGCACAGCGTGGCGTCGGCCAGATGGCGTGTCCATGTGGGCGCGCCGAACTGGTCGCCGATCACTTTTAATTCGTCGCGTTCATGGGCGAGGCGCAACATGGTCTTCATGAAGTTCGCGCCATGCAGGCCGAACACCCAACTGGTGCGAAAGATCAGGTGACGCGCACCGGTGGCAGTAATGGCGTGTTCGCCGGCGAGCTTGCTGCGGCCGTAGACGGATTGCGGTGCGGGGGCGTCGTTCTCGGTATAAGCGCCAGCTTTGAGGCCGTCGAAGACGTAATCGGTCGAATAGTGAATCAGGCGGGCGCCCAGTTGTTGTGCGCATTCGGCCATGATGCCGGGTGCGGTGGCATTGATGGCGAATGCGGCTTCGCGGTCACTTTCGGCTTTGTCGACGGCGGTATAGGCGGCGGCATTGACGATGACATCCGGTTGTGTCGCGTCGATCTGGCGACGAAGGGCGTCGACATCGGCCAGATCCAGCTGGCTGCGATCACAGGCGATGATTTCGCCGAGACAGGCGAGCGAGCGCTTGAGTTCCCGACCCAGTTGGCCGGCGCTGCCGGTAATCAGGATTTTCAAGGCAGAGTTTTCACGAAAAAGTTTCGCACTGATCGAGCGGCAGGCCGGCGGTGTCTTTGGCGGCGAGAATCGGGGTGCTGCTTACCGGCCAAGTGATGCCAAGTTGCGGGTCGTTCCATAACAGTGTGCGCTCATGTTCGGGCGACCAGTAGTCGGTGGTCTTGTAGAGAAATTCGGCGCTCTCCGAGGTGACGCAAAAGCCGTGGGCGAAGCCCGGCGGAATCCAGACCATCTTGTGGTTTTCGGCAGAGATCGTCACGCCGACCCAGTGGCCGAAGGTGGCCGAGGCGCGCCGCAGGTCGACCGCGACATCAAACACCTCACCGGAAATCACGCGTACCAGCTTGCCTTGCGGATGGGCGATCTGGTAATGCAGGCCACGCAATACATTGCGTTGTGATTTGGAATGGTTGTCCTGTACGAAGTTGGCATCGAGGCCGAGTGCTGCCAGTGTGCGCTGGTTCCAGCTCTCAAAAAAGAAGCCGCGTTCGTCACCGAATACGCGGGGTTCGATCACGATGACATCGGGGATGGCCGTGGGAACAAGTTTCATCCGTACACCTTTTCGCGCAACAGACGCTGCAAATATTGGCCGTAGCCGTTCTTGGACAAGGGTGCGGCGAGCGCTTCGAGCTGGGCGTCATTGATCCACTTTTGTCGCCAGGCGATTTCTTCGGGACAGGCGACCTTCAGTCCCTGACGCTTTTCCACCACTTCGATGAACTGGCTGGCTTCGAGCAGCGATTCGTGCGTGCCGGTGTCGAGCCAGGCCATGCCGCGCCCCATGATTTCGACGCGTAACTGCCCACGTTGCAGATAGATGCGATTGACGTCGGTGATTTCCAGCTCGCCACGGGGCGAGGGCTTGAGGCCGGCGGCGATGTCGCACACCTGGTTGTCGTAGAAATACAGCCCGGTAACGGCATAGCGCGATTTGGGCGCGGCGGGCTTTTCTTCGATGCTGATGGCGGTGCCGCGGGCATCGAATTCCACCACGCCGTAGCGTTCCGGATCGCTAACCGCGTAGGCGAATACTGTAGCGCCAGCGTCGACTATTGCTGCATCCTGTGAAACCTTTGCTGCACCTTGGAGTTGTGTCGCAAAATCGTGGCCATAGAACAGGTTGTCGCCCAGCACCAGTGCGCTGGGGCTGTTGCCGACAAACTCGCGGCCGATGATGAAGGCCTGTGCCAGCCCGTCGGGGCTGGGTTGCACGGCGTAGCGAATGTTGAGACCCCATTGCGAACCGTCGCCCAGCAGTTGTTCAAAGCGCGGCGTATCGATCGGCGTCGAGATCAGCAGAATGTCGCGAATGCCCGCCAGCATGAGCGTGCTGAGCGGGTAGTAGATCATCGGCTTGTCATACACCGGCAGCAGTTGCTTGGAGACGGCCAGCGTCACCGGATGCAGCCGGGTGCCGGAACCGCCGGCGAGGATGATGCCTTTTGTAGCCGTCATGGGGTGTTGTGTCATGCGCTGTAGTGCCTTTCGATCCAGTGCTGATATTCGCCGCTGACGACATGCGCCACCCATTCTGGGTTGTCCAGATACCAGCGGACGGTTTTGCGCAGACCGGTTTCAAAGGTTTCCTGCGGCTGCCAGCCGAGTTCGTCGGCGATTTTGCTCGCATCGATGGCGTAACGTTTGTCGTGTCCGGGGCGGTCGGCGACGGTGGTTTTGAGGGTGGCGTAAGGCTGGCCGTCGGCACGCGGTTGCAGTTCATCAAGCAATGCACAGAGCGTATCGACCACTTCAAGATTGGTTTTTTCGTTATGGCCGCCGATGTTGTAGACCTCGCCCACGCGCCCTTGCTCGAACACTCGCCACAGGGCGCGGGCATGGTCGTCGACATGCAGCCAGTCGCGCACGTTGTCACCCTTGCCGTAGATCGGCAGCGGTTTGCCGGAGAGGGCATTGTGGATCATCAGCGGGATCAATTTCTCGGGAAACTGGCAGGCTCCATAGTTGTTCGAGCAGTTGGTGGTGACCACCGGCAAGCCATAGGTGTGGTGCCAGGCACGCACCAGATGATCGGAGGCGGCTTTTGAGGCCGAATAGGGAGAATTCGGCGCGTAGGGCGTGGTTTCGGTAAATAAACCGGTGTCGCCCAGTGAGCCGTACACCTCGTCGGTGGAGACATGATGAAAGCGGAAGGCGGTTTGCGCGGCGCTATCCAGCGTCATCCAGTAGCCGCGCGTGGCTTCCAGCAGGGTGAAGGTGCCGGTGATGTTGGTGTGGATGAACGCACCGGGGCCGTGAATCGAGCGATCCACATGGGATTCGGCGGCGAGATGAATCACGCCCGCAGGTTGGAGTTCGGCAAACAGGGCGTCGAGTGCGGCGCGTTCGCAGATGTCGGTGCGGCGAAAAATATGGCGTGGGTGGTCAATGAGGTCAGCCAGCGACTCAAGATTGCCGGCATAGGTGAGTTTGTCGAGATTGACGATACGCCAGTCGCTCTCGGTAATCAGCAGGCGCACCAGCGCCGAGCCGATGAAGCCGGCACCACCGGTAATGAAGAGTGTTTGCATAAGCGAGTCCGAACGTAGTCCGATTGCAGCTCAAAAAAATTCTGCGCTATTGTATTCGAGGATAATGGGCGGCTTTCTCCTGTCCGCTGTATAGCCGTCATCCATGAAACCCTTGAACGCCGACCTGCATTGCCATTCCACCGTTTCCGATGGCCTGTTGCCACCGGCTGAAGTGGTGCAACGCGCACAGGCCAATGGCGTTGAGCTGCTGGCGCTGACCGATCATGATGAGATGGGTGGCGTGGCTGAGGCGCGTGCGGCCGCCGATGCGTTGAATTTGCGCTTTCTGGACGGGGTCGAGATTTCCATTTCCTGGGGGGATGACCAGACGGTGCATATTGTTGCGCTGGGTGTTGATCCGGGCAATGTGGCGCTGACGCAAGGGCTGGCGCAAGTGCGCAGCGGCCGCGATGCCCGTGCCGGCCGGATGGCGGCTGAACTCGACAAGGTCGGAATACACAATGCCTATGAAGGCGCGCTCAAGTTTGTCAGCAACCCGGCGCTGATTAGCCGCGCACATTTCGCCCGCTATATTGTCGAGTGCGGCCACGCCAAAGACACTAAAACGGTGTTCGAGCACTGGCTGGCGAAAGGCAAGCCCGGATACGTTGAACATTCCTGGGCGACGCTGGAGGACGCACTGGGCTGGATAGTCGACGCTGGGGGGACGGCAGTCATTGCCCACCCGGCGCGCTATCGGCTGACATCAACCGAGCGCCGTGCCCTGTATGGAGCCTTCAAGGATCTTGGCGGCCTGGGTATTGAAGTGCTCTCCGGCTCGCAAAATGAAGAAGATGTGCGCGATCTTGCGCGGGTTGCGCGCGAATTCGGCTTTCTGGCCTCGCGCGGTTCGGATTTTCACGGCCCGGGCGAAAGTTGGATTGATCTGGGAAAACTGCCCGACCTGCCCCCCGATCTGACGCCCGTTTGGTCGCGCTTCATTTGAGCCTGGTTGTATGGCGCAACTGTTTCATATTCATCCTGAGCATCCGCAACCCCGCTTGATCCGGCATGCGGCGGAAATCGCACGTAGCGGCGGGTTGATTGCGTTGCCGACCGATGCTGCCTATTCGCTTGCCGGTGTTGCCGGCCATGCGCCGCTGCTCGACCGCATTCGCGCTATTCGCGGGGTGGATGAGCGGCACATGTTTACGCTGATGTGCCGTGATTTATCTGAAATCGCCACCTACGCACGGGTGGATAACGTGCAATACCGCCTGCTCAAGGCGGCGACACCGGGTAGTTACACTTTTATCCTCGAAGGCAGCAAGGAGTTGCCACGGCGGGTGCTGCACCCTAAACGCAAGACCATCGGCCTGCGTATTCCGGATCATCCGCTGGCGCTGGCCTTACTGGAAGAACTCAACGAACCCTTGCTGACCTCAACGCTGCTGCTGCCGGATGACGAGTTGCCGTTGTCGGATGTTGATGAGATTCGCAGCCGCCTCGAAAAGCAGCTCGATCTGCTGATCGATGCCGGTGGTTGCGGCACTGAAATGACCACCGTCATCAATCTGAGCGGCGATCAGCCGGAGCTGGTGCGCGCTGGACGTGGTTCGCTGCAAC
>CAJAWW010000097.1 GCA_903946745.1 uncultured beta proteobacterium
GGGTTTCCAACCCGCTGGAGGTCGGGCGCGCCGCATGAAATTCCAGCAATCCCGCCTCGCGCCATTGGGCGAGATTGAAGCCAATGGATGCCATGTTGCGCTCGATCTGATCTGGAGATTCCTCCAGCGCAAGATAAAGGCTGCGCTCTCCGCGACGACACGCCGCGTCGACCATGTGCGCCGCGATACTGCTCTTGCCAGTACCACTGGTGCCACTGACCAGCACACTGCTGCCCCTGAAAATGCCGCCGTAAAGCATCGCGTCGAGGCTTGCGATACCACACGACAAATGATCGGTACTCACCGGATAATTCAGCCCGGCTGAAGTAATCGGCATCACCGTAAAGCCATAGCGGTCAAGAACAAACGGATACTCGTCGCAGCCATGTGTAGAGCCACGATACTTGACGATACGCAGCCGGCGGGTAGCCAATTGACCCTCGATGCGGTTATCCAGGGCAATCACACAATCAGCGATGTATTCCTCAAGCCCATGGCGCGAGATTGAATCAGTACCGCGCTCGGTGGTGACCACCGCAGTGATGTCCCTGGCTTTAAGCCAGTTCATCAGACGACGGAACTCGGCGCGCAAGATATGCAGATCAGTGAATGCCGAGAACAGGTTTTCTACGGCATCCAGCGCGATACGGCGGGCACCCGTTGCGTCAATGGCCGCGCCAAGGCGCATGAACAGCCCATCAAGATCATAATCGCCCGCCGCTATCAGCTCCTGCGGATCGAGTTCGATGTGCAGGATGCGAAACTTATTTGCGGCTTGATGGCTAAGGAGATCACATCCCAGTGAGGCGACATTGGCGGCCAGTTCCTCAGGCGTTTCCTCGAAACTGACAAAGACGCCGGGCTCCTGATAACGCTCGATCCCATGCAGCACAAATTCGAGTGCAAACAGAGTTTTCCCCGATCCGGCGTGGCCGGCGATCAAGGTCGGACGGCCGCGTGGCAGACCACCGCTCGAAATGTCATCGAAACCGGCAATACCGGTCGGACATTTTTCAAGTGCAGGCAGGTTGATTGTGGACATCGGGTGATTCCTCTCTGGTAACAACATTTGTAACAACGGTGGTAACAATTTCAGCCTCAAGCGAATATCCGGAAGCCACGCAAGCGTAACGGTAAGTGCCCTTACCCGCAGCCTTTGCCGCATACAACGCCGCATCGGCACGTTGCAGCAAAATAGCCGCATCCGCACCGTCATCCGGGTAGATGGCAATTCCAATGGAAGTGCCGACACAAAGCTTACTGGCTCCAGCCCCAACCTCCAGCGATAAATTCATCAACAATTTACGCGCCAGAATGGAACACTCTTGCGCGCTGTCCACACTCTCCATCAGCACCACGAATTCGTCGCCACCGATGCGCGCCACCGTGTCTGAACTGCGCACACACACCCCAAGCCGGGTGGCGATATCCCGCAACAATTGGTCGCCCACATGATGACCCAAGCGGTCATTCACCGCCTTGAAACCGTCAAGATCGATGAACAGCACACCCAGCCGGTGCGCTTCGCGGGCGGCAACCCGAACCGCATGATCGATCCGGTCCATCAAAAGCGTGCGATTGGGCAGATCGGTCAGCGGGTCATGGTAGGCGAGATGAGCAATTCGCGCATCCTTGCGCCACAATTCGGTCGCGTCGGAAAATACGGCCACATAGCAGGCCGGCTGGCCGCGCTGGGCAGGAACGAGATTGATGGTGGAACGTTGCAGATACGCTTCGCCACATTTGCGCCGGTTCCAGATTTCGCCACGCCAGCGACCTTCGCTGCGCAGCGTTTGCCAGAGTTGCTGGTAAAACGTTGGTTCATTATGTTGCGAGCGCAGCAGACTGGGCATATGGCCGACCGCTTCCCCGGCACTGTAGCCAGTGATTTCGGTAAAAGCCGGGTTCACCGACAGAATGCGGCCGTCCATCGCGGTAATCATCACGCCTTCCAGCGTGTTTTCAAAGACACTGGCGGCCAGCCGCAATTCGCCGGCACGCGCTTCCACCAGTTGCTCCAGCTTCTGCTCGGCGTCCCTGTGTTTGGTCAAATCCGTGACTACGATGCAAATAAAATAATGCTCGCTGGCATCCAGATGCGTCAGCGAAAACTGCACCGGCCAGCCTCCATTCAACGTAACGTCACAGCTATCCGTCCCCGCTTTGGCCAGAAACGCGGCAACCTGCTCCCGGTCCGCTTCGATCACGCACGAAAGCAATGAATGTCCGCGCAATTGCTCGACAGGGCGGCTCATCATGGCGACAAAACGCGGGTTGCAATAAAGAATGGTGCCGTCACGCTCCAGCGTCACACCGCCTTCGTTCATGGCGCCAAAGAAGGTGACGTACGTGCGCTCGGCACCCGTCAGGTAGAGGAGCCCTGTCTCGCCGAGCAACGCATCGGCAGCCCCCGTGCGCAGGGCGGCCAGCGCGTCCTCGGCATCCGCAAGTCTGGCGCGAAGGCTGGCAACTTCCTGGTCACGCCAGTCCAGGGCAGGCACCTCGTTAAGCGTTACGACGGCGTTCATTCACTGCCACCAGATTCCTGGCGTATCGATACGGCAGAGTGCGACATCGGCTTGTCGTTGTATTCCGGCACCCATAAACGATAGGCATTGCGGCCCTGCTTCTTGACCTGATACATCGCCGCATCGGCCGCGTGCGACAACTGCGTTAACCCGGCACCGTGCTGCGGGAAAACGGCGATGCCAATACTGGTGGTGACATTCAACGCCCGGCCCTCGATCTGGAACGAAGGGATTAGTGCTTCAATGAATTTTGCGGCCACAATGGTCGCCGCAACCGGGCTTTCGAGATCGGGCAGCACGGCCGAAAATTCGTCGCCCCCCACCCGGCCCAACGTATCCCCGGCGCGCAGACAACCAGAAAGACGACCCGCTACTTCAATCAGCAAAGTATCGCCGGCGCGATGCCCAAGGCTGTCATTGATGGCCTTGAAGTGATCGATATCGAGGAACATGATCGCCACCTGCCTGCCCTTGCGGGCCGCCTGAGCCAGCGCGAGTTCAACGTGATCCTGAAACAAAAAACGGTTCGGCAAACCGGTCAGGCTGTCGAAATGTGCCAAGGCTTTCAGCCGCTCTTCGTTTGCTTTGGCCGTGGTAATGTCCGAGAAGATGGCGACATAGTGACTGATGGTTCCCTCATGGTCACGAATGACACTCATGTTGATCCACTCCGGATAAATCTCGCCGTTCTTGCGGCGGTTCCAGATTTCGCCACGCCACTGGCCATCCTCGCCGATGGTCTGCCACATTTGCTGATAGAAGGCCTGATCGTGACGACCTGAATTGAGCAGGCTCGGGTTGCGGCCTAGCGCTTCTTCGGCGGTGTAACCGGTGACGGCGGAAAACGCCGGGTTGACGGTGAGGATGACCCCGCTGGCATCGGTCACCAGAATACCTTCCTGCGTGTTCTCGAATATTTTTTCCGACAGGCGCATCCGGTCTTCGTTATGCTTGCGCTCCGTGATGTCGCGCAGCACGGCAATAGAAACCTGCTTCTTGCCAAAACAGGTCAAGCTGACCCGCATCTCGGCAATCAGCATTGAACCATCTTTGCGCAGAACGTCGATCTCGACCGACTCTCTCGCCGCCACAGGAAAGCCAATGAGCTGACCTTTGAGTTCGTCCGGCGCGCGCTGAAATAGTTGTGCGAAAGCCCGGTTACAAAAAACGACAATGCCATCGCCATCCACCACGACGATGCCATCGGATGCGTTTTCAACAATGCCCTGAAACAGGGAATCGGCTACCGCATCTGATTTGATCGGCTCCACACCGCTATGGCTGAGCATCATGGAGGCGAACCTTGCGACGACCCCTGATCGGTCACGTCTGTATTTCCAGACAGTAATTGAACAGCACTGGGGTAATCAAAATTCAGGGTATGACTCAGCGCACGTCGCAGCAGCGGTGCCCATGCGGTCTCGCCAAGTTCGGCCAGACAAACCGCAAACAACCGGTCGCAGTCGCCATCGCCGGCTTGCAAGCGGGCAATCAGTCGCGTCACTGAAGCAGGGGGCGGTTCCAACGGTCGCTGCACCGGCAATGGGTCGGCTGCCGGCGTCAAGTCAATGGCGGTGCCGAGCCCGCTGCGAATTTCGGCACACAGAATGACAACATCACGCTCCATCTCCAGCAAAAGCGCACCCACCCGCGCATGCGCCATCGCACTTGCCGCCGGCGCATCATCAAGTGCGGCCTCAAGCCCGGCCGCCATGGCGTGCAACTCGGTCATGCCGAGCATGCCCATGCGCCCCTTCAGCGCATGCGCCACGGCGATAGCGAGTGCAGTATCGCCGGCAGCGAGGGCGTCACGGATCTGCCTCAACGCGGCCGGCGCATAAGTGACAAAATCGTCCAGCCAGTGACGGTAGCGAACCGCATCGCCCAACAGCAGCGCCAGTCCGGCGCGTGTATCGACACCGTTCAGCGACGGCAGGCGGTTTTCGGGTGTCATGGCCGGTGTCATGGCGGGTTGCCGTTGCTGCTTTCTATGCGGAATCCACTTCGCCAGCACACGGTAAAAACCAGCTTCATCGAAGGGCTTGCCGATGTGGTCGTTCATGCCGGCATCGACGCATTTCTGCTTTTCATGCACCATGGTATGCGCCGTCATGGCAACGATAGGCAATTCACCGCAATCGTCCAGCAGGCGAATCGCACGGGTCGCGGTGAGACCATCCATGATCGGCATCTGAATGTCCATGAGAACCAGATCGAAGCCTTCCGTCGCGGCCGCAATCAGGTCGAGTGCCGCCTTTCCGTGCGCTGCCAGATGCGGGGTAATGCCGACAGCTGAAAGCAAGCCTTGAGCAATTTCGCGGTTAAATGGCTGGTCATCCACAACCAGGACGCGCGCATCCTGATAGATCACCCGCTCCGGCTCCGACACCCCGGCGGTTTCGACGGGCAGATCGTCGGCAGTCCCCACACCCAGCCAGAGTGTGGCGCGAAAGACGCTGCCGACGCCCTTGCGACTGGTTACGCTGATGTCGCCCTGCATCAATTCTGTGAGTGATTTGCAGATCGCCAGCCCCAACCCGGTGCCACCGAACTTGCGCGTTGTGGACGCATCGGCTTGCGTGAATGACTGAAATATCCGAGCAAGATCGTCTTCCCCCAAACCGATCCCGGTGTCCTCCACCTCGATACTCAGGCAGACACGCTGCGCCTCGCACGCGATGATACCAACATGCAACGCAACCCGCCCGGCCGCCGTGAATTTGACCGCATTAGAGAGCAGGTTCAGCAGAATCTGTTCAACACGCAAACTATCGCCGATCAATACATCGGGCGTATCGTCATCGATCTGTTCGAGCAGTGTCAGACCCTGCTCTTGCGCCTTGAAACCAATCACCGAGCGGCAGCGCCCTACCAGTTGGCGCAAACTGAATGGTGTGTTTTCGAACTCCATGCGTCCGGCGGCAATTTTCGAGAGATCAAGCAGATCATCGATGATGCCGGCCAGCGATTTACCGGCACTGCTGACGTTGTCCAGATACTCGCGCTGGTGCGGATCGGTAGCAATGCGACGCGCCAGGTTTGAAAATCCGATCACGGCAGACAGTGGCGTGCGCAACTCATGGGTGATGTTGGCAAGAAATGCGTCCTTTGCCTTGTCGGCGATCCGGGCAGCATCGAGCGCTTCTCTCAGTGCATCTTCAGTGTGTTTGCGCTCGGTGATGTCACGCAACATGGCAATGAAGGCAGGCTTCTGGCCATAATGCGCCCTGCTGACACGCATTTCGGCCACGGCCATTGCCCCATCGCGACGCAACACATTGATTTCGGTCGCCTCGCCGTCCGCCACGGGAAAACCAAAAAGCTCCCCCTCAAACGCATCCGGTTCACGCTGGAACAGTTGCGCGAATGCCGGGTTGCAAAAAGTCACATTGCCATCCGCATCAACCACCACGATGCCATCTGATGCGTGCATCACAATGCTTTTAAACAGCGACCCGGCTAATTCCGCGTTGCTCGCTCCAGACCCCGCTCCAGACTCGAATCGCATATACGCACCTGAGCCCACCGATCCTGCTAGATCGCTGGAATACCGTAGGGCGTCTCGCGCGGATTGCCGGCGAGAATTCCGGTCACATGACGGAACGGCTCACCAAGATGCATGCCACCGCCATCAATGTTGAATTCGAGAATATCCTTGTCGTGCAGCGAGCCACGCATTTTCAGCACCGTCAGGCAACGCCGCATGGAGCCATTCATTTCGACGTAGCGCAGCAGGATGATGGAGTCGGTCAGGGTCGAGATATGTGATTCAGTGACCGACGTGCCACCCATCAGGCTCGGCGTGGTCGCAGTGAACAAGCCGGCCACTTCCTGATGCTTGATGAATGAGGTCAGGCTGATGACGAACTCGCGGAATCCTTTAGGTGTGGCGACGCGTTCCAGCGCCGAAAAGCTATCGACGGCAATGCGGTTGGGCTTGAAGTGCTCGATGATGTCTTTCATCTCGATGAGATGATCTTCAAGACTGGCAGACTCAGGGTAGGCGCACACCACCTTGAGCAATCCGGATTCTTCCAGTTCCTCGAAATTACTGCCCCAGCCGTCCGCATTGCGGAACAACTGCTCGCGGCTTTCCTCGAAGGCAAACAACAGGCAACGCTCACCTTTGTCTGCGCCGCCCTTGAGGAACTCGGTGGTAATCAGGGTCTTGCCGGTTCCGGTGGCCCCGGAGACGAGAATGATCGAGTCGCGAAAAAAGCCACCGCCGCACATGGCATCAAGCTCTTTGTTGCCGGAAGTAATACGCACGTTTGACGACTTCTGCTTGAGTTCCATCGCCGACAGGGGAATCGCCAGAACGCCGCGCCCCGAAACGATCGTGAATGGAAACTCACCTTTCTGATGACTGGTGCCCCGGTACTTGAGAATCTCCATGGTGCGCCGACGTTTTTCATCTTCCAGCACGTTGCGCAGAATCACCACGTTATCGGCGACAAACTCTTCAACGCCGAAGCGCGCAATTTCACCGTATTCCTGCGTGCGCTCTGAGGTCATGAGCGAGGTCACCTTCAACTGCCGCAGAATCGCCGAAATGCGAAACAGTTCGCTGCGCACCAGTGCGGCATCACGAAACTGCGCAAAAACGGCACCCAGAGAATCCATCGAGAGACGGGTTGCGCCAATCTTGGCCACGGCATATTCAATGCGCGCCAACAGTGCGCCAAGATCATAGCGACCGGCTTCCACCTGATCCTGACCGGGGTCTGGCGAGGCGTCCACAAACAGCCATTTGCCCTCGGCTTCCCATACTTCAAGATCCCAGCCCAGTGACTTGACGTTGCGACGGATATCCGCCGGCGACTCTTCGAATGTCACAAAAATGCCTGCGTCGCCCGACCGCTTGATGCCTTCAGCCAGAAACTGAACAGCAAAAACGGTTTTAGCACTGCCCGCCGTGCCAGACACCAGCGTGGTGCGCCCCTTGGGCAGGCCGCCGCTTGAAATCAGATCGAAGCCGGTAATTCCGGTTTCAATTTTTTCGATTTGGGGATAGTTGGGTACATGGGTAAACATTTCATATTCTCCAGCGGGGTGATCCGTTAATGTGTGACGGTTAATGCGTGGTTATGCGTGATTAATGAGCAGCCAACCCCAGACCAGCGAGCACCTTTTCCTTGTCGGAAAAGTCACCAATGATGCGCCTGGCCGGCAAGGGCGATTCCTTGATAAGGGTCGGTAATGCGAGAATTTTTTTCTCCTCCGCAATCGCCGGTTGCTCAACAACATCGATGACGACCAGTTCGTAGCCACCCGGAAACTCGTCGTCGCAGATGCGTCGAAGGTTGTTAATGGCATGCCCCGTGCGGGTCGAGGACCCTGCAACAAATAATTTCAGGAGATATCGAGGTTCAGCGTCCACGGGCGGCATACCGATCTAAGGTTCCAACTGAGATTAGACGCAAACAATTCTTGTGTATGTAAGGGCAACCGGAAAATCGGTGCAGGGAATTCCGACAACGACTCAGGATTTCCTGAACGGGATCTACGCGCATTCCGCGCGACCAGACATCGCTATGGCTTGCCCACCCCGTGACGCACGGCATAACGCACCAGATCAGCGTTGTTGCTGATACCCAGCTTTTGCATGATGCGCATCTTGTGACTGCTGATGGTTTTGGGACTGAGATGCAATGCTTCTGCAATAGCGTTCAGCGACACCCCGTCGACGACCTGCCGAAGTACCTGCAATTCGCGCTCGGTCAGGGTCTCATCGAGCGACTGCGCCGAATTCGGTTTCTCGAAAACCAAGGCTTCGACCAGCACCGGATCAATGAACTTTCCGCCCGCCGCCACCTTGCGCACCGCCTGCAACAGAATTTCCGGATCGGCGTCCTTGGTTACATAGCCATTCGCCCCGTCACGCAAGGCACTGGCGGCGAACTGCCCTTCGTTATGCATGGAAAGCACCAAAATTCGAATCTGTGCAAAATTCTTGACCAGAAGACGAATCAACTCGACGCCACTCAGTCCGGGCATGGCCATATCCAGCAAGAGCAGATCCGGCACTTCCCGCTGCAAGGCGATGAGCACTTCGTCGGCATTCGCACATTCTCCGATGACGGCCATATCGCTCGCCGTGCCCAAAATATCCTTGATGCCGCGCCGGACTAGGCGATGATCGTCTGCAATCAGTATGCGTATCATTGTGTCTCGGCCGGTGCCCAAGGTAAGTCGATAAGAATAGCCGATCCCTGCCCGGGCAAGGATTGAACGGTCAGCGTTCCGCCCAGTTCCGTCACCCGCTCCTGCATTCCGATCACACCGAATCCGCTGGGCTGTTGTTTGTCGTAAGCAAACCCGCAACCGTTGTCGCGAATTTCAAGTTGCATGGAATTCTGCGACTGCCTGAGCCAGATACCGACACGGCTTGCCTTGGCGTGGCGCGCCACATTGGTCAATGACTCCTGAATCACACGAAACACTGTCGTGGCATAAGCATCGCTGGCCTGAATATCGCGCGGGTCAATATCCAGCGCACATTCAATATGCCAGCGTTTTTCGAAGTCCTCGGCCAACCATTCGATCGCGGAAACCAGACCGAGATCCAATGTCGAAGGACGCAAACTGCCCGCAATGCTGCGCACGGTCTTGAACATGTCTTCGATCAACAAGTGCATGCCGTCTAGTCGGCTGCGAACCGTCTCCTGCCCGGTCAATTCGCGCCGTAGCAACGAGGCATCCATGCGTAAGGCGGTCAGAATCTGGCCCAGTTCGTCGTGCACTTCCCGCGCAACATGTTTGCGTTCCGCTTCGACCACGCTGTGCAGATTGGCATACATGGCGCGCAGCTGTTCTTCGCTAAGCCGGATTGCCTCCTCCCCCTTCTTGATCGGCGTGATGTCCGTCACCAGTGCGTAAAAGCCCTGTGTCTCGCCATCAACGATATCGGGAATGTATTGAGATAGCGTATATCGGGCGTCGACTTCTTCACTCAGTAAAATCATGCGTTCAAAAACTTGGTGTTCCCCCCGCAAAACGGCCTCGATGTAGGGCAGAATTTGTTGATATTGTTCTTCGCCAACAATTTCCCGGATGTGCTTTCCCGACATCTGTTCGGGATCAATACCAAACCAATTTCGATAAGCGTGATTGCCGAAACGATTGCACAAGCTCTTGTCCCAATAACCGATCATCGACGGAACGTTGTCGAGAATGGAACGTAAATCACGTTCACGCTGACGCAACTGAAGATCAGTCTCGCGCTGATAGGCCATGGCTTCTCGAAGTTCTGCCTCAGCCATGGCGCGCTCACTCAGATCGGTCACCACCAAACAGAAAAACTTCTGCGCAAAAGTATCGACCGTTTTGAGAGAGAGGCGCACCAGCAATGGCCGGCTGAGTGCGTCAAGAAATGCTTCGCACGACGCAGTCGCCTCGCTTGCCAGCAAATCCGCAACGCGATTACGACTCTCGGGGACGATGCACGCGGTAAAAGGTTCGCCACGCATCGCTTCAATCGCTCGCCCGGTCATGGCAGCAAAGCGAGAATTCCCGTGCGCTATATTTCCACTCCGGTCGAGGGTTACGCCGCCTTCACTCATCTCGTCGAAGAAGGTGACATAAGGTTTTTCCGAACCGTTCAGGTGAAAAACGCCGCCCGTTTCACCCATCACCGCATCGGCCACACCCGAGCGGATGGCATCGAGAACGGCTTCCGCTTCCGCAAGGCGGGCACGCAGCTCTATGATCTCGTTCGACTCACCGCGCGAAGAAATCATGGCTTGATTGCCGCTATTTCGCCTTCAACTGGAGGCCAACCAGCGTCTTTTCAGTGTCGGAAAGATCGCCAATAATCCTGCGCATTGGCTCGGGAAGCCGGCGTACCAATGTTGGAATAGCGATGATTTTGTCACCCTCGGCGAGCTGGGGCATTTTCAGCAGATCAATGATCTCGATTTCGTATTGACCCGCCAGATATTCTTCACATATCCGGCGCAAATTTGAGATAGCGCTCAGTGATTTTGAAGTTTGCCCTGCAATATATAAACGCAGTATCCACGGATTTTTTTTCACCGCTGGCGGCTCCGTCCGTTGATCGGTTTTGTCTACTGTGTCCATGTTGTCAATTGCGCGGGTGGCCTGCCGTCAGGCAGACAAGCGCAAACCCGTCTTTTTCAGGATACGGCTACTGTAAAGAATATCGTGGCCCGAACACGCGGTGCCAAGCAAATCGGCAATCCGCGCAACATCGGTTTCAACTTCAGCGCGACTGGCGGCGTGCACCATCGCGAACAGGTTGTAAGGCCACAGCGGCAAGCGGCGCGGGCGACGATAACAATGGCTGACGAAGGACAGCGCACCCACCACAATGCCGAGTTCGTCGATACGCTGGTCGTCCACATTCCAGACGCTCATGCCGTTGGCAGTGTAGCCAATAGCATAGTGATTGGGCACGGCACCCATGCGGCGGATGCGGCCGTCAGCCAGCATAACCGCAAGACGTTCGCGCACCACCTCGCCGCTCACCCCGAGCGCAACGCCGATCTGCTCATACGGCCGCGCCACCAGCGGCAACCCGCTTTGCGTGGCGAGAATCAGGCGTCGGTCGAAATCTTGCAGGGTGTCGTTGGTCTCAGGCGGCAAGTTTCAGCTCCACAAAAAATTCGCGTTCTTTGGGAAACGCATACACCGCAAGACCCGTGGCGGCTTCGATGCGCGCCAGCGTTTCGGCAATGCCTTCGGGCGTTTCGGTAGCGAGCACGAACCACATATTGAGGGCGTGTTCGCGACGATAGTTGTGCGCCACTTCGGCAAAGGCATTGACCTGCTGCGCCACGACATCGTAATCCGCCTCGGGTGCGGCGAGCGCGGCGAGCACGAAGGCACCGCCCATGCGCTCGATCTGGAACATGGGGCCGAAACGCGTCAGCACCTTGCGCGCCAGCAGGCTTTCGAGCCGCATCAGCAGTTCCTCGACCGGCAAATTCAGTGTGGCGGCAACCTCATGATAGGGCTCGTCACTCAACGGAAAACCGCCCTGCAAGGCATTGATGATGCGCCGGTCGGTGTCGTCCAGCGTGGGCGGCGCGGGCGACGCAGGGGACGCGGAGGGCTGGCCGCTCACCGGCCGGCTCCGGCAAAGTAGCGCGCGCCGCATTGTTTGAAACGACGCACCGAAAACAACACGCCCGGGGTCACGCCGGCCGTGGCCGCCAGACGCGCCACCACGGGTTCCACCTCTTCGCGGTTACGGCCATGCACCATGCAATACAAATTGTTCGACCAGTGCGGCAGGCAGCGTTCGCGGCGATAACACAAGGTCACCGCCGGTTCGCGCGCCAGTTGGATGCCAATCGCATCAACCGCATCGTCGGGCAGATCAAACACCACCATGGCGTTGGCGCGATAGCCCATTTCGTGATGGCGCACGACGACGCCAAAACGCTTGATGAGGCCTTCATTCTTCCAGCCGGCGAGATAATCCAGCACAGCAGCCTCAGACAACCCGCAGCGTGCGCCGAGTTCGGCATACGGGCGTGGCAGCAGCGCCAGACCGTCTTCGAGCGCGGCAAGCAAACGCAGCTCTTCGGCGCTGCGCGCAACGGCTGGCGGCAGTTCGGCCGGCGCTTCCGTATCGCGATGCGCGGGCTGTGCACGCGCCGTCAGATCAAAACCGAGATCGATATGATATTCATGGCGCAAGTTCATCGATAGCACCGGGCAGCCGGTATCGGCTTCGATGGCGGCCAGCGTGGCGGCCAGCGTGCTGCGGTCGCGCGCGGTGACGACGAACCAGAGGTTCCAGTGATGCTCGCGCTGATAGTTGTGATTGACTTCAGGCCGTGCGCTGACCAAGGCGGCGACTTCCTCCAGTCGTTGCGGCGGGACGGCGAGCGCGGCCAGCGTGCCTGCGCCCGCGCGGCGCGGCGCAAACACAGCCCCCAGCCGGCTGATGGCACCGCGCTGTTGCAAGCGCTGCAAGGTGGCGATCACTACCGTCTCCCCGGCGTCGACTTTTACACCCAGTGCGGCGAAGGGCTGCGGCTGAAACGGAAAATTCCGCTGCCAATCGTTCAGCAGCGAAAACTCAAGTGGGCTGTAAGGGGCATCCATGTCAAAAACCGATGCGGTTTGCGCGACTGGTAAAGAAAATACCCGACGGCGATTCAGCGGCGAACTCGCCAATACGTTCGAGGCTGCGCGTGTCGTAGATGACCACCCGGTTGTCATCCCGCGCGGAAATCCAGACTGCCTCACCGCGCGGCGTGAATTCCATGTGCAGCACGGCCTTGCCCGGTTGCAGGGTTTTGATGACCTGACCACTCAAGGTGTCGATCACCTGCACCCAGCCATTGTCCGGGTGGGCAAAATTCACCCAGATCTGGCGCCCGTCCGGGCTGGCAATGGCGAAGACGGGTTGCCCTTTGACGGCCACGCGTGCCGTTTCCTGCCAGCTGCGGGCATCGGCGACCAGCACTTCGTGGCGGCCGATTGCTGGCAGCCAGGCGCGTCCGGCGGCCAGCGCCCAGCCGCGCAGATGTGGCATCTTAAACACCGGCAACTTCTCTTCGCCACGACCATAATTCGCCAGAATTTTGCGGCTGCCCAATTCAGGCTGCCAGAGATCGAGCAAGGCTATGCCATCCTCACCAAACAAACCGGCCAGATAGTGGCGTCCATCCGGTGTCACCAATCCGTCATAGGGCTGCTTGCCGGCGGGAAAGCGCCGTGTCACCGGTTGCCGGGGGTTGCTGAAATCGCTGACCCAGATTTCACCGCCCTCAAATAGCGCATAGGCGAAGCGCTGCCCCGGCACATCGGCCAGCCCGACAACCTTGGAAAACTTGCCCGGTGCGTACTCAGCCGGCACCTCGGCGAGCAACTCCAGCGTCTCAGCATCGAAGGCCTTGATGCCGCCCGGCACATAGTTTTGCGCGACGACAATGCGGCCATCTTGCGAGATTGAACCGCCGATGCTGTTGCCGGCCTGCATCACGCGCTTGACGAGGCGTTGCTCCAGCAGATCCACTTTGCTCAAGCCGCCGTCACGGCCGAACACATAGGCGTAGCGGCCGTCGCGCGCAAACACCACCGACGCGTGGGAAAGATCACCCAGCCCTTCAACCCGCGCCAGTGCGACACGCTGCGTCGTGTTCACCACTTGCACACTGCCGCTGGCGCGTTCGATCACCAGCCCCAGATCGCCGGTGCCGCGCAAGGGCAAAGCACTGCACGCACTCAGCAAAACCGCCACAACAAGATAGATCAACCGGTGCATCATTTATTACTCCTCGGGGAAGCCATCAAGCAGTCGATTGGCAATCCATTGTGCTTGTGCTTCAGTCAGCAGGGTCTTCCACGCGGGCATCGCCGTGCCGGGACGACCGTACAGAATAGTTGCAGCCAGACTATCGGCCGGTTTTCCGCTAAGTGCCTCGCGCGTGAGTGGCGTGCCCAACCCGCCTTGCAGAGTCATGCCGTGGCAGGAACCACAATCCTGCCGCACCAGACGTACCAAGCGGGGATCCGCTATGTCCGGTTCGGCAGCGACCGAACCGGCAGCGAAAAATCCGTGTGCGATAAAAGCAATCATCAATGTTCGCATAGACGAACACTGAACCCGTTGCGGACGCAATACATTGATATGAGTCATGCGCAACGAGGTTCTCTATTCAAGGCCACCGATGTAAGTGGTGACCGCATGGGCTTCAAGCTCAGTCAACTTACTGGCAATGCTGTGCATGATCGCGTTGTCGTTGGTGCGCTCGCGCTTGCTGAACTCCATTAACTGGGTTTGCAAATAGGCCGAATGCTGACCCGCCAGACGCGGCAACTGATGCGTGCCATACCCCTTTGCGCCATGACATGAGGTACAGGCGGCGACGCCGGAATAAGGGTTGCCCTTGTTGAAAATATATTTACCGACAGCGGCCAGTTCGGTGTCACCCACGCGGCGCGCCGATACGGCGCGGCTAGAGAACCACGCTGCAAGTTCGGCGATTTCCTGATCGCTGAGGTCTTTCACCATGTCGGCCATGGTTTCACTCTTGCGGCGACCATCGCGAAAATCCTTCAACTGCTTGGCCAGATAATCCGGATGCTGTGCTGCCAGACGCGGATAGATGGCTGACGCACTTTCACCCTCTCGCCCGTGACACAAGGCGCAGCGTGATTCGACGATATCCATCACGCGTTTTCCGGGCACTTTGGCATCTGCCGCTTGTACTGGCGACATACTCATCCAACACAGCGCAACAAGGAGTGCAGATATCTTCATGAGATGATTTGTGATGGTGAAAAGACTAGTCAACAACATCAATCTTGCCCTCCATCTCCGGATGAGGACCACAACGATACGGGTAGCTTCCAACGGCAACAAACTGGCGCGACCATGAGTCCTCAGGAAACATTCGCTCCGATTCCAGCATGGGCGAACCGAGGAAGAGAATTGAGTGGCTGGTACGCTTTTCGCGATTGGTCCAGCGCACGGTATCCCCCACCTTGATGCGCAGACTGCTGGGCTGGAACCGATAATCCTGAATGGAAACCTCATGTGTTTCCGCAGCAATTGCAAAAACAGCCGCCGGTTCAGTGGTAAGCGCGAGTAGACAAAACACGCCGGCAATAAGCCGGCGTGCTGAGTTCATACATGCCTCCCGAAAGGCATGGGTTGTATTACTGCTTGCTGGCCTTGATGTCGCCGTCAGCACCAATACCTACGGTGTAGCCCAGCGAAACATGATGGAAGCGACCGCTGGCGTGATCGGCATGAACTGCGACACCCATCGGTACAACCTTGCCTTCGCCTGGATTCTTGCGTGTGAACGTGACGGTGTAGGTATCACCAGACTTTGCGCCGTCTGCCTTTGCACCCGTTGTGCCACCACTCATCTTGCGCTCGGTCGACACGGAACCGTCTGACACCTTGTTGCCCTTGGAGGCCCACTGCATCAACTCATAGCCGCCTTCCTTGACGTATTTGGTCTTCTTTTCATTGGCACCAGGCATA
>CAJAWW010000098.1 GCA_903946745.1 uncultured beta proteobacterium
GCATGCAGCCAATGCCGAATGGGGCATCGCCACAATCTCCGTGGGCGGCCTACACACCCCCGCTGCAACCGGCGAAATCGCCGCCGTTTTTCGCGCGGCCGATGAGCAGCTTTATCGTGCCAAAGAAAATGGCCGCAACCGGGCGGAGCTGGGGTAGATCTTGGGTAGGTGCGCGTGACTACTGCGCGTTAGAAAAGGCAGTTGACCACGGCGACACGGCGAAAAATCAAGGGCGCTCATGAAAAACCTGCACTCTTTGCTTTTCGCCGTGTCGCCGTGGTTACCTTGTTTTTCTAGGTTAAACCAAGGTGTTAAGCCTCAGCAACTACGGCAATCCTCCAACGGCAGACCGCGCTTGACCCATCCTGGCCCGGCGGCGCTGCCCGCCATGCCTTCCTTGACGTTGTAGACCCGGGTGAACCCTTCCGCTTCCAGGTAACGCTGCACCTGCGTGGTGCGGTTGCCGGTACGACAAATCAGGGCGATCGGCGCAGTTTTATCGCCCCCGGTCTGCTTCAGCAAATCCTCGACAAAACCGGGGCCGCCACGCGGGTGCACCATGTCGAGACGGCTGGCATTCTTCGGCACGCCGGTCTCGCGCCATTCATCCGGAGTACGGATATCGATCAGCTTGAGCTTGCCTTTGGCAGCAGCCTCCAGCGCATCGGGCGCGCTCATTTCAAGACCGGCTGCCGACGCAATCGTGCAGCACGCGAACGAAGCCGCCAGCAGTGCCCACCGAAAAAAACTTTGATTCAATGCCATAGCGTTCCCCTGTCTTTCATTAACTGCCTGCAATCGTCATGCGATTGATTAATATCGATCCGACCTGTTTGGCACCGCGGAGTTCAATATCCTTGCCGATCGCCACAATGCCCCGGAACATTTCCTTGAGATTGCCGGCGATGGTGATTTCTTCCACCGGATAGGCGATCTCGCCGTTTTCCACCCAATAACCGGCCGCGCCGCGCGAGTAGTCGCCGGTCACATAGTTCACGCCCTGACCCATCAATTCGGTCACCAAAAGGCCACGCCCCATTTCACGCAGCAAGCCTTTGAGGTCGTGCTGACCCGGCTTGATCCGCAGGTTGTGTGCGCCGCCGGCATTGCCGGTGGTTTGCATGCCCAGCTTGCGTGCCGAGTAGGTGGATAAAAAATAACCTTGCAGCACGCCGTCTTTCACAACATCGCGGTTGCGTGTTGCCACGCCGTCGTCGTCAAACGGCGTCGAGGCCACAGCACCCCGCAGATGCGGCCGTTCGCTGATCTGCACGAAGTCCGGGAACAAAGACTTGCCCAGACTATCGGGAAGAAACGTGGTTTTGCGATACAGAGAACCGCCGGACACGGCATGTACAAAACTGCCAATCAAGCCGGTAGCCAGCGGCGCCTCAAAGATCACCGGGCACTTGCGGGTCGATAGCTTGCGGCCATTAAGGCGCGACAGCGCACGGCGCGCGGCGTAGTCGCCAATGGCGGCCGGGTCGGTGAACAGCGCCGGATCACGCTGCGAGGCATACCAGTCGTCGCGCTGCATGTCGTCACCTTCACCGGCAATCACCGAGCAGGAAACATAATGCCGCGTGGTGGCAAAGCCGCCGACAAATCCAAGGCTGTTAGCCGACACAAAGTGCGACTGCTGGGCCGACACCGTGGCACCTTCGGAATTGCTGATGAGCGGACTGACATCAAAAGCCGCCTGCTCGCACCGGCGGGCGATGTCGATGGCGGCCGCAACGGGAATGTCCCAAGGATGAAACAGGTCGAGCTCCATCGGCGCGCGTGCCAGCAGTTTTGCCTCCGGCAGGCCGGCGCAATCGTCTTCGGCGGTGAAGCGGGCAATCGATAGCGCCGCATCCACCGTCGCCCTGACCGCCAGCGGCGAAAAGTCAGAACTGCTGGCGTAGCCACGACGCTGACCGAGATACACCGTGACACCCAAGCCCTTGTCGCGGTTGTATTCGATGGTATCGACTTCCTGCCGGCGCACGGTGACCGACTGACCCAGCCCTTCAGAGACATCGACTTCACAGGCGGTCGCACCAATTTTTGCGGCATGTTCGAGCACGTCTTGCGTCAATTGACGTAGCGCGTCGTGGGAATGGCTGAATCCTTGAGACATGCGGGAACTTTCTTCGGTCGGGTTGGGAGGCGGATTAATCGAGGTTAAGCTGGACTAAGCGCGAAGCTATAATCATAACCGTGGAAAACATTGATAACGACTCGGCCGACGAACTCATCTGGTCCGGCCCCAGTAAATCGCAGAAAAAGCGTGAAAGCACCGCCTTGCAAAAGATGGGGGCGGAGTTGGTGGCGCTCTCGCTTGAGCGACTGAAAAAAATTGACATGCCGGAAGGCCTGTTCGATGCCTTGCGCGATGCGCAACGCTTCACCAGCAACGAGGCGCGACGCCGGCAGATGCAATATGTTGGCAAGCTGATGCGCGACGTGGATACGGTTCCGCTGCAAGCCGCGCTGGACGAAATAAACGGGGTCTCGGCGACGGCCACCGCCCGGCAGCACCGGCTTGAACGGCTGCGCAGCCGATTACTGGAAGACGATGCCGTGATCGGCGAGATTGCCCGTGATTTTCCCGGTGCTGATATTCAGCATCTGCGCCAACTACGGCGCAATGCCCTGCGGGAAGCGGAACTGAACAAGCCACCAAAGGCTTTTCGCGAGTTGTTTCGCGAATTGCGCGAACTGACCGAAAGCCATCAGCCCGCCGATTGAGCGGCGCTACACTGCGGGCGGAACCGCAGACGGAACCGCAGGTGGCACCTCGCGCTTGCGCCCATCGGCCGCAAGCGCTACATAGGTCAGCTGCGCTTCAGTCACCTTCACAACAATCGGTGCCATCGGATTGCGCACGGCATAGACCTGCACATCCACGGTGATCGACGTGCGGCCAACACGCACAATGTTGGTATAAAAGCTGACCTGATCGCCGACTGAAATTGGCTGCTTGAAGCTAAAGCAATTGACCGCTACCGTGGCCACCCGCCCCTGCGCCCGGCGAATGGCGGCAATGCCGCCGGCCAGATCGACATGCGACATCACCCAGCCACCGAAAATGTCGCCGTAAAAGTTTTCGTCAGCGGGCATCGGCACCACGCGCAATTCGGGCATGGCCGAGGGGAGGGTGGTCGGTTCGTTGCTCATCGCGGCGGGATCGCTTTCAGGTAGTTTATCGGGCCACCAGTATAGGGGGCAAAGCCGGTGCCGAAAATCACGCCGGCATCGGCCAGCTCGGCATCCGCCACGACACCCGCTGCCACCAGTCGCTCGGTGGCGTCGAGCAGGGGCTGGATCAGGCGGCGGGCGAGTGCTGCGGATTCTTCATTTACCGGTGTTTGAGCGTCGACTTTTTGTGCTTTGCCATCGTTCCAGACATAAAACCCCCGTCCGGTTTTGCGACCGAGATTTTTTTCGGCCACCAACGCACTGAGTTGTTGCGGCGGCGTGGCCTGCGGCAGCAGTTGCCGGCCGACGGCGGCAGCCACATCAAGACCAACCGTATCGACCAGTTCAATCGGCCCCATCGGCATACCGAAGGCCACGGCAGCGGCATCGATGGTGGCCGGCGACAACCCTTCATCGACGCAACGCATGGCCTCGTGCAGGTAGGGTGCGAGCACGGCGTTGACCAGAAAACCAGGCGTGTCCTGCACCGGCAACGGCAGTTTGTCGATGCGGCGCACGAAGGCCGCCGCACGTTGCGCCATGTCCGGATCGGTGCCGGCCACCACTTCAACCAGTGGCATCAGCGCCACCGGGTTGAAGAAATGAATGCCGACCAGACGCGCAGGATTTTTGAACCCGGCCGCAATATCGGCGAGTTTGAGCGACGAGGTGTTGGAGGCAATCAGCGCATCCGGCCGGGCGCGCGCCTCGATGTCGGCGAACAGCGCACGCTTGGCATCCAGGTTTTCAAAAATCGCCTCGATGATGACATCGGCACGGCGCACGCCATCGCCACGCGGATCGGCGATCAGCCGGTCGAGCGCAAAGCGCGTCTGCTTCGGGTCGCGCAGTTTCTTGGCGAACAGCGTTGCGGCACGCGCCACGGCCGGGGCGATGCGTTCCACGCTCTGATCCTGCAGCGTCACGGTCATGCCGCGCAGCGCGCACCATGCCGCGATGTCGCCACCCATCACGCCCGCGCCGACCACGTGCACATGGCGTGGCGTAAAGTCAGCGGCGGTTTTGCCAAAACCTTTGAGTCGCTCGCGCAGGAAAAACACCCGCACCAGATTGCGGCAGGTGGCGGAACGCATCAGCGCAGCCAGCGAGGTCGGTTGCGCGGCGGGCACGGCCAGCGCATTGCCGCCATGGTTCGCCCACATGTCGATGATGGCGTAGGGTGCCGGGTAATGTTCGGCACGCGCACGGGTGGCAAGTTGCGCCCGCGCCTTGTTCGCCACCATGCCTTTGAGCGAGCCGTTGAGCAGGCGTTGCAACCACGGCAGTCGTCGCGCCGGTTGCTCCGACAGCACCAGCGCACGCGCGGCGCTGTCCATCACGCGCGGGGGCACGCATTCGTCGGCCAGCCCCATTTTTTTCGCCCGTCGTGCGTCGATATTTTTGCCGGTGAGCATCATGTCCAGCGCCGCCGCTGCGCCCACCAATTGCGGCAGGCGCAACATGCCACCCCACGCGGGGATGATGCCGAGCATCAC
>CAJAWW010000099.1 GCA_903946745.1 uncultured beta proteobacterium
CTAGGCCAGCGCCGTCACCGCAACACCAGCGCCAGCAATATCCCCGTCAGCACAAGCACCAATGCAGCCAGCAGCCGGCTTTGCTGTGTCTCTTCGGCACGCAGTGCGGTGAGTTCTGCCAGCAGTTCGTCGTGGCGATCGGTGGACAATGCCTGATGTGCCAGACGCGGTAGCGCTGGCAGCAGGGTCGCCCAGCTGGGGGCTTCACGTTTGAGATTGTTCACCAATCCGCGCCAACCCAGTTGTTCGCTCATCCAGCGTTCAAGATAAGGTTTGGCGGTTTTCCACAGATCAAGGTCGGGGTCGAGCTGACGCCCCAGCCCTTCGACATTCAGCAAGGTTTTTTGCAGCAGTACCAGCTGTGGTTGCACTTCAACATTGAAGCGACGTGAAGTTTGGAACAGGCGCAACAACACGCGGCCGAAGGAAATTTCTTTTAGCGGACGGTCGAAAATTGGTTCGCACACAGCACGCACCGCCGCCTCGAATTCATCCACGCGCGTGTCTTTCGGCGCCCAGCCGGATTCAATATGCGCTTCGGCCACGCGCTTGTAGTCGCGGCGGAAGAAGGCCAGAAAATTTTGCGCCAGATAGGCTTTGTCGACATCAGTCAGCGTGCCGACGATGCCGAAATCGAGTGCGATGTAGCGCCCTTTGGCGTCGCCTTCGGTGGCGACCAGAATGTTGCCCGGATGCATGTCGGCGTGGAAGAAGCCGTCACGAAACACCTGCGTGAAAAAGATTTCGACACCGGCGCGGGCGATGGCTGGAATATCCACACCAGCTTCCCGCAGATGTTCAACCTGCGAGATTTGTATACCGTGCATGCGCTCCATTACCATCACGTTGCGCAGGCACCAGTCCCAGTGTACTTCGGGCACCATCAGCAGATCGGAACCGGCAAAGTTGCGGCGTAACTGCGAGCAGTTGGCGGCTTCGCGCATCAGGTCGAGTTCGTCATGCAGGTATTTGTCGAACTCGGCCACCACTTCGCGTGGTTTCAGGCGCGGGCCGTCGACCCACAGGGTTTCGAGCAGACTGGCCGCAACCTGCAATAGCGCCAGATCGTGATCGATCACCGGTTCAATGCCGGGACGCAGGATTTTTACTGCGACTTCGCGGCCGCCATCTTTTTCGTGCAGCGTAGCGAAGTGCACCTGTGCCACCGAGGCCGAGGCCACCGGCTCGCGCTCGAAGGTGGCAAACACTTCATGCACCGGCCGGCCGTAGGCGCGTTCCAGTTCGGTCATCGCCAGCTCGGACGAAAACGGTGGCACGCGATCCTGCAACGCGGCGAGTTCTTCGGCAATATCCATCGGCATCAAGTCGCGGCGGGTGGACAGTACCTGACCGAACTTGACGAAGATGGGCCCCAGGTCTTCCAGCGCCAGACGCAAGCGCACGGCGCGCGGCGCAGAGAGATCACGCCAGAACATCAGCCCTTGCAGCGCACGCAGGGCGCGCCCGGAAAACCCGAACACGGGGCCGCTGTCGAGGATCATGCGATCCAGTCCGTACAAGTAGGCGACACGGACAATTCTAAGAAGGCGGAAGATGCGCACGGGAGCAGGGGCGGACAATAAACGGGAAGTATAATTCAGTGCTTGCTGAAAGCACCCGCCGGGTCAGTACTCTTCTTCAGTACGCTTCAGCACTTCTTCTCATTCACGATCCACGATTTTCGATTCTCTTTATGGCTGTTTCCAACACCTGCCCCCCCCCCGGCTTTGACGCCCGTTTGCAACTTACCGAGCTGCTGCGGCAGGCTTTGACCAGCGTGGCACCCAATCACGGCGATGTTGAAATTATCCTTGAGCGCCCCAAACAGGCCAGTCACGGCGACTTCGCCAGCAATCTTGCCATGCAACTGGCGCGGGCGCTGAAGACCAATCCACGACAGATCGCCGAACAACTGGTGCGTGAGCTGCCCGCATCGGCCTGCATTGCAAAGACCGAGATCGCGGGTGCCGGCTTCATCAATTTCACGCTGACAGCGGCGGCACGCACGGCAGTGGTGGCAAGCGTGCTGAATGCCGGTGCCGATTTCGGCCGCGGCAACGCCGGGCTCAAGTTGCAAGTCGAATTCGTTTCGGCCAATCCCACCGGACCGCTGCATGTGGGTCATGGGCGCGGCGCGGCGTATGGTGCCAGCCTTGCCTCATTGCTGGCCTTCGCCGGCCATCGGGTTGCGCGCGAGTATTACGTCAATGATGCCGGCCGGCAGATGGATATTCTTGCCGTCTCAACCTGGCTGCGCTATCTTGAACTGCACCAGGTCAGCGTGCCGTTTCCGCCCAACGGCTATCAGGGCGATTATGTGCGCGACATGGCGGCACAGATCAATCTGGCGCAGGGTGACCGCTACGTGCATCCGGCGGGGGCAGTGCTGTCGTGCGTGCCCGGTACCGAAGATACCGACGACACCGAAAACCTCGAAGCCCGGCTCGACGGCCTGATTGTTGCCGGCAAGGATCTGCTGGGTGAAGGCTGGGCTTATATTCACGGCCATGTGCTGAACGAACAACTCACCGATGGCCGCGCCGATCTTGAAGAGTTTGGCGTGCATTTCGACGCCTGGTTTTCCGAGCGCAGCCTCTACGACACCGGAATGGTTGCCCGGGCGGTGGCTGAGCTGGAGAAAAAGGGGCACCTCTACGTTCAGGATGGTGCCAAGTGGTTTCGTTCCACTGCTTTTGGTGACGAAAAAGACCGCGTCGTTCAGCGTGACAACGGCATTTACACCTATTTTGCGTCCGACATCGCCTATCACCTGAACAAGTTCGAGCGCGGTTTCGATAAAGTGATCGACGTCTGGGGTGCCGACCATCACGGTTACATTCCCCGTGTCAAGGGCGCACTGACGGCGTTGGGTGCTGATGCCAGCCGGCTCGATGTCACGCTGGTGCAATTCGTCAGCCTGTTCCGCGACGGGCAGAAGGCGTCAATGTCCACCCGCTCGGGCGAATACGTCACGCTGCGCCAGTTGCGCGCCGAAGTTGGCAACGACGCCTGCCGTTTTTTCTACATGCTGCGCAAGTGCGATCAGGCGCTGGATTTCGATCTTGATCTGGCCAAGAGCCAGAGCAACGATAACCCGGTGTATTACGTTCAATATGCGCATGCACGCATTTGCTCGGTGCTTTCGCAACTGGATGCCGATGCGCTGCCATCACTCACGGCGCTCGCACTGACTGATCTCGCGCCGCTCACGCATGAGCGCGAGCACGCGCTGTGCGCACGGCTGGCCGAGTTCCCGGAACTGATCCAGAACGCCGCACGCGACTATGCGCCACATTCGCTGGCGTTTTATCTCAAGGATCTCGCCGCCGATTTTCATGGCTGGTATAACGCTGAACGTGTGCTGGTTGACGACGAAGCCACTCGCCATGCACGCCTGGCGCTGGCACTGGCAACGCGTCAGGTTTTGCAGAACTGCCTGTCCATTCTTGGCGTATCCCAACCTGTGAGCATGTAATCCATGAGCAAGTACGACACCACTTCACATTCACCCCGCGCAACGCGGCCTGCGTCTATGGCCAAAACTGCGGCCAAGCCTGCGCGGGCACCGCAAAAGAAAAGTGGTGGCGGCACCTTGCTGGGCATTTTTGTCGGACTGGTGATCGGTATCGTGATTGCCTTCGGCGTGGTGTGGTATCTCAATAAGTCGCCGCTGCCTTTTCAAACCAAGGGCGAGGCCGCACCAAAAACGGAAAAGGACAAACCGGCTACCGGCGCAGCGACAACGCCAGCACCGCTACCGGGAAAGCCCGGCGACAAATCCGGCGACAAACAACGTTTTGAGTTTTACGGCATTCTGGAAGGCAAGCAGCAGGCCAAACCGGGGGCGGCAGACAACGCGTCGGCAGCAGTTCCTCCCGTGCCCCCGATTCCACCTGCAGCTTCTCCATCACCCGGTGCCACGGAAGCCAAACCGGCCGCAAACGAAACCTTTTTCTTGCAAGCAGGCGCTTTCCAGAAAGCCGCAGACGCCGACAACCTTAAGGCCAAGCTGGCACTCAGCGGGCTGGAAGCGGGTGTGCAGGAGGTCAGCATTCCCGACAAAGGCACCATGTTTCGTGTGCGCATCGGTCCATTTCGCACGCTGGACGAGTTGAACCGCACCCGTACCCAGTTATCGGCGGTGGGGGTTCAGGCCAGCGTTATCAAACAGAAGGAGTAGAGGTCGCCATGCATCTCATCAACATTCTGCGAAAATTTTTCAGTGGCGCGGCTGTATTTTTCGCGTTGTGCATCGCGTTCGTGATGGGGTCCTTGATGGTGCCCGCTGTTCACGCCACCGAACTGAGGCCGGGGCAGGATTTTCAGATCATCGAGCCGGCGTTTCCGGTCGAAGACAAAACCCGGATCGAGGTGATCGAGTTCTTCTGGTATGGCTGCAACCATTGCAACGACTTTGATCCCGTCCTCGATGCGTGGGTCAAAAAGCTGCCGGCAGATGTCAGCTTTCGCCGCGTGCCCGCGCTGTTTCCAAACATGAAATGGGCACCCGGCGCGCGCCTGTTTTACACGCTCGAAGCCATGCAACTGACAGAGAAACTGCATGGCAAGGCTTTTCGTGCCATTCATGAAGAACGCCTGCGCCTTGACGACGACTTTGTGCTGCTCGACTGGGTCGCCAAGCAGGGCGTAGACCGGGCAAAGTTCAAAGAGACCATGCTCTCGTTTGCCGTCAATGCGCGGGTTCAACAGGCGCGCTCGACCACGGCGGCGGCCACCATTGGCGGTGTGCCCACGGTCATCGTGCAGGGTCGTTATATGGCCAACACCACGGGAAACTATAGCGATCTGCTGCGCGTCATCGACCAGCTCGTGGCACGCGCCCGTAGCGAATCACCCCGCGCCCCGAACGCCACCGGCAAGAAGTAGTGCAGTAGTGCGCATTTTCCTGACGGGCGCATCCAGCGGCATTGGTGCCGCACTTGCGCAGCATTACGCGCTTGAGGGCGCAACACTGGGTTTGGCGGCGCGTCGCCAGCGTCGACTATTCGAGTTGATCGAAACGCTGCCCGGCACCCATAGCGCTTATCCGCTCGATGTCACCGATGCCGTGGCATTGCAGACAGCAGCGGCCGACTTCATGCAGCGCCATGGCTGCCCGGAGGTGGTGATCGCCAATGCCGGCATTTCGGTCGGCACACTCACCGAGATGACGGAAGACAACGCCGTGTTTCGTCGTGTGGTGGATACCAATCTGATCGGCATGATGCAAACTTTCCAGCCCTTTATTGGTGCCATGAAGTTGCGTGGCAGCGGTCGTCTGGTGGGTATTGCTTCGGTCGCGGGCGTGCGCGGAATTCCCGGTGCCGGTGCTTATTCGGCCTCCAAAGCGGCCGCGATCGCCTATCTTGAAGCGCTGCGCATCGAATTGCGCGGCAGCGGGGTGCGGGTCGTCACCATCGCGCCCGGCTATATTGAAACGCCGATGACAGCAGTGAATGCGTACCCGATGCCTTTTTTGCTGCCGGCGGCTGTCGCCGCCGAACGCTTCGCCCGCGCCATCGCGCGGGGCAGCAGCTACAGCGTGATTCCCTGGCAGATGGCCATCGTTGAAAAGCTGCTGCGCGTGTTACCCAATCCGTTATTCGACGCCGTATTCGCCCGCGCCGGACGTAAGCCGCGTGGGTTGGAGTCTTGAACCTGCAAGCTTA
>CAJAWW010000100.1 GCA_903946745.1 uncultured beta proteobacterium
CCTTCTGGAAGCCTTCCCAGTCAAAGCCTTCATGATCGACAAACTTGTCGTCTTCAGCGGCGATGACCGCGCGTTTGAGATTAACCGAAACTTTTTCGTAAGGCATCCACTGCCGTTTGAGTTCGAATTTTGGGTTTTTTTCGCGCAATTGTTCCAGACGCTGGCTCTGGAAACTGGTGGTGCCCGGGTTCGCCCATTTCCACCACACCACCCAGCCCAGATACCAGCCCTGCCAGAGCAGCAGGAGTGCAAACAGGCCGCCCAGTGTGCGTTTCAGCCAGCGGGGCGCTGCTGTCACTGATGCAGTTCCGCTAATGCTGCCAATGCAATCAATGCGGCCTGTGTGTTCGGGCGCACACCGCGCCAGACAAAAAAGGCTTCGGCGGCTTGTTCCACCAGCATGCCCAGACCATCGGCCACGCGCACATCCAGAACACTACGGGCTTGTTCCATGAACGGGGTTTCGCGGCCATAAAGCATTTCATAGGCGACGCATCCCGGTGCAAACAGAGAAGTCGACGTTGGTAACACGGTGTTGGTGAGCCCGGTTGAGGTGGCGTTGATAACCAGATCGAAGCGTTCTTTGGTCAGGTTGGTCAGTGCGTCAAAACCACAGCTTTCCGGCTTGATGCTAATGGCACAGGCGGGCAGGCGGGCGAACTCCTGCACAAGACGCACCGCTTTCTCTGCTGTGCGATTGGCAATCACCAGTCGCGCCGGTTGTTCCAGCAGCAGCGGCAGGATGACGCCGCGCGCGGCACCCCCGGCACCCAGCAGCAGAATGCGACGCCCGGCCGGGTTGCAGCCGAGATTGTGTTTCAGATCGCGCACCAGGCCGGCACCGTCGGTGTTGTCGCCCACGATTTGGCCGTCTGTGAAGCTCAGGGTATTCACCGCACCAGCGGCTTCGGCACGCGGCGTGCGCTGGGTGGCCAGACGAAAGGCTTCTTCCTTGAACGGCACGGTGACATTGGCGCCGCGCCCGCCGTCGGCAATGAACCGGGCGACCGTGGCGGCAAAGCCATCCAGCGGCGCGAGACGGGCTTCATAGCGCATGTCTTGCGCGGTTTGCGCGGCAAACAGTGCGTGAATTTTCGGCGACTTGCTATGGCCGATCGGGTTGCCAAATACGCAATACAGATCAGTCGGCATGCAGCTTGTCCGCGTTGGTAAAGGTCCAGGTGCGGGTGATTTCTATGACGTCGGTGTCGCGGCGGATGGCTTCGGGAAATACGGCGTAAGGTGCGGCCATTTGCACGATGCGCCGCGCCGCGTCGTCGAGCAGTTTTTTGCCGGAAGAACGGCTGATGTCCACGCGATCCAGTTCACCATTGCTCTTGATGACGACGGTCAGCACCAGATTGCCATACAGGCGCCCCTTGGCGGCATCGGGGTAATTGAGATTGCCGACGCGTTCGATTTTTTGCCGCCAGTCTTCAACGTATTGGGCGAAGCGATATTCTTCCACTCGCGCACCCAGAAATTTTTTGCGTGGGCGCTGGTTATATTCCTCAAGTTGCCGTGAGATCTGGCCTTCGATTCGGGCAATGGCCATGGCATTGCTGGCGAGATCAGCCCCCGAAAGGGTGGGTGCCGGGGTGGGGGTGGGGGCGTTGCGAGATTGCTCGGCCGTGACTGTTTTGGTGCTTTTCGCTTGCGTCAGCATTTTGGCCTGCTGGGCTTCCAGTTCGGCCACGCGGCGCTGGGTTTCGATCAGCTCATTGCCTTCCTTGGTGCGTTGGGATGCCGGCAGGGGTGTCTTGGCACGCCGGTCTTCGTCGGTATTGCCGCCGCCATCGAGACTGGTTTGCGCTTTGGCTTGTGCTTTTTCGGGTTTGCTATGGCTCTTGCTGTTCACCAAAATGACATCGAGCGCACGTTCGCGTGCCTTGTCGAACAGATCGGGCGGGGTGAAACGCACGGCCAGCAGCACGCCGTGCAGCACAACGGAAATGCCAATCGCCAGTGTCAGGTGACGTTGCGAGCGATCCATGCCGGCCAGAAATCCGGATGGTGCGTGCGTGGTTTTCGAGGGGCGGAGCATGGCCGCCCATTTTACGCTGCGGGCTGCTCGTCCCCGTCCGCGTCGAACCCGGCATCAGAGAGGGAATCGGCGTCCAATTCGGCCGCAAGTTCCAGATAACGCGGGCGGATTTCCGCCTCCAGCAAGTCGATGCCATCAAGGCTCAGCATCACATGTGCGCCACGCGGGGCAATCGCGAGATCGGGTAACGAAGGCACGCGCAGCACCAGCGGTACGGCGTCGAGCCGCACCAGCGATTCACGCAGCACGCGCCCGCTGCCGGTGGTCATGCCTGCTTGCAGCAACCAGCGTAGGCACCAATAGCGTTCCATGCCGCGCTGAAAGTCGGCATAGGCCGCATAGGTCAGCTCGAAATCACGCAAGGCCGCGAACAGTTCGGCCGATTTGGGCGGGAAAGGCGGCGGTTGGTTTTGCAGCAGCGCGATCAGTTGCCACTGGTTGAGCAGGTCGCAATAGCGCCGTAGCGGCGACGACGACCAGGCGTAGCAATCGACGCCCAGCCCTTCATGCGCCGCGGCGACCGTGCTCATGCGCACCTTGCCGGCGGTTTGCACGCGGTACAGCGCGGGGATGCCGGCATCGCGCAACATACTGCCCCAGGTGGCATTGGCAATAATCATCAATTCAGCCACCAGCGTATCCAGCGGGCTGCCGCGCACGCGTTCGCTGATGCTGACCACGCCTTTTTGGTCGACACCGTCCTGATCCCAATCCACCGAGAAGTTGTAATCCTTGCGTCCGCTGTTGTCCGATGGTTTGCCGCGCCCGGCTTCCAGTACCTGAGCGAATTCCCATAGTTGCTTGAGTTCGTCGCGGTAGGGAAAATCGGATAGTCCGGCGGCCAGCGTGGCTTCGTTGAATACGGGTTCAATATCGTGATGACGCAGATTGGCGACGATAGGCACCCGCTCGATGCAGGTGCGCTGACCGAGCACACGATAGTCGGCGGCCACCTCGAGATAAAGCGAAATCGCGGGGGCAGCGCGTCCGGCGCAGAGCGTGAATTGTTCGACAACCGGTTCTGGCAGCATGGTGATCTTGCGCCCCGGCATATACACGGTGGAGAGGCGCTCGCGGGCGATGCGACCCAGGTCGGAATCCGGTGCCATGCCCAAGCCCGGTGCGGCAATGTGAATGCCGATCGACCAGCCGCCGTCCGGCTTGGGTGTGACCGATAGCGCATCGTCAATTTCGGTCGTGGCGGCATCATCGATGCTGAAGGCGGCAACGGCGGCCAGCGGCAAGTCACCGGGCGGTAGCGGTTCAGCGTAAGGCGGGAAACCCGTGCCGGCCTTGTTGTCAGGAAAATACTCGAACAAAAAGCGCCCGAGGTGGTAATCATGGGTCGCCGGCAATGCGCCACAATCACGCAGTAATTGCGGCGCTGATTTGCCGGATTCGGCACAGGCCGCTTCCAGCGCCTTGGTTTCGCTGCGGTTGCGGTCGGGCTTGTAGAGCAGTTGCGGCAGCATGCCGGTCAGTTCGGCGGGGAGTGTGCCGCTGACAAGTTCCGTCACCATGCGTTCGATGGCGGCGGCCTGCTGGCGTTTTTTTTCCAGCCCGGCCAGTGCCGCCTGCAAAATTTCGGGCGGCGCTTTGCGAAAACGCCCGCGACCCTTGCGGTGGAAATACATCGGTGCCGAGTGCAACCGCAGCAACACCGCGGCGGATTGCACCGGGTCGGGTTTGCTGCCGTGATATTCGGCCGCCAGCACCTCAAAGCCGAACTCGTCCGCGCCGCAGACTTCCCAGAGAAAATCGATGTCGATGCCTTCGGCTTCCGCTTCGGCGCGTTGCAGCAGTTCGCCGGCAGCGGGGGTCGCAAAGCGCAACAGCACGTTGGTGGCCTTGACCTTGGCGCGCTTGCCCGAGGCCAGCTCGATCTGTAGCGACGTGACGCTGTCGGTCATGATGCTGCCGGCGCGAAATGCACCGTCTTCTTCAAACAGAATATTCATAGGGGCGTGTGAATGTCAGGCTGTCCAGCGCACGATGCCAAAATGCGAGGTGGCGAGTACGACGATGCCAAAGGCGATGCGGTACCAGGCGAAAATGGTGAAATCGTGGCTTGAAATGTAGCGCAGCAACCAGCGCACGCACAAAAAGGCCGAGGCAAACGCGGCCAGGAAACCCACCAGCCACAGGCCAATATCGCTGGCGACAAACAGGTGGCGTTCTTTATAGGATTGATAGACCGTGGCCGCCAGCAGCGTGGGAATGGCGAGAAAGAATGAAAACTCGGTGGCGGCTTTGCGTGACAGGCCGAACAACAAGCCGCCGATGATGGTCGCCCCTGAGCGCGAGGTGCCGGGAATCAGCGCGCAGGCTTGCGCCAGCCCGAGCTTGAAGGCGTCGATGACGTCGAGATCGTCGACGCTCTCAATACGAATGCGGTGTTCGCGCCGCTCGGCCCACAAGATGATGAAGCCGCCAATGATGAAGGTGCTGGCAACCGTAACCGGATTGAACAGGTGGGTTTTGATCGCTGTTCCGAACAGCAGGCCAAGTATTGCCAAAGGCATAAATGCCACAGCGAGATTGAGCACCATGCGTTGTGCAGCCGGGTCGCGCGGTAGTCCACATAGTACGCTGGCGATCCGGCGACGATATTCCCAGCACACCGCTAGAATTGCCCCGGACTGGATGACAATTTCAAACAGTTTGCCGCGTTCGTCGTTAAAATTCAGCAGATCACCTACTAGAATCAGATGACCGGTCGAGGAGACCGGAAGAAATTCGGTCAGACCTTCAACGACGCCAAGAATCAGCGCTTGTAACAACGGGTATAAGTCCATGGCATTAACAGTACGACAACGCACCGCATTGGCGGGCTGGCGAGTCTAGCATGCTGAAAAAAATCGGCGTCGAGCACCTGCGCGTCGGCATGCATCTGCACGAGTTGTGCGGGTCTTGGATGGAGCACCCTTTCTGGCGCAGCAAATTCACCATCACTGATCCGGAAGATGTGCGCCGGGTGGTGGATAGCGGCATCAAGGAAGTCTGGATCGACGTCGAAAAAGGTGACGATGTACCAGGGTCGGAATCCATTGAAGAGGTGCATGCAGCGGTTGAAGAAACCTTGCAACAGGTGGCTTTGCCGGAAACCGCACCCGCACCCGCACCCGCACCCGTAGCGGTGTCCGTGCCGGTGCCTGCCGTTGCGAAGGAGGCGCCCAAGCGCGTGTCGATGGCCGTGGAAGCTCAGCGTGCCGCAAAAATTTGTGCCACAGCCAAGGATGCTGTGACCTCAATGTTTCACGAAGCGCGCATGGGCAAGGCGGTTGACGCCGAAGCGGCGGCCGAACTGGTGGAGGAAATCGCGTCCTCGGTGATGCGCAACCCCGGCGCATTGATTAGTCTGGCGCGCTTGAAGACTGTGGACGACTACACCTATATGCATTCGGTGGCAGTGTGCGCCTTGATGATTGCGGTCGGCCGGCAACTCGGGCTGGACGAAAAACAGATACGCGACGCCGGCACCGCCGGGTTGCTGCACGATCTGGGCAAGGCAATGATGCCGATGGAGGTGCTCAACAAGCCCGGCAAATTGACAGACGAGGAGTTCGCCATTATCAAGAGCCACCCGGAATCGGGTCACCGCATGCTGCTCGAAGGCAGCGGCGTGAGCCCTATGGTGCTCGATGTCTGTATCCACCATCACGAGAAGATGGATGGCAGCGGGTATCCGCATCATCTTTCCGGCGACCAGATTTCGCTTCACGCCAAAATGGGCGCGGTGTGTGATGTCTATGACGCGATCACCTCCAATCGTCCCTACAAGGCCGGATGGGATCCCGCTGAATCAATTCGCAAAATGACCGAGTGGTGCAAGGGGCACTTTGAAGAGCGTATTTTTCAGGCCTTCGTCAAAAGTATCGGCATTTATCCTACCGGCTCGCTGGTCAAGCTGACCTCGGGGCGTCTGGCGGTGGTGGTCGAGCAGTCAGAAAAATCCTTGCTGATGCCGCATGTGAAGGCTTTTTTCTCGACCAAATCGCAATCTTACATAACCCCGGAGTTGCTTGATTTGTCGAAGCCGGGCAGCACGGAAAAAATTGTCAGCCGTGAAGATGCTGCCAAGTGGGGCATCAAGAATATCGATCAGTTCTGGATGGCTTGAGACAGATTGCTGGTTGCGTGTTCGAGTTTATCCAGCCAGTGCAGCGCGTCATCACGGTTTTCTCCGCACATCTCGACTGAGGGTTGCAAGCCCCCGCAACAGGCTGGGCGTTGCGGCTGGTCGAAAATTGCACAACGCATGTCGCCGGTCAAATGCTGGCAAGGCGCCCCTGCTGGCTTGCCCAGTGTGCTGATCGAGGGCGCAATGCAGCAGGCACCGCAGTTGGGGCGACAGTTCATGAATGTTATTCGAACGAGCTGGTGAGCACGACCAGTATGCGACTATTGTGCTGGTGATTGCAAAAAAGTCGCGACTAAATTGCAAGCTGCGGCGTTTTGGTCGGTGGTGAAAATCAGGGGCTTTACACCCGTGCCACCGTATCCCCAGCGTCGACTTTTCAGGTGGTTTTGTAAAGTTCCGCGCCGCTTTTGATGAATTCCACCGATTTGACTTCCATGCCTTTGGTCAGTGCCGCTTCGGCCGACAGCCCTTGCGCGGCGGCAAAGTCGCGCACGTCCTGGGTGATTTTCATGGAGCAGAAGTGGGGGCCGCACATGGAGCAGAAATGTGCGACTTTGGCACCGTGCTGGGGCAGGGTTTCGTCGTGGAATTCGCGCGCTTTGTCGGGGTCCAGGCCTAGGTTGAACTGGTCTTCCCAACGGAATTCAAAGCGGGCTTTGGAGAGCGCATTGTCGCGAATCTGCGCGCCGGGGTGACCCTTGGCGAGGTCGGCGGCATGGGCGGCAAGCTTGTAGGTGATGATGCCTTCCTTGACGTCCTGCTTGTTGGGCAGACCAAGGTGTTCCTTGGGCGTTACATAGCAGAGCATGGCGGTGCCGTACCAGCCGATCTGCGCCGCGCCGATGGCGCTGGTGATGTGGTCGTAGCCGGGGGCGATGTCAGTGGTCAGCGGCCCCAACGTGTAGAACGGTGCTTCGCCGCACCAGTCGAGTTCCTTCTCCATGTTCTCTTTGATGAGGTGCATCGGCACATGGCCGGGGCCTTCGATCATCACTTGCACGTCGTGCTTCCAGGCGATCTGCGTGAGTTCGCCCAGCGTTTTCAATTCGCCGAGTTGCGCTTCGTCATTGGCGTCATAAATCGAGCCGGGACGCAGGCCGTCGCCCAAGCTGAAGGCAACGTCGTAGGCCTTCATGATCTGGCAGATGTCTTCAAAGTGCGTGTAGAGGAAGTTTTCTTTGTGGTGTGAAAGACACCACTTGGCCATGATGCTGCCGCCCCGGCTGACGATGCCGGTCATGCGTTCGGCCGTCATCGGAATGTAGCGCAGCAGCACGCCGGCGTGGATGGTGAAGTAATCAACGCCCTGTTCGGCTTGCTCGATCAAGGTGTCGCGGAAGATTTCCCAGGTCAGGTCTTCAGCCTTGCCATCGACTTTTTCCAGCGCCTGATAGATCGGCACGGTGCCGATGGGCACCGGCGCGTTGCGGATGATCCACTCGCGGGTTTCGTGAATGTGCTTGCCGGTGGATAAATCCATCACCGTGTCGCCGCCCCAGCGGATCGACCAGGTCATTTTGTCGACCTCTTCGCTGATCGATGAGGTGATCGCCGAATTTCCGATGTTGGCGTTGATCTTCACCAGAAAGTTGCGGCCAATAATCATCGGCTCGCATTCCGGGTGGTTGATGTTGTTGGGGATGATGGCGCGGCCACGGGCGATTTCGTCGCGCACGAACTCGGGCGTGATTTCCTCGGGAATGCTGGCACCGAAATTTTCCCCCGCATGCTGCCGCCCCATGAAGCGTGCCATTTTTTCGCCGTTAGGGCCGGAAACACGCAGGCTTTCCAGATATTCCGTGCGGCGCAGGTTTTCGCGGATGGCAACAAATTCCATTTCTGGTGTGACGATGCCGCGCCGGGCGTAGTGCATCTGGCTCACATTTCCACTCAAACCCGCACCGGCCTTGGCGCGGCGCGGCTGACGATGCAGGCCGGGGAAGCGCAGGGCAACGGTTTCGGCGTCCTGCGCGCGTTCTTGCCCGTAGGCCGAACTCAGGCGATCCAGCAACTCGGTGTCGTTGCGTTCTTCGATCCAGTTTTGGCGCAGCGCCGGCAGGCCGGAACGGATGTCGATCCGCACGGCCGGGTCGCTATAGGTACCCGAACAGTCATACACGGTGACCGGCGGATTGGCTTCGTCGGCGGTGTCGCTCTGGCTGATCTCGCGCATCGGCACGCGAATGTCGGGGCGACTGCCGACGACATAAATTTTGCGCGAGTTGGGCAGGGGGGCGATGGCGGCGGCGTCAACGTGGGCGTCGGCGGCAATAAATTTTTCGTTGGCATTCATGAGGAAAGCGGAAATCCGGCGGGTCAGGGAGCGAACTGCGAAGCTACTGGAAAGGCGCGCTGATTGCAACCCGCCTGAATACAGGGCTTATTGGGTGCGCTTGGCCCCAGCCTGGCATTGTGGAAAGCAGTCTAAAGTATTGCAATTCAGCGCCGTAAGTTATGAAAGCTAGAAAAAGCATAAAGGTGAACACATGTTTTCGCTCCGAATTTCTTCGGTTTTGACAGCGGCTCTCGCGACAACGGCGCTGTTGTTTGCAGTCGGTATGCCTGTTCATGCCGCGAGTGCCACGGCAAACTGGCATGCGGTAGTCACCGGTAAATACGAGATGATCGAAATCGACAAATCCCGTATTACAAGCAATCCGAGTGGCGTGAATGCCTGGAGCCGGGTGCGCATGGAGCGCGAGGTCAGAGACCCGACTGGGGTGTACAACGCCATTCACGCAGAGAATTTATATGACTGCGATGCACGCCGATTCACCACGCTGCGGCGTATTTATTTCAATGGTGATGCCATGGTGCGCGAAGATACCGTGACGCGTCAGCGTGCCAATAACGTGTTGCCGGGCAGTATTGACGAACGCCTGTTGAACGTGGTTTGTAGTGCTCGTGTGATGCCCGATTCAGCGCAGACAGCCGGCAACCCGCTGTCTGCGGATCGGCCAGGCACGATGCACGCGGATATGCGCACGCTGGCCGATGGCACTCGACCCAAGTTTCTTCCGGTCAACGACCCTGCACCAAGTGCTGCGGTGCCCGCCGAAAAGACGCGTCGTATTGCTTTGCCGCCCATCGACAAGGC
>CAJAWW010000101.1 GCA_903946745.1 uncultured beta proteobacterium
ATAACGGTAGAGCCCAATCGACGGCGGGGTGGTTGGCCAGAGTCTGGTAGCTGTCCCAGCGCATGTTATGAGTGGCGTTGCCGGCGTGAAATACGGCGTAGAGCATCAGTTGCACGCCGCCGGTGCGTGCGCCGACAACCAGATCGACCCCTGAAACGGATTGGGAAAAGTTTTGTCGTGCGTCGCTGCGGATGCGCTCCACGGCAATTAGCAGGGCGCTGCTCAAGGCGATAGCAACGAGCGTGACGCCGAGTGTGAGGCGCCGCGCCCAGGCGCTGCGCACTGCGAGCTGCAGCACGGCTTTCATGCGCTCACCTCAGAAATTTCCGGCAATGATGCATGGTTGATATCGGTCAGCGCGATGCGGCGTTCGAAGTGCGCAGCGAGGCGTTCATCATGGCTGACGAATATCAGCGTTGCCGCGGCAGCCGTGCACTCGCGCAGCAGCAGGTCGACGAAGGCTTGTTGGCGCGGCGCATCGAGCGCTGATGTGGGTTCGTCGGCGATCAGAATGTCAGGGCGGCCGATCAGCGCGCGTGCCGCTGCCACGCGCTGTTGCTGGCCGACGCTGAGTTCGCTGGCAGGCATGTGCCATAGCGCGGGTGCGAGATCGAGATGTTCGAGCAGTCGTGCGGCTTCTTCGCGCGGTGTTCGATCTTGTCCGGCACGCGCACGCCGCCGGGCTGAAAATGTGCAGGGCAGTAGCACGTTGTCGATGGCCGACAGCCAGGGGAGCAGATTGAACTGCTGGAAAATGAACCCTATGCGGTCGGCACGCAGGCGGTCGCGCGCACGCGCGCTGAGTGTTGTGAGCTCATGGTCGAGCAGTGCGATGTGGCCGCACTCGGGGAGTGCGACGCCGCCGAGCAAGGCGAGCAGGGTGCTCTTGCCGCTACCGCTGGGCCCGTGAAGAAAAATACGTTCGCCGGCAGCGATTTCGAGTGCCGAAATTTCAAGGCACGGCTTGATCTGGCGCGGCCAGCGATAAACCAGATTGGTGATGCGGATTGCCGGGCACAGCAGCATGGGTGATGGAGTGGCTACCAACTGAGCGCCGGTTGTTTGGGCGTCAATCGGCCGGCAGCTTGACCGGTCGGGCCGATGCGTTGCACTTCGATACGGTAAAGACGCTTGAAGTGCGTGAAGAGCGTTGTTTCGAAGCCCCTCAGTGCGCTTGGCTTGGCGCAGCGGAACAGGACGCTGGCATCAATGTCGGCGTGACCTTCCGTAACGCCTGGTTTCGGCGGGGTACGGAATGGCATTTCGACACGCACCGTTTGGACCGTGCATTGGGCCGCCGGGGTGGGCGTAAATAGCGTTGCTGCGTTATTGAGAATTCGTGCTGTGTCGTCCAGTGCAGCTTTTTCGACGGTGGTACGTGCCGGGCGCTCAAAGCCGACGGCAGCATCCAGCGGCAGTTCCAGCGACAGAGAAAGTTGATCTTTTTCGATCACTACGTTCAGACTGCCGGTACCGTGGACGTGCGCCTTTTCGGCTTGGGCGGCGGTGGTCAATATCAGCAGAAGCAGGGCGGTAATGCGCAATCGATTCATGGCAATGTTCGTGCGTTTAGTGTGTATGTGCGTTGCCGAAAGCGACCAGCGCGATGCCGGCGGCCAGCAGGATGCCGTGCCAGCCGACCGAGGATTTTTCGCGCTTCAGGCGTGGCATCAGGTCAGCCACGGCGATATACAGAAAACTCGATGCGGCGATGATGATGAGATAGGGCACCCAGTGACGCGCCTGGTCGAGGGCGAAATAACCGGCAATGCCGCCGCCGACTGACATCAGGCTGGAAAATCCGTTCCAGAACAGCGCACGGCCGCGTTTCCAGCCTGCGGCCAGCAGAATCGCGAAGTCGCCGGCTTCCTGCGGTACTTCGTGGGCGAAGATGGCCAGCGCGGTGCTCCAGCCCAGCACCGGTTCGGTGAGAAATGCGGCGGCGATCAGCAGGCCGTCGGTGAAGTTGTGAAAACTGTCACCAATGACGATCAGCACGGTTTCGCCGTGCTGGTCGTGTGCATTCTGGGTGTGGTGGTGGGTATGGCGGTGATCGCTACAGTCCTGATCGTGGGCATGGCCGTCCGGTTCGTCGGCGGTGCCGTGCGAGTGACGCCAGAGCGCGAATTTTTCCAGCGCAAAAAAGCCGAGGATGCCTGCCAGCAGCACGGGGAAGGCCTCATGCGGCGTCAGTCCGCTTTCCAGTGCTTCGGGCAGCAGGTGCAGCGTTGCCGTGGCCAGCAAAACGCCGGTGGAAAAGCTCACGGTCAGCAATAACCAGCGGCGCGGCAGGCCGAACATCACCAGCGCCGCGACCGAAACGCTGAGAAGTCCGCCCATCAGGCAGGCCAGTACGATTTGGGAAAGGAGGGAAGACGTCATGAGTATTGCCACGCAAATGTCGCGTCAGAACCCGACATTCAAGCACAGAACTGCGCCAAATGCAACAGTGTTGCATTTGCTGCGTACCTGTGGCCTAATCGGCGGATGCGCAATAGTCATCATCAACGGGCTTCGTCTGCGGCGACCGAGCTTCCCGCCCAGATGATCCGTGCCGCCGGGGTCAAAGTCACGCGTGGGCGCGTGCGCGTGCTGGCTGCGCTGGGTGCCGCATCGAAACCCTTGTCGCATGCCGAGCTTGAGTTGCAGCTGGCATCTGATGCGGCGGCGGGTGTGGATCGCGTCACCTTGTACCGCATTCTCGATTCACTGGTGGCCAGCGGGCTTGCGCTCAAGGCGGTGGATACGCGCGGGGTTTTCCGCTATTCCGGTGCTGGCAGCGGCCGCCGCCATGCCGGGCATTTGCACTTTCATTGCGTTCGTTGCGGTGGAATGTTCTGCCTGGAGGCCGAACCCCCGCCCCCGCCTGCTTTGCCGCCGGGGTTCACGCTGCAGAATGTGGCTTTCGAACTGCGTGGCACCTGCCCGCAGTGCGTCATTTCTGCTGCGGTGTGACGCTATCCCCTGTGCTTGGGGGCGTTATACTGATCGGTCAATCCGGTTGAATGGCGTTTTGCAGTGTCCGACGACGACGATCTATTTTCCCTTGATTTCACAGTGCCCGGCACGCAGGATGCGCCGGTATCGTCCGCTGCGCCCGTTGCGCCCGTTGCGCCCGTTGTGCCCAAGGTGCCGGCCAACATTGCTCCGCCACTGGAATTGAGTCTGGAACCGTTGCAGCCGAAAAAGCCGGAAGCGCAGCCCGAACCCGCACCTGAACCCGAACCCGCACCCGAACCCGAACCCGAACCCGAACCAAAAATAGATTCCCCCGCCAAGCCGGTGCGCCCGTCCTTGCCGGCCGCACTCGAAGAAGCCGCCACGCTGTATGCCGCCGGACAGGATCTCGATGCCCTGCGGCGCCTTGAGACTGCGTTGAAAAGCAACGAGGTTGCCGGGAGTTACGTACCCCAAGTCTGGGCGGGCCTGTTTGATTTGTTGCAGGTGATTGGCCGCCGCGCCGCATTTGATGCGCTGGCCATGGCGTATGCCAAACGCTTCGAAAAATCGCCGCCCACCTGGGTGGAGCCTGCTGCTGACGATAATCAAGTCTATGCCACCAGTGGCGGCCGTGCGCATGTTGCTTTTGCCGGCGTGTTGAACGCCAATATTGGCGACGCGCTCAAACAAGTCATGACCATTGCGCGCACGAGTTCAATGGTGCGCCTTGACTTGGGCAAGCTGGTGGATGCCAATGGCGATGGTTGCACGCTCATGATGCGCGCACTTGCTGCGCTCAAGAAGGCCAAAAAAGAATACATTTTTGGCACCCCCGAGCGGCTTGCGGAAATACTCGCACCCAAACTGGTGATGGGCACGCGGGGCGACGAAGCCATGTGGCTGTTGCAACTGGAACTGTATCAACAGAGTTTTCGTCAGGATTTGTATGAAGATACGGCGGTCAGTTATGCCGTGACGTTCGAGGTTTCGCCGCCCTCGTGGGAGGCACCCAAAGCACCGGCCGAGGTGGAAGACGATGTGCCGCCCGCGCCAAAATCCGATGGTTTTTCGTTGCGCGGAGAACTCAGTTGCGCCAGTCGCTCCGAGTTTTCGGCGCTGGAAGCTGCGGTGGTTAACCGCAATGAGTTTGTTCTCGATGCGCGTAATCTTGCTCGCATCGACGCGGGCAGTGCCACCGTGCTGTTGGAGATTCTGACGGGCTTGGCGCTAGCGGGCAAGAAAATTTCCATTGCAGGTTTGTCAGTGTTGGTGGCCACTTTTCTCGAAAGCGTCGGGTTTGCCGAGGTTGTCGAATTACGTACGCGCGCCATCTGACGGCCAGCATTTTCAGCAAGGAATTCCATGGAGCAATATCACGGCACTACCATTTTGTCGGTTCGTCGCGGCAAGCGCGTGGCGCTGGGCGGCGACGGGCAGGTGACACTGGGCAACATTGTGGTGAAAGCCACTGCACGCAAGGTGCGGCGCATTTATAACGACCGCATCATTGCCGGTTTTGCCGGCGGCACGGCCGACGCTTTTACCTTATTTGAGCGTTTCGAGGCCAAGCTGGAAAAGCATCAGGGCAACCTGTTGCGCTCCGCGGTCGAACTCGCCAAAGATTGGCGTACTGATCGCATGTTGCGCCGGTTGGAGGCCATGTTGTCGGTGGCCGACAGCGAACATTCACTCATCATCACCGGCAACGGTGATGTGCTGGAGCCGGAATTTGGTATCGTCGCCATCGGCAGCGGCGGCGCTTATGCCCAGTCGGCGGCGCGCGCGCTGCTGGAAAATACCGAACTGACCCCGGCTGAAATCGTCAAGAAGTCGCTCGAAATTGCCGGTGATCTGTGCATCTACACCAACCAGAACCACCTCATCGAAGTGATCGAATGAACGCCATCAACCAAACGCTGACCCCGGCCGAGATTGTTTCGGAACTGGACAAACACATTGTCGGCCAGTCGCGCGCCAAACGTGCCGTGGCGATTGCTCTGCGCAACCGCTGGCGGCGGGCGCAGGTGGCGGAGCCCTTGCGCACCGAAATCACGCCGAAAAACATTTTGATGATCGGCCCCACCGGTGTGGGCAAGACCGAAATCGCGCGACGGCTGGCGCGGCTGGTGAATGCGCCTTTCATCAAGATCGAGGCGACCAAGTTCACCGAAGTGGGCTACGTCGGTCGCGATGTCGATACCATCATCCGTGATCTGGCCGAAACCGCGATCAAGAATGGCCGCGAGGCGGCTATGAAACGCGTGGCCGATCGTGCCGCCGATGCCGCTGAAGACCGCGTGCTTGATGTGTTGTTGCCACCCGCAAGAGTCGACGCTGACGCTACGGTGGCAGATAGCAGCACGCGACAAAAGTTTCGCAAAAAATTACGCGAGGGCGATCTGGACGACAAGGAGATTGAAATCGAGGTTGCCGCGCCCCAGGCCAGCATGGAGATTCTCGCGCCGCCAGGGATGGAAGATCTGACACAGCAGATTCAGGGCATGTTTCAGAACATTGCCGGCGGTAAACGTCGTAGCCGGAAAATGAAAATTCGTGAGGCGCTCAAGGCGCTGACCGACGAAGAAGCGGCGCGGCTCATCAATGACGAAGAGGTCAAGGCCGAGGCCTTGCGTAACGTTGAGCAAAACGGCATCGTGTTCCTTGACGAGATCGACAAAATTGCTTCGCGTTCAGAAACGGGTGGTGCTGAAGTGTCACGCCAGGGTGTGCAGCGCGATCTGTTGCCGCTGGTGGAAGGCACGACCGTCTCGACCAAATACGGCATGATTAAAACCGATCATATTTTGTTCATTGCCAGCGGTGCGTTTCATCTTGCCAAGCCGTCAGATTTGATTCCAGAATTGCAAGGGCGCTTTCCCATTCGCGTCGAACTCGATTCGCTTTCCGTCAATGATTTTCAGTGCATTCTGACGCAGACCGATGCGTGCCTGACACGCCAGTATGAAGCGCTGCTGGCGACGGAAAACGTGAATTTGCAGTTCGCTGCCAGTGGTATTCAGCGGTTGGCGGAGATCGCCTTTCAGGTTAACGAGAAAACCGAAAACATCGGTGCGCGCCGGCTTTATACGGTGATGGAAAAACTGCTCGAAGAAGTTTCGTTCGACGCCGGCCGGCAGGGCGCGCAAACGCTCGCGATTGACGGTGCGTATGTTGACGCGTGTTTGGGCGAGTTGGCGAAAAGCGAAGACCTGGCGCGCTACGTACTTTAACTGCGCGCTCTGAGTCTGCACAAAAGTCGACGCTGGACCCGCGGGTCCACCGTCGACTTTTCATTTACGGTGTATCAAGGCTGCCAAAAGATTTTGGAAACGTGACGATGCCCCAAGGCAGTTTTTTGTCGCCGATCCGCGTCACGATTTTGCCGCTGGTGGCATCCACCACCACCACTTCGTTGGAGCGGCCGCAGGCGGCGAGGATGTGTTTGTCATCGGGCGTAAAGGTGAAATGCCAGCAGCGATCACCGGTCGGCCACTCGGCGACGGGCTGGTAGGTCGCCGGGTCGAACACCTGCAATGATTTGCCCTTGGCCAGCGCGATAAACAGGCGGCTGCCGCTGCGGTCGAAGGCGACGCCGTAGGGCGTGTCGCCGGTGGGCACGGCCTTGACCACGTTGAACTCGGCGTCGAGCACGACGAACTTGTTGCCGTGCTCGATGGTGGCGATGTAGGACTTGCCGTCCGGTGCCATCTTGATGCCGCGCGGGCGGTGGCCGTAAGGTTTGGTGTCGATCTTCTTCAGCAATTTGCCGCTGGCGATGTCATGCACCGAGAGGTTTTCGTCGGCCTCGTTGGTGATGATGATTTTTTTGCCGTCGGCAGAAAACTCGATACCCTCGGTTTCCATGCCGCCGATGATTTCAGCGGTCTTTTTGCCGGTCTTGAGGTCGACGATGGCGATGCGCGCCGGCTCTTCCTTGTCGTCCTCACGCTGCTTCTTGAGTTCCTGCGCTTCTTTTGATCCGGGTTTCGGTGGCGGGCCGCCGTCTGCGGCCGGCTCGAAGGAGACGAACGCCTGATTGCCGCGCACGCGCACAAATTCCGGGTTTTTGCCGACCGGCACACGGTTTGCAATTTTGCGCGTCGCCAGATCCACCAGCAGCACGTCGCCGCTGTCGCGCGAGGCCACCACCAACGTCTTGCCGTCGGCGGTGATGCCAATGCCGCGCGGCGTGGCCTTGCCCAGGTCGATTTCAGTGCCTGCGGTGAAGGTCTTGAGATCGATCACCGTGATGTTGCCGTTCTGATTGCTGACGTAGGCGACGTTGCTGGCAGCCGGGTCTGCTGCCTGCGTCAACGTGGCGACGCAGCCAAGGGCTAGCAGCAGGGGACGAAAGGAGAAAGTAGTGTTCATGGTTATGCCTTCAAAAACATTATTGAATGGTGAGTTTGTTGAACCAGCGCACATCCGGTGCGATGTCGCTGCGTTCGCCAATGCCGTAAGGGGGCACGGTTTTATCGTCGGGCGGTGCGCCGATCATGTTCAGATCGATGGCTTGCGGCCAGCCGACCAGCCCCTTGTCGGTGAGTTCCAGCCGGTAATAGATGCCATTCCACAATTTTGCCCCGAACTCTTTGGGGGCTTTGAACATGAACATCAGCGCGTGTTCCAGCCAGGCCAGATCGGTGGGGGTGACGCTCGCCGGATTGGCGTGGGGGTAGGGCACATGGCAGAACACTTCGTCGGGTGTTTCGATGCATTTGAACTCTTTCATCGACAGGAAAAAATCTTTGAAACGGGCGTCATCCATGTGCACCGACACGCCAATGCGATTGCCTTGCGGCTTGAAATTGACACTGCCGACGACCAGCGATTGCCCGTCGCGGCTGTGCAGGGTAATGCTGCGCGTGCCGGTCATTTCCCAGGCCATGGCGGGGTGTGCGATGACCATGACGACGCAAGCGAAGGCGTACTTCAATATGAATTTCATGACAACTCCTTGGTTGGCGTTCGGCGACTTTCCACCAGTGAATATACCGCCGGAACGACCACCAGCGTCAGCAGTGTGGAGGAAATCATGCCGCCGATCACAGCAATGGACAGCGGCTGGTTGGTTTCGTTCCCCGCCCCCAGACCCAGCGCGGCGGGAAACAGCGCGAGGATGACGGTGGCCGAAGTCATCAGCACCGGGCGCATGCGAATCGGGCAGGCGTTACGCAGCGCGGCGTCCACGGCCATGCCGGATTCGCGCCGCTGGTTGGTGAGATCGACCAGCAAAATAGAATTCGTCGCCACCAGTCCGATCAGCAAGGTGAGCCCGCTCATCGAATAGATGTTGAGCGTTTGCCCGGTCGCCCACAGCGCCGCAACGCCGCCAATCACCGCCAGCGGTTGCGCCAGCATGACAATGGCCGGTTGTACGAATGAATTGAACTGGCTCGCCAGCACCATATAGAGCAGCACCAGCGCCAGGCCAAAGGCGAAGGCCATGGTGGCGATGGTCTTGCCGAATTCTTCGGCCTGACCGATCAGCCGCAACTGATAGCCGGCAGGCAGTGTTTCGGCGGCCGCCTGCTTGACCAGCGTGACGGCTTCGCCGAGCGGAATCGAGGGCGTGGCGTAGAAGGTTGCCGCGTATTGCAGATCGTAGCGCCCCACCACGGCAGGGCCGAGCTTCTCTTCAAAACGCGCCACAGAATCAAGCCGCACCAGCTTGCCGTCCTTGTTGCGGATAAAAATTTTCGACAAGTCGGTGGGCTGGGTGAATTCGCCTTCGCGTGCCTTGACGCGGATGTCGTAACGCTGGCCGTCGCCAGGTTCGTCGTTGTATTTGGCGATATCGATACCGCCGGTGAAGAGATTGATCGCCTGCGCCACATCGGCGCTGGTGAGCCCGGCGTTGGCAATGCGCAGCCGATCCGGGGTAAAAATCAGCTGCGGCAGATCAAGCTGCACATCGGTATCGACGCGCCCTATACCCGGCATGGTCGCCAGTTTTTGCTGGAATTCGCGCGACAGGCGGCCGATTTCGTCGAGCTTTTCACCCACCAGTACAAACTGCAACGGCTCGCCGCGTTGCCCGCCCACCAGCGAGAACGGTGCGGCAAAGGCGCGTGCGCCGGCAATGTTGGCCAGATCGCGACGCAAGGCGGTGATGATGTCCTGCTGGCTGCGCGTGCGCTCGTTGCGCGGGGCCATGCGCACCACCACCGCCCCCTGATTCACCTGCCCGGCGGTGCCCAGCCCGATCAGTGCGAACTCGGTGCGTACTTCCGGGTAGTTGGCGAGAATCTGTTCCACTTCGCGCAGCTTGCTGTCGGTGTAGTCGATGCTGGAACCCAGCGGCGCGCGTAATGAAATGCGAAAGCGCCCTTCGTCGGCATCGGGCGTGAAGGTTTTGCCCACGTTCATGAAGAAAAAACTGCTGGAGGCCACCACCAGCAACGTCAGCGCGACCACCTTCCAGCGATGCTGCAGGGCGCGGTCAAGCCAGCGGATGTAAATGCGATCCAGCCCGCCGAGCAGGCCGTCGAGCAGGTGATAAACGCGCCCATGCTGTTTTTCCACTGTCAGATAGCGTGAGCACAGCATCGGTGTGAGGGTGAGCGAAACGAACAGCGACACCAGCACGCCGAAGGTGACCACCACCGCAAACGAGCGGAAAAACTGCCCGATGATGCCGGACAGAAAGATCACCGGGGCGAAGATGGCGACCAGCGAAAGTGTCGCCGCGATCACCGCGAACACCACCTCGCGGCTGCCGTTGATGGCTGCTGCCACCGGGTCGGCATCGAGTTCTTCGCGGTGGCGAAAGATGTTTTCCAGCACCACAATGGCATCATCGACCACCACGCCGATCAATAGCAGCAGCGCCAGCATGGTGAGCGAGTTGAGGGTGTAGCCGAAAAAATAAATCACGGCGATCGCCCCCATCAGCGACACCGGAATCGCCACCGCCACAATCAATGTGGAACGCACCGAGCGCAAGAAAAACCACACCACCAGCGAAGCCAGCAGCGTGCCTTCGATTAGGTGTTGTTTGAGCGAATCGACGATTTCAAGGATATACACCGCGTCGTTGGAGACCACACTGATCTTCAGCCCCGGCGGCAGTTGTGGTTCAATTTCCTGCGCCAGTTTTTTCTGAATGCGGTCAATGATGGCAACAGTATTGGCGTTGGTCACTTTGACAATGC
>CAJAWW010000102.1 GCA_903946745.1 uncultured beta proteobacterium
ATTGGCGTGCAGTGAAGCTTATTTCTTGCGCGTGGTCGTGGCCTTCTTGGCCATCTCGCTGACGTTGCCCATGGCGGCTTGCGATGCCTGAGCGATTTGCTCAAACGCGCCGTTGGCGGTGGCGATGGCTTGCTGGAAGGATTCCATCATGTTCGGGGTGGTGGCCGGCAGGCTCTTGAAGAAGGCTTGCAGCGACTCGGTCATTTCCTGGCTGCCGGTGGCGAGTTGCTCGGTCACCAGACGCGAAAATTCGGTGCGGGCTTCGTTGCTGATCTCGGCGATCTGCTGGGCAGCAGAAACCAGCCGCTGCGAGGTTTCCTGTGCGTACTGGGCGCGCAGTTGCATGACTTGTTGCGGGTCTTTGGCGCTGGTTTGTGCCTTGGCGTTTTCGACGCCCGTTTGAAACAGCTCTTTAGCCATTTCAGATTGCAGCGCCATGATGCGCTGTGAATTCTCGATGGACATCTGGGCAAGACGCATTGCGGCTTCCATGTTCTTGCGGTGCATTTCGCTGAATTGTTCGGTCTTGGCTACCATTTGATTCTCCTGATGAGTTATTAGAAACAATTAAAAATTGTGCATAAATTCATTTTACTACAGGATTCTTACCGAAAACTGACGCAGTGCACCATTTATTTTTTAGGCATATCGTTGGCTTTTCGGGGTGCGAAACCATTATTGCCGGCTGCTTGAAAAAGACGCGTTGCCCCCTCATCTGCTGGGTAACAATTTTTCTATAAGGGTTGCGGCCATGCGTATCGACAAGCTTACGACCAAGTTCCAGCAGGCGCTGGCCGACGCACAAAGCCTCGCCGTTGGCAATGACCAGCAGTTCATCGAGCCGCAGCATTTATTGCTGGCGTTGTTGAATCAGGACGACGGCGGCACGGTGTCTTTGCTCGCGCGCGCCGGGGTGAATGGGGCGGCGTTGAAGTCGTCTTTGACCAAGGCGCTGGAGCGTTTGCCGAAAGTGGAAGGGCACGGCGGTGAGGTTTCCATCGGCCGCGATCTGGGCAATCTGCTCAACGTGACCGACAAAGAGGCACAGAAAGCCGGCGATCAATTCATCGCTTCGGAAATGTTTTTGTTGGCCTTGCTGGCCGACAAAGGTGAGGCCGGGCGTTTGCTCAAAGAGCATGGCGTGCAAAAGCGTGCGCTCGAAGAGGCGATCAAGGCGGTGCGCGGCGGTGAGAGCGTGGGTTCGCAGGAGGCCGAAGGTCAGCGTGAATCGCTGAAGAAGTATTGCCTTGATCTGACCGAGCGGGCGCGTCTGGGTAAACTCGATCCGGTCATTGGCCGTGACGATGAAATTCGCCGGGCGATCCAGATTTTGCAGCGCCGCACCAAGAATAATCCGGTGCTGATCGGTGAGCCGGGGGTGGGCAAGACGGCGATTGCGGAAGGGTTGGCGCAGCGCATCATCAACGAAGAGGTGCCGGAATCGCTGAAGGGCAAGCGCGTGTTGTCGCTCGACATGGCGGCGCTGCTGGCCGGGGCGAAATACCGTGGCGAGTTTGAAGAGCGTCTGAAGTCGGTGTTGAAGGAAATTGCACTGGATGAAGGGCGCATCATTGTGTTCATTGACGAACTGCATACCATGGTCGGTGCCGGCAAGGCTGAGGGGGCGATGGATGCGGGCAATATGCTGAAGCCAGCGCTGGCGCGGGGCGAGTTGCATTGCATCGGCGCGACCACGTTGGACGAATACCGCAAATACATCGAGAAGGATGCTGCGCTGGAGCGGCGTTTCCAGAAGGTGTTGATCGATGAGCCGAGCGTGGAATCGACCATCGCCATTTTGCGCGGCTTGCGCGAACGTTACGAGATTCACCACGGCGTGGACATTACCGATCCGGCGATTGTTGCGGCGGCGGAGTTGAGCCATCGTTACATCACGGATCGTTTTTTGCCGGACAAGGCCATCGACCTGATCGACGAGGCGGCGGCGCGCATCAAGATGGAAATCGATTCCAAGCCGGAGGTGATGGACAAACTGGATCGGCGTTTGATTCAGCTCAAGATCGAGCGTGAGGCGATCAAGAAAGAGAAAGATGAAGCCTCGAAAAAACGTTTGCTGCTGATCGAGGAAGAGATTACCAAAATCGAGCGCGAGTACGCCAATCTCGACGAAATCTGGCGTGCCGAAAAAGCGCAGGTGCAGGGTTCGGCGCATGTCAAGGAGGCGATCGACAAGCTGCGTGCGCAGATGGCTGATTTCCAGCGCAAGGGGCAACTCGACAAAGTGGCCGAACTGCAATACGGCAAGCTGCCGCAACTGGAGGCGCAGTTGAAGGCGGCCGAAAAATCGGGCGATGGCAAGAAGGAGGCCAACAAGCTGTTGCGTACGCAAGTGGGTGCCGAAGAAATCGCCGAGGTGGTTTCGCGTGCAACCGGGATTCCGGTATCAAAGATGATGCAGGGCGAGCGCGAGAAATTGCTCACCATGGAAGACAAGTTGCACACCCGCGTGGTTGGTCAGGACGAGGCGGTGCGCCTAGTGGCCGATGCCATTCGCCGTTCACGTGCGGGTTTGTCGGAAGAAAATCGCCCTTATGGCTCATTCCTGTTTCTCGGCCCCACGGGTGTGGGTAAAACCGAGTTATGCAAGACGCTGGCCGAGTTTCTGTTCGATTCGGAAGAGCATTTGATCCGCATCGACATGAGTGAATTCATGGAGAAGCACTCGGTCGCGCGTTTGATCGGCGCACCCCCGGGCTATGTGGGCTATGAAGAGGGCGGTTACCTCACCGAACTGGTGCGGCGCAAGCCTTACAGCGTGATTCTGTTCGACGAGGTGGAAAAGGCGCATCCGGATGTCTTCAATGTGCTGCTGCAAGTGCTCGACGACGGTCGCATGACGGATGGGCAAGGGCGCACGGTGGATTTCAAGAACACCGTGATCGTGATGACCTCGAATCTTGGTTCGCACATGATCCAGCAGATGAGTGGCGATGATTATCAGATCATTAAGCTCGCGGTGATGGGCGAGGTGAAGGCGCATTTCCGTCCCGAGTTTGTCAATCGCATCGACGAGATTGTGGTGTTCCACGCGCTCGACCAGCGTCACATCGCCGGGATTGCAAAGATACAGTTGCAGTACCTGCAAAAACGCATGGCGCGGCTGGAGATGAGCTTGGTGGTCAGTGATGCCGCGCTGGCGAGCTTGGCCGAAGCCGGCTTTGATCCGGTATTTGGTGCCCGGCCACTGAAGCGGGCGATTCAGGAACGTATTGAAAACCCGCTATCGCGCTTGATTCTGGAAGGCCGCTTCGGTGCCAAGGATGTGGTGCGCGTGGATGTCGAGAAGGGGCAACTGGTTTTCGGCAAGGCTTGAAATGCACCAGGCTCCGGCGTAGTATAACGATTGTTATAACTTTATAACTTCGCTCGGAGCTTGCCATGCACATTCTCAAACTGACTCAGATCGGCAATTCCGTCGGCGTCATCCTACCCAAGGATGTGCTGGCCAATCTCAAGCTGGAAAAGGGTGAATCGATTTTTTTGACCGAGACACCGGACGGTTATGTGGTGACGCCTTACGATCCGGCATTGGAAGAGCAGATGACCGCCGGGCGTGATTTCATGCACGAGTTTCGTGACACGTTTCGTGCCCTTGCA
>CAJAWW010000103.1 GCA_903946745.1 uncultured beta proteobacterium
CTGATTGCCGCGATTTACATCGCATTTTCGATCTCGGCACCCAACAACGAAAAGGTGCTGGAGCTGTTCTTCAGCTGGGTTTCCAGCGGTTTTACGCTCGAGCTGCCGACCAAGACCGCGCTCATCGTGCCCTTCTTCAAGAGCGTGACCTATCCGCTGGGCATGTTTGGCTTCATCCTGCTGACCTATCTGGTGATTGTCGGCACCAGCAATGCGGTAAATCTGACCGATGGCCTTGACGGGCTGGCGATCATGCCGACCGTACTGGTGGGGTCGGCACTGGGCATCTTTGCTTACGTCGCCGGCAATGCGGTGTTCTCGAAATATCTGCTGATGCCCTATATCCCGGGCGCGGGCGAACTCACGGTGTTCTGCGGCGCACTCGCCGGCGCGGGCTTAGGCTTTCTGTGGTTCAACGCCTACCCGGCGGAAGTGTTCATGGGCGACGTTGGTGCGCTGGCCTTGGGTGCGGCACTCGGTGCTGTGGCGGTGGTGGTGCGGCAGGAAATCGTGCTGTTCATCATGGGCGGCGTGTTCGTGGTCGAAACACTTTCGGTCATGCTGCAGGTGGGCTGGTTTAAATACACCAAACGAAAATACGGCACCGGTCGGCGCATCCTGCGCATGGCACCGCTGCATCATCACTTTGAACAAACCGGCTGGAAAGAAACCCAGGTCGTGGTGCGCTTCTGGATCATCACGATTTTGCTGGTGCTGTTTGGGTTATCGACGTTGAAAATACGATGAAAGCAGTTAACCACGGGGAACACGGGGGGCACGGGGAAAGTCGGGGCAAACCAAGCTCTGCCGCCTTGGTTTGTCCCCGTGTCCCCCGTGTCCCCCGTGGTAAAAAATGCAGTTAGCCCACAAACACATCCTCATCCTCGGCCTTGGTGAATCCGGGCTGGCCTGTGCGCTTTGGTGTGCGCGGCAGGGGGCGCGGGTGCGGGTGGCGGATACGCGGGTGGCGCCACCGTATCTGGGTGAATTGAATCGGCGTGCGCCGGGCGTCGACTTTTTGGTGTCCCGCTTTGACGAGACCTTCGATAAGCAGGTGCTGAAGGGCGTTGATCTGCTGGTGTTGTCGCCGGGATTGTCGGGCGGGCTGATGGTGGTGATTCATGCGCAGGCCGCCGGCATTCCGGTGGTGGGCGAGATTGAACTGTTTGCGCAAGGCCTGCGTGCGTTGGGGCAAAACATACCGGTGCCGGTGCTGGCGATTACCGGCACCAACGGCAAGACCACCACCACGGCGCTGACGGGGCACTTGCTGCGCGCTACGGGTAAAACCGTCGGGGTTGCCGGCAACATTTCACCAGCGGCATTGACTGCCCTGATGGACGCACAGGATGCCGGCGCGCTGCCGGACATCTGGGTGCTTGAGCTGTCGAGCTTCCAGCTGGAAACCACCGAATCACTGAACCCGGCGGCGGCCACCGTGCTGAATGTGTCGGACGATCATCTTGATCGCTACATTGATCTGAATGAATACGCCTCGGCCAAGGCGCGTATCTTTAACGTCACGGCCGATCATCGTCACCACCCCGGTGTGCAGGTGCTCAATCGTAACGACCTGCGGGTGCGCCGCATGGCGCTGGCAGATCGCCGGATTATTAGTTTTGGTCTCGATGCGCCGGGTCATGAGGATGACTTCGGGTTGCGCGCAAACGGGCATCCGATCCCGGGCGAACCGTGGATCGTCCAGGGTCATCGGTTCCTTTTGCCGGTTGCCGAGTTGCCGATCAGCGGCCTGCACAATGCGGCCAATGCCATGGCCGCGCTGGCGCTGTGTGCCGCGCTGGGTTTTGACGCGAATGCACTGCTGCCGGCGCTGCGTGCATTTCGTGGCCTGCCACATCGGGTGGAAAAGGTTGCCGAGATTGAGGGGGTGCGCTGGTACGACGATTCCAAGGGCACCAATGTGGGTGCTACGGTAGCCGCGCTGAAAGGCATGGGTGCCAAGGTGGTCGTCATTCTCGGCGGCGACGGCAAGGGGCAGGATTTTTCGCCCCTGGCACCGGCCATCAAGGCGCATGCGCGTGCGGTGGTGCTGATCGGTGCCGACGGCCCGCTGATCGAGAAGGTCATCGCCCGCACCGGCGTGCCGATTGAAAACGCCGATTCAATGGCCGATGCGGTCCGCCGCGCACAGGCGCTGGCGCAGCCGGATGATGTGGTGCTACTGTCGCCGGCGTGTGCGAGCTTCGACATGTTTCGCAATTACGAACATCGCGCCGAAGTTTTTATCGCAGCGGTGCGTGCGCTGGAGGCGGCGCGATGCTGAAGCGCTGGGCGCTGGCGACGCAGCACAAGCACAATACACCCTCGGAACTCGACGAGTTGTTGTTGTGGCCGGCGCTGGGTCTGCTGTTGTTCGGCATGGTGATGGTGTATTCGTCTTCCATCGCACTGGCCGAGGGCAGCCGTTTTACCGGGCATCAGCCCATGTATTTTTTACTCCGGCATAGTGTGTTTCTGTGTGTCGGGCTGGTGGCCGGTGTGATGGCCTTCCAGATTCCGCTGCGTCTGTGGCAACAGGCGGCACCCTGGCTGTTTCTGGCCGGCGTGTTGCTGCTGGTGCTGGTCTTGGTGCCGCATGTCGGGCGTTCGGTCAATGGTGCTCAGCGCTGGATTCCACTGGGACCGATCAACCTGCAACCGTCGGAACTGATGAAGTTGTTCGCCGTGCTGTATGCCGCCGACTACACCGCGCGCAAGCTCGACGACATGAGCAGTTTCCGGCGCGGATTTTTTCCGATGGCCGTAGTGATGGTGTTGATTGGCGGGCTGTTGCTGCGCGAACCGGATTTCGGCGCCTTCGTGGTAATCGTCAGCATTGCCGTCGGCATCCTGTTTCTGGGCGGCATCAACGGGCGCTTGTTCGGCGGCTTGCTGCTGGTGATGGCGGTGGCCTTCGTCATCCTGATCTGGTCGTCGCCCTACCGGCTGGAGCGCATCACCAGTTACATGGATCCGTGGAAAGACCCGCTGGGCAAGGGCTATCAGTTGTCTCATGCGCTGATCGCTTTTGGCCGTGGCGAGTGGTTTGGGGTTGGCCTCGGTGCCAGTGTCGAAAAACTGTTTTATCTGCCCGAGGCACACACCGACTTTCTGCTCGCCGTGATTGCCGAAGAGTTGGGCTTCGTCGGCGTATTGGTCACCATCGGATTATTTGCCCTGCTGGTGCAGCGTGCCTTCGCCATCGGTCGTCAGGCGCTGATGCTGGATCGCATTTATGCGGGGCTGGTGGCGCAGGGGGTGGGCATCTGGTTGGGAATTCAGACCTTCATCAACATGGGCGTGAACATGGGATTGCTGCCCACCAAAGGTTTGACCCTGCCGCTGATGAGCTTCGGCGGCTCAGGCCTCGTCGCCAACTGTCTGGCGCTGGGTGTGTTGCTGCGGGTGGATTGGGAAAACCGGCAACTGATGCGGGGGCAGCAGGTATGAAGATGAAAGGCATTTACCACGGGGAACACGGGGGGCACGGGGGAAAAACAGAACTGCCTGCCCGGGTTTTCCCCGTGCGCCCCGTGTCCCCCGTGGTCAATCCGGGTTTCCTTTCATGAGAACCCTCCTCATCATGGCCGGCGGCACCGGTGGGCACATCATGCCGGGAATGGCCGTGGCGGAATGTCTCAAGGCGCAGGGCTGGAAGATTGCGTGGATGGGCAACCCGGATGGCATGGAAGCGCGGCTGACGGCGGGGCGCGGCTATGAGATGGCCTGGGTGAAGTTCTCGGCACTGCGCGGCAAGGGGCTGCTGCGCAAACTGTTGCTGCCGTTCAATCTGCTGCGTGGCTTCATTCAGGCTTTCGTTCATCTCGGGCGCATCCGTCCCGATGTGGTGCTGGGCATGGGCGGTTATATAAGTTTCCCCGGCGGCATGATGGCCGTGTTGAAGGGCATTCCGCTAGTGCTGCACGAACAGAATTCCGTAGCGGGGCTTGCCAACAAGGTGTTGGCGCGTGTGGCGAACCGGGTGGTTACGGGTTTTCCTGACGTACTGAACAAGGGCGTCTGGCTCGGCAACCCGGTACGGCCGGAAATTGCCGTATTACCAGCGTCGACTATTCGCTATGCCAACCGCAGCGGCCCGCTGCATGTGCTGGTGCTGGGTGGCAGTCTCGGCGCGCAGGCATTGAACGAAGTGATGCCCAAGGCGCTGGCGTTGATGCCGGAAGCCGAACGACCCGAGGTGGTGCATCAGGCCGGCGAGAAACATCTGCCGATGCTGCAAAGCTACTATATTTCTGCCGGCGTGAAAGGCAGTTGCGTGGCCTTCATCGAAGACATGGCCGGCGCTTACGCCTGGGCCGATCTGGTGATCTGTCGTGCGGGTGCGCTCACCATCGCCGAACTCGCCGCTGCGGGTGTCGCCAGCCTGTTGGTGCCCTTTCCACATGCGGTGGATGACCATCAAACTGCCAACGCACATTTTCTATCCAACGCCGGCGCGGCCATCCTGATGCCACAAGCGGAGCTGACACCGGAAGGTCTGGCAGAAATCCGCAATCTCTCCCGCGCGCAACTGACGCAGATGGCCGAAAAAGCCTACGAACTGGCGCGTCCCGATGCAACGGCCGAAGTGGCAGCGGTGTGTGCGGGGTTGGCGCGATGAAAAGCTATTTACCACGGGGAGCACGGGGGGCACGGGGAAAAACAAATCGAAAGATTTTCCCCGTGTGCCCCGTGTACCCCGTGGTTAAAAAAGGGGTTCCAGGATGAAACACAAAGTCAAACGTATCCACTTCGTCGGCATCGGTGGTTCTGGCATGTCCGGGATTGCCGAGGTGCTGGCTAATCAGGGTTTTGAGGTCAGCGGCTCCGATCTGACGGCCAGTGCGACCACGCAGCGACTGGCGGCGCAGGGGATTCGCGTTGATATCGGCCATCGCGCCGAAAATGCAGCGGCGGCCGATGCCGTGGTGGTGTCCACTGCCGTGGCCGAAAGCAATCCTGAAGTGCAGCGCGCGCGTGAGCGGCATGTGCCGGTGGTGCCGCGCGCGCAAATGCTGGCTGAGTTGATGCGCTTGAAGCAGGGTATTGCCATCGCCGGCACGCACGGCAAGACCACAACCACCAGTCTCGCGGCGAGTTGTCTGGCCGAGGGCGGGCTGGATCCCACCTTTGTCATCGGTGGTCGGTTGAATTCGGCGGGTGCCAACGCGCGGCTGGGCTCGGGCGAGTTTTTGGTGGCTGAAGCGGATGAATCCGATGCCTCATTTTTGTTCCTCTCGCCGGTGGTGTCCGTGGTCACCAATATCGACGCCGACCACATGGAAACCTATGGCCATGACTTCGGCCGCTTGAAATCGGCGTTTGTCGATTTTTTGCACCGGCTGCCGTTTTATGGTGTCGCGGTGCTATGCAACGACGACCCCAATGTGCGTGAAATCATTGCGCGCGTGGCAAAACAAATTGTCACTTACGGTATCGACACCGAAGCCAACTTCCGCGCCGAAAACGTGGTGGCCGACGGTGGCACCATGCGCTTTGACTGTGTGCGTACCAACGGCAGTGTGTCGCGTTTGCCCATCGTGCTGAATCTGCCGGGGCGGCACAATGTATTGAATGCGCTGGCGGCCATCGCGGTGGCAACCGAGGTGGGCGTGAGCGATGCGGCGATCATCAAGGCGCTGGCCGAGTTTCATGGCGTCGGCCGGCGCTTTCAGCGCTATGGTGAAGTCGCTTGCAGCACGGGCGGCCAGTTCACGCTGGTGGATGATTACGGTCATCATCC
>CAJAWW010000104.1 GCA_903946745.1 uncultured beta proteobacterium
CGTCATCGACAGAAACTCGCTGCGCGAATATCCGTAGCGCGACACCGCGCGGTTGTTCACCGCCAGAAAGCCCAGTGTTTTTCTGTCATAAATCCACATAGCCACCGGGCTGCTCTCGAACAATTCACGAAAGCGTTTATCTTCGGCGGCCAGCGCCTGCGTCGCCACCGCCGCGCTGTGCAGCAACACCGCCTGATGCGCCAGCGCCCGATCAATCAGAAAATACAGCGCAATGGCCGTGAGGCCAACAAACAGCCAGCCATTCCATGCCTGCAATAGCGCCAGCGTCGGCACATCGCCACCGACCACCACCGATAAATAATGAAAAACGATGATCCACAGCGAGGCCGCGACCACATAGATCAGCGCAATACGCAGCGCAGAGGTGTGCGATGTGGTGTGTGAGGTGGTTTGATTTTCAGACATGCATCAGGCTCCCGGTAGCGTGACGGTGATGCGCGTGGCATTCTTCTCGTCGCTGGTTTCCATGGCGATGCTGCCGTGCTGGGCTTCGGTCAGCAGACGCGCCGAGTAGGTGCCCAGCCCGGTGCCACCCTGCTTGCCGGCGGTGGCAAACTTGTCGAAAAAGTTTTCGCGGATCGCAGCCGGCACCGTGCCCTTGTTGTCCAGCGTCAGGCGCAGCGGATTGCCGGGGTAAATGGTAATCGTCACGGCCGTGCTATCGGGCGCCGCCTCGCAGGCATTCTTGATGAGATTCTGGAACAAGGAATAACACAGCATGGCATCCCCGGTGGCGACCAGTTGCTCGTCCTCAACCCCCGTCGGCGTGGCCACGGCGATGGTGAGTTCTTTCACCGCAAAAGTGGTGCGGGCAAGCTCGGCGAGCCGGCGCACCACTTTCGCCACCTGCACCGGCTTGGGGTGCAGCGTGAAGCGCCCGGTCTCGATTTTGTACAACTCGGCGGAGAGGTTGATCATGTCCAGCACTTGCAGCGCGGTTTCTTCAACCATGCGCAGCTGATCGAGCTGATCCGGCGTCAGATTGCCGGCGTCGGCCAGGCCCTGCACCAAGCCGATCACGCCGGCCAGCGGGCCTTTCATGTCGTGGCGGGTGATGTGTTCGACATCTTCCTTGAGCTTGGAGACCGACATCATTTCGTCGTAGTCGGCCTGCAACTGGCTGTGCAGCTCGATGTAGCGCATGAAGTTGCGCACGCGCACCTTCAGCGAATCGGGATCGACCGGCTTGGTGACGAAATCGACTGCACCGAGCTCCATACCGCGCAAACGTGCCGAGTCGTCGGTCATGGCAGTAACGAAGATGATGGGGATATGCTCAGACGACGGATGACCGCGCAACTTTTGCGCGACTTCAAAGCCATCCATGCCGGGCATCATGATGTCGAGCAGCACCAGATCGGGCGGCGTGTCCGAGTGACATATCTGCAGAGCTTTTTCGCCGTTGTGGGCGATCTTGACGCGGTATTCGTCCTTGAATATGGCCGACAGCAGATGCAGATTGTCGGGGGTGTCGTCGACTACCAGAATGGTCGGGCGCTCGCCACGCGTCGATTTCTCAGGCGACGGCTCTGCGGCTTGCGCACCCATAGTCGACGCTGGCGCAGCGGCAATATCAAGCCCGTTTTTGTGAATCACGGCACCGGAACCGGCCAGCGCCTTGGCCGGGTCGATCGGGCCATTCTGCCGCGACCGCCAGTTGAGCGACTTTTCCACCCGCTCAGCGAGCCGTCCGGCGGTGTAAGGCTTGACCAGCAGTTCGGAAACACCCGACTGAATCGCCAACATCACGCGGTCCCGCTCGGCTTCGGCCGTAATCATCAAAAACGGCATGGCGAACAGCTGCGCGTTGGAGCGGATCGACAGCAACAATTCCAGCCCGGTCATGACCGGCATGTTCCAGTCGGAAAGCACCATGGTGATGGGCTGGCGCGACAAAATCTTGATCGCCTCCGCGCCATTTGCCGCTTCAATAAACTTGACCGCACCCAGTTGCTTTAACTGATTGATGGTGACCTTGCGCATGGAATCGAAATCGTCGACCACCAAAAAGGTGCCCTGCTTCATGCGCGCGGCAAAGTTCAGCGCATCACTGCCGCCACCTGCTTTTACGAAGGGAAGGTCCATGACTTAAGCCTGCCCCTCTGCGCCGGAAAGCCGGTCTAGCTGCACTTTCTTTTGCGCCATATCGTGATCGGAATCGGCAAAACGCAAGGCAATGGCGCGAAATTCGTCCTGCAAATCGACAAAGGCATCGACCATGTCCGGATCAAAATGCCGCCCTTTGCCGGCAACGATGATATCCACGGCTTTTTCGTGCGACATGCCCTCTTTGTAGACGCGACGACTAATGAGCGCGTCATACACGTCGGCCACCGCCATCAGCCGCGCCTCGACCGGGATGCTGTCGCCCGCAGTGCCGCACGGGTAGCCGGAGCCGTCCCACTTTTCCTGATGGCCGTAGGCAATGTCTTTGGCCATGCTGAGAAATTCGACATTCATCCCCAGCGATTCTTCGGCATGCTGGATCGCATCGCGCCCCAGCGTGGTGTGGGTTTTCATGATCTCGAATTCGTCTTCCGTAAACTTACCCGGCTTCAACAGAATGCGGTCAGGAATACCCACCTTGCCAATATCGTGCAGCGGTGCCGACTTGAACAGCATGGTGATGAAATTGCTGGTCAGCGTGGCCGAAAAGCGCGGATGCGCTTTCAGTTTTTCGGCCAGCGCCTTGACGTAAAACTGGGTGCGGCGAATGTGGTTGCCGGTATCCGAATCGCGCGTTTCGGCGAGTGACGCCATGGCCAGAATCGTCACGTCCTGAATCGCCATCACCTCGCGCGTGCGCTTGGCGACTTCGATTTCAAGGTAATCATTCTTGTCGCGCAAAAAATCGGCCGAGGCCTTGAGGCTGAGTTGTGTTCTGACCCGTGCCATGACGATCGGCGGGCTGACCGGTTTGGTGATGTAATCGACGGCACCGAGTTCCAGCCCCTTTTTCTCGTCCTCGACCTCGGCCTTGGCGGTGAGAAAAATCACCGGAATATCCCGCGTCGCCGGATTGCTTTTCAGGTGCTGGCAAACCTCGTAGCCATCCATGCCCGGCATCATGATGTCGAGCAAAATCAGGTCTGGCGGGCTGTCGCTCTGGGCAATCTTCAAGGCTTTTTCGCCGCCATTGGCGACCTTGACCTTGTAGTCGTCCTTGAGCAAACCGCTCATCAGCGAAAGGTTGTCCGGCGTGTCATCCACCACCAGCACGGTGGCTTTTTCAACGAAATTCAGTTCGAGTTCCATGTGAGTTTTCCTAGAGACAGATTTTCAACAGGTGAATTCAGTTGTTCAGTTCGCCCTCAACAAAGCGAAGCAGCAAATCGACCGTTTCTCGCATCTCATCGGTCGAAAGCAGAAAAACCACCTCGTCATCGTAGCGAAAATCAACTGCATAGGGTGTCAGTGGCCGCAAATGACTCGACGACAACCGCGGCAATGAGCCAGAACCAAGCAGTCGGTTGAACAAGTTTTCAAGATCGTGGGTTCGTGAAAAATCGATGTCGCGCAGACACAATAAAGCCTTCAGTGCTTTTTCGGCCGC
>CAJAWW010000105.1 GCA_903946745.1 uncultured beta proteobacterium
CAGCAACGACACGCACAGGAAAAAAGTGGCGAGATACCTCAAGCCTTGGCTTTACCCTGATTCGCCACGGCCTGCATGGCCGCTGCGATAGCTTCCTGGTCGCCCAGATAGTAATGGCGGATCGGTTTCAGGTCGGCATCCAGTTCATACACCAGCGGTTGCGCGGTGGGAATGTTCAGCCCGACAATATCAGCGTCAGAAACCTTGTCGAGATATTTGATGAGTGCGCGAAGGCTGTTGCCATGCGCGGCGATCACCACGCTCTTGCCCGACTTGACCGCCGGCGCGATGGTTTCGTGCCAGTAAGGCAAAAAGCGATCGACGGTGTCCTTGAGGCATTCAGTACGCGGAAACTGTGTCGCCGGCAGGTTGGCGTAGCGCGGGTTGGAAATTTCCAGACGCGGATCGTCTTCCGCCAGCGGCGGTGGCGGGGTGTCGTAGGCGCGACGCCAGACCAGCACCTGCGCGTCGCCGTATTGGGCAGCGGTCTCTGACTTGTTCAGCCCTTGCAGCGCGCCGTAGTGACGTTCGTTGAGCCGCCATGAGTGATGCACCGGAATCCACATGCGATCCATTTCGTCGAGCACTGTCCAGAGCGTCTTGATGGCGCGGCGCAGGACCGAGGTGAAGGCGATGTCGAAGGCGTAGCCCGCGTTTTTCAGCAATTGGCCGGCGGCGATGGCTTCGGCCTGACCCTTTTCGGTGAGCCCGACATCGGTCCAGCCGGTGAAGCGGTTTTCCTGATTCCACACGGATTCGCCGTGGCGCAGAAGAACAATTTTGTACATGGCGGTAGGGGGGGCGGGGTAGGGGGTGGGGTCTTGGTGCGTAGTCTTGAGAAGGGTGTGGTGCGGGGCTGAGGCGATATTCTATAATAGTTGCCACTGAGCTCATCATCGCCTCGCCCTATCTTTCCTTTGCCACGCATGGATAATCCGATTCACGACTTTATTGCCAAGCGCGAGCAGATCGAAATGGCTGCGCGTGCGCTCAAGTCCATTTCGCATCCGCTGCGGCTGAAAATTCTGTGCGTCGTCGGCGATGCTGAACTCTGCGTACAGGACATTGTTGCCGCCGTCGGCACCTCGCAGAGCAACATCTCGCAACACCTTGCCATTCTGCGCGAAAAGGGCGTCCTGCAAACCCGCAAGGACGCCAACCGCGTGTATTACAGCGTCGCCGACCCGCGCATTCTGCAACTGATTGTCATGATGCGCGAAGTATTCTGCGGCGTTCCCGCTCACAAACCCTAGGATTGAACATGGAATTTTTTCAACAACCACAAAACCTGATGTGGATCGCCATTGCCATCATCAGTGGCGGCATGCTCTTGTGGCCGCTGATTTCCGGCGGTGGTGCCGACAACCTGACCGCCGCTGCCGCCACCATGCTGATGAATCGTGAAGATGCGCTGGTGCTGGATGTGCGTGAATCCGGCGAATGGGGTTCTGGCCATATTGCCGGCGCACGTCATATTGCGCTGGGTCAGCTTGATAAACGTCTGTCGGAGATCGACAAGTTCAAAAGCCGCCCGATTATTGTCTGTTGTGCGTCAGGCAATCGTTCCAGCACGGCGTGTGGTCAGTTGAAAAAAGCCGGGTTTGAAAAAGTTTTCAGCCTGGCCGGCGGCATGTCAGGCTGGCTGGAAGCCAATCTGCCGGTCACCACCAAAGGCTGAAGCGTATGGCGAAGATCCTCATGTATTCCACCGCCGTTTGTCCTTATTGCGTGCGTGCGGAACAGTTGCTGACGCGCAAGGGAATCACCGATATTGAAAAGGTGCGTGTTGATCTTGATCCCGTGCGGCGCGACGAAATGATGGAAAAAACCGGTCGTCGCACCGTGCCGCAAATCTTTATCGGCGACACCCATGTCGGCGGTTGCGACGATCTCTACGAGTTGGAGCATCAGGGCAAACTTGATGCTCTATTGGCGCAGTAAAGTTTTCACGTTTTTATTTTATTCATCCACCCGGACTCCTCACCATGAGCGACACGCAGCCCGTTTTCAACATTGAAAAAATTTATGTCAAGGATTTCTCCATCGAGGTGCCCAACGCCCCGCAGGTGTTCATGGAGCAAACATCACCTGACATCACGGTTCAGCTGCACACGGTGGCCAACCCGATCAGCGAAGGCATTTTTGAAGTTGTGCTGACGATCACCGTCACCGCCAAAACGGGCGAGGGCGACACTGAAAAAGCCTTTTTTCTGGTTGAAGTGGCCGAAGCCGGCGTGTTTCAGGTTCGCAACGTGCCCGACGAAGAAATGGAGCCGATCCTCTCGGTGGCCTGCCCCAACATTTTGTTCCCCTATGCCCGCGAAGCGATTTCCGACGGCATCGTCCGTGCGGGCTTCCCGCCGGTCATTCTCGCCCCGGTGAATTTTGAGGCGCTCTATCATCAGCGCATGATGGAAAAAGAGAATGAGCCCCGCATCCAGCTGCAATAAACGCTTGAAGGCCTCGGCGCTGGCGCTGTTGTTAGGCGTCGCATCGGCCAGCGCTTTTGCGCTTGAATACCGTAGCGTCACCGAAGCGGCCGTGATGTATGACGCCCCTTCCGCCAAGGCCAAACCGTTGTTCGTGGTGCTTGCCGGCACACCGGTTGAAGTGGTGGTCAGTCTCGACGGCTGGGTCAAGGTGCGTGATGTGCGGGGCGATCTGGTCTGGATCGAGAAAAAATTTCTCGCTGAATCTGTCCAACCCGGCCAACCTGGTCAATCTGGTCATAAGCGCACCCTGATTGTCCGCGCCGAACGCGCACAGATCCGTGCGGCGGGCGACGACAAAGCCGCTTTGGTGTTCGATGCCGAACGTGATGTGATTCTCGAACTGGCGGACGGCACCCCCGGCGCATCGGCGGCCGTGCCGGAAGGCTGGCTCAAGGTCAAACATCGCGACGGCCAGAGTGGTTTCGTGCGGCTCACGCAAGTCTGGGGTTACTGATTAAGCTCACCGTTCTGGGGGCGGGCGCGTGGGGCACCGCGCTGGCCATTTCCTTCGCACAGCGCCACAGCGTGAGCTTGTTGGCGCGTGACGCGGCACAGGTTGCGCAGATGGTGGCGCAGCGCCAAAACGAACGCTACCTGCCCGGTTGCCCGTTTCCGCAAGGCTTGAGCGTGACGGCAGCGCCCACTTGGCCGTTGGCCGATCTGCTGGTGATTGCCGCGCCGCTGGCGGGTTTGCGCCCGACTCTTGAGCAAATTCGTCTTGAACACATCCACCACAACGCCCCGCACACGCCTTTTCTCTGGGTCTGCAAGGGGCTGGAAGCCGGCAGCGGCTTGTTGCCACATCAGGTGGTTGCTGAAGTGCTCGGCAACGCAACCTGCGGCGTGCTCACCGGCCCCAGCTTTGCGCTGGAAGTCGCCCGCGGACAACCCACCGCCATCACGCTGGCCTCAGCCGATAGCGAATTTGCCGCAACCACTGCGCAGGCATTGCATGGTGGCAACCTGCGTGTCTATGCCAGCGACGATGTCACCGGTGCCGAAGTCGGCGGCGCGGTCAAGAACGTGCTGGCCATTGCCACCGGCATCTGCGATGGCTTAGGTCTTGGTCACAATGCCCGCGCCGCACTGATGACCCGGGGCCTGGCCGAAATCACCCGCTTTGGCGAAGCACTCGGTGGCCGGCGCGAAACCTTCACGGGGCTCACCGGCATGGGCGATCTGATTCTCACCTGCACCGGCGACCTGTCACGCAATCGCCGTGTCGGCCTGCTGCTGGCCGAAGGCCGCGCCCTGGCCGACATCACCCGCCAACTCGGCCATGTCGCCGAAGGCGTCCCCGCCGCCCGCGAAGTCGCCCGTCGGGCGAGCGAACTCGGCATCGACATGCCCATCACCCAAGCCGTCGCCGCCGTCCTCGAAGGCCGCCTCGCCCCGCGCGCAGCCGTGGAGCGGTTGATGGCGAGGGATGCCCGGGCGGAGTAAAAGCGAAAAGCTGTTAACCACGGGGGACACGGGGGGCACGGGGAAAGCAAAACCGGGTTTTTCCCCGTGTGCCCCGTGTCCCCCGTGGTTAATTGCCTTTACTACGCCCCCCCCACAAACCCCCGCTGCCGCCACGCCTCATACACCGTGACCGCCACGGCGTTCGACAGGTTCAGGCTGCGGTTGTCCGGCATGAGCGGCAAGCGCAGGCGGTGGGTTTCGGTGATGTCGGCATAGACCTCAGCGGGCAGGCCGTGCGATTCGTTACCGAAGACAAAAGCATCACCGGGCAAAAAGTCGACGCTGGTGATACGGTGTTTGGTTTTTGTGGTCAGCGCAAACAGTCGTGCATTGCCCAGTGCGGCGCGGCAGGCTGCCCAATCTGGATGCACCGTCACCACCGCCAGTTCGGCGTAATCCATGCCGGCGCGGCGCAGTTGTGATTCAGACAAATCGAAGCCCAGCGGTTGCACCAGATGCAGGCGGCTGCCGGTATTGGCACACAGGCGGATGACATTGCCGGTGTTGGGCGGAATCTCCGGCGCAACCAAAACAACGTGGAACAGTGACAGAGACAATTGCGTGGACACTTGCGGCAACCTCCGAAAACCGGTAGTTTGCACAAAATCAGCCGATTAGCGCAATCTGTTCATGCGCTGCCCTAGCAGCACCCCCTTGAAATTCGGAGACGTTTGATGGCCCGCCCGGAAAAAATCCGCCTTGGTGACATGCTGGTTCAGCAGAACCTTGTCACCGCCGACCAGCTCAAATTGGCGCTCGACGAGCAAAAACGTTCCGGGCGCAAGCTGGGGCGCGTGCTGGTGGAAAGCAACTATGTGACCGAAGAGGGCATCTCGAAGGGCTTGGCGCGCCAGCTCGGTGCCGATTTTGTCGATTTGCGCCAGTTTCAGGCCAAGCCCGAACTCATCAAGCTGCTGCCGGAAACGCAAGCGCGGCGGCATCGGGCGCTGGTGCTGAGTGAGCGCGCCGGCATGCTGGTGATCGGCATGGCCGACCCGACCGATCTCACCGCCTTTGACGAACTGGCGCGCGTGTTAAAGCGCGAGATCGACCTCGCCGTGGTGACCGAAAGCCAGTTGCTGGCCACCATCGATCGCGCCTATCGCCGCACCGAAGAAATCATGGGTCTGGCGAAAGAACTCACCGCCGACATGGGCGATACAGCCACCGAGTTTGGCAACCTGCTCGGCCTCACCACCGGTGCTGAAGATGCGCCCGTGGTCAAACTGCTCAACTCGGTGTTTGAAGAGGCTCTGAAGCTGCGCGCCTCGGACATTCACATCGAGCCACAGGAAAAAAACCTCGTCATCCGCTTTCGCATCGACGGCGTGCTGCACATACAAACCGAAGCCGACTCGAAAATTTCCACCGCGCTGGTGCTGCGTCTGAAGCTGATGTCCGGCCTCGATATTTCTGAAAAACGTCTGCCGCAAGACGGCCGCTTCAACATCAAGCTGCGCACCACACCCATCGACATTCGTATTTCCACCATGCCCACGCAGCACGGCGAATCGGTGGTGATGCGTCTTCTGGCACAAAACACCGGCCTGCTGCAACTCGACAAACTGCACATGCCCCCGCATGTGCTGGATCGGTTCCGCCATTGCATCGCCCGTCCGTCGGGCATTGTGCTGGTTACGGGGCCGACCGGTTCCGGCAAAACCACCACCCTGTATGCCGCGCTGAACGAGCTCAACACGCCGGAAAAAAAGATCATCACCGTTGAAGACCCGGTCGAATACCGCCTGCCCGGCCTCAATCAGGTGCAGGTGCATGAAAAGATCGATCTCTCCTTCAGCCGCGTGCTGCGCACCGCCTTGCGGCAAGACCCGGACATCATTCTGCTGGGCGAAATGCGCGACCAGGAAACCGCCGAAATCGGCATGCGCGCCGCCATGACCGGTCA
>CAJAWW010000106.1 GCA_903946745.1 uncultured beta proteobacterium
GAGTTGGAAGCCGGCAACGACGTTGAGCCGCCCGCAAGCCATACCTGATGCCACGTCTGCTCTGGTCTGAACCGGCGCTGGCCAATGCCCAGTGCTTGTATCGTTTTCTTGCCGAAAAGAATCTCGCTGCCGCTAAGCGTGCGGTGAAAGCGATCCGCGATGGCGTGAAAATCCTGGCGCAGCATCCGCAGGTTGGGCGTGTAGTCGATGAGTTGGATGAGGCATTTCGCGACTGGCCGGTGGACTTCGGCGATAGCGTTTATGTGGTGCGCTATCGTTTGGATGGCGAGCGGGTGACAATCTTGGCGGTGTGCCACCAGAAGGAAGCCGGGTTCTGAATGGTTGACTTCATCATTTGCGCTTGTCTGTAACGCTGCATTGACGGCTCAATGCATGGGGCGCTTACTCAATTGTCAATTAGGTGCGTGCTGAGAAATCAGACGCTGCCCCCCCGATCATCGGGAAACCCAAATTTCGAATATCTGGCAGGAACACTTCCGTGACTAGCAGAGGTGCCCTGTTGCGGGTGAATACAGAACGTCGCGCCCAGAGATTGTCCGGTAGCGTATCCAGTGTTTTTGCGGCGCGGCGATAGAGCGGTGTGCGTGCGGTGAGGTGGTGGTATTCGAGGTCCGCACGCTGAATGCCGGGATCGGCGAACAGCATGGTTGCCAGCGGTTTGGTTCCGAGGCCGCGCAATCCGCGCCATGGGCCATCGAGATATTTAGCGGCGGCCAAGCTGCGGGCAAATACCAGCGGGATATCGCCATCGAGCAGCAAGACTTCACGCACCAGCGGAAAACTGCCCTGCGGCAGATCAAGGCAGGCCAGTTCGTCGGGCAGTGCGCGGCTGCGGCCCTGAAATAGCCGTTGTACGCGAAAGCCCTTGTTGCAGCGACGCCGGATATGCTCGGAGAGCGAGCCTTGGGCGGTGAGCCAGTCGTACAGGGGAAGATCATCGATGCGGCCGATGATGTGCGGGTGCCAGAGCGTCATGCCGTCAATTTTACGCGGGGGTGCGTAACCTGCGTTCGATCCACAGGCTGTAGCGCGACAGCCCGAAGCACCCGACCCAGTAGAGTGCGCCGATGAACAGATAGCCTTCGAGATGAAACGGCCGCCACTGGGCGTCGCCGGCCAAGGCCAAGGAGAGTGCGCCGGTGAGGTCGAACAGACCAATCACCGTGACCAGCGAGGTTTCCTTGAACAGACCGATGGCGCTGTTCATCACCGACGGCACCACGGCGCGCAGCGCCTGCGGCAGCACGATCAGGCGTAGCGCCTGCCACGATGTCAGGCCGAGCGCCAGCCCGGCCTCTTGCTGCCCGGCGGGGATGGATTCGATGCCGCCGCGGATGGCTTCTGAAAGATAAGCCGCCGCAAACAGCATGATGGCGACCAGCACGCGCACCAGCACGTCGAAGGTGATGCCCTTGGGCAGCAGCAGCGGAAACAGGAACGAGGCGAGAAAGAGCACCGGAATGAGCGGCATGCCGCGCACCAGCTCTACATACCAGGCGAGTAGCGTGCGTATCACACGCATCGATGAGTGGCGACCCAACGCGATCAGTACGGCCAGCGGAAAGGCACCACCAATGCCGGCGATGGTGAGCAACAGGGTGAGCGGCAGGCCGCCCCAGAGGTCGGTGTCGACCGTTTCCAGTCCGCCCATACCGCCTTTCATCAAGGCGAGAATGGCCGTTAGTCCGACCAGCCAGAGCGGTGGTAGCCAGCGTTTCCAGCACGTGGGCAGACTACTGAGACCCAGTAGCGACAAGAGCAGCAGCGTGGCGAGTAGCGGCCGCCATTGTGCTTCGTACGGGTAGCGACCAAACAGGATGATGCGATATTTTTCGGCGATCACGCCCCAGCAAGCCCCACCGTGGTCGAGCGCGCGACAGAGTTCAATGTCAGGACGAAATACAGCGCGCAGTACCGCCCATTCGAATGCGTGTGCGAGCAGCACCAACACAACGCTGCCGAGCACCAGTGACGTGAGGGTGCTCGGTAGGTCGGCAAAGAAATTCCGGCGCAGCCATTTCAGTGGTGAGGGGGGCGCGGTTTTCATGGTTTGCCGAGCCGGCGGATCAGTGCCGAAGTAGCGAGCGACAGCAGCAGATATATGGCTACCAGTATCGTCAGGCACTCGAGCGCGCGCCCGGTTTGGTTGATCGTGGTGTTGCTGATCGACACCAGATCGGGGTAGCCGATGGCGACGGCCAGCGAGGAATTCTTAATCAGGTTGAGGTACTGGTTGGTCAGCGGCGGCGCAACCAGCGGTACCGACTGCGGGATCTGGATCAGCCACAGCGTTTGCCGCGACGACAAGCCCAATGCGCTGGCCGCCAGAACCTGCCCCGCAGAGATCGACTGGATGCCGGAGCGCACGGTTTCGGCGATATAGGCCGCCGTGTAGCAACACAGGCCGAGCAGCAGCGCCAGATATTCTGGTGTCAGCATGGCACCGCCGCTGAAGCCGAATTCAGTTGGCATCGGCCAGTTGATGGTGAAATCCGGGAGTTCCAGCCACGGGATCGCCAGACCGTTTTTGCCAAGGTAGGTGTGCGGCAGCGGTTGCCATGCCGCCAGGGGTTCCGGCAGCAAATCGGTAAGCAAAAAATACCAGACCAGCAGTTGCAGCAGCAGCGGGATGTTGCGGAAAGTTTCAACGTAGGCGGCGCACAATCCTCGCAGCAGTAAATTGGCCGACAGGCGACCAATGCCAATCAGGGTGCCGATCAAGGTCGCCAGCGCGATGCCCGGTATGGCGACGCGCAGCGAGTTTGCCAGCCCGGCAGCGAAGGCGCGCCAGTAGGCATCGCCCGAATCGAAGGCGAAGACGCCTTCACCAATGCCGAATCCGGCCGGTTGCAGCAGGAAATCGAAACCGCTCTGGATGCCGCGTTCATGCAGGTTGGTGGTGGTGACGCCGAACAGCAGCCACAGCAGTACCAATAGGATAGCGACGATGCCGCATTGCACCGCCAGTGCAGCGGCGGGGCTGCGCGCTTTGCTCAACGGATCGGCGGGGCGTACATGAGGCCGCCCTTGTTCCATTGCGCGTTGAGTCCGCGCGGCAGGTTGAGTGCCGAGCCGGTGCCGACGTTGCGCTGGAATATTTCGCCGTAGTTGCCCACTGCCTTGAGCGCATTGGCCGACCACTCGGCATTCAGGCCGAGGCTTTTGCCGATATTTTCGCCGCCGCCGAGCAAGCGCTGTATGGCCGGGTTGGGGTCGTTTTTCAGC
>CAJAWW010000107.1 GCA_903946745.1 uncultured beta proteobacterium
AAGCGCAGCGCCGTGGTGTAGTTTTCGGTGATGATGGCCTCGGTGTGGGCAGACGAATAGCGGGTGATGTGGGCGATGGCTTCATCAATGTCGGCCACCACCTTGCAGGAAATGATCGCGGCGAGGAACTCGGTGGCGTAGTCTTCCTCGGTCGCCGGTGTGGCCTGCGGCACCAGCGCGCAGGTTTCGGCACAGCCGCGAATCTCGACGCCTTTGGCCTGCAGCATGGCGGCGATGGCCGGCAACTGCACGGCGGTGACGCTGCGTGCGATCAGCAGCGATTCGGCGGTGTTGCAGGTGCCGAGCCGTTGTGTCTTGGCATTCTCGACGATCGCCAGCGCCTTGGCGGGGTCGGCGTCAGCATCGATATACACATGGCAGTTGCCGTCCAGATGCTTGATGACCGGCACGCGAGCCTCTTTTGCAATGCGCTCGATCAGCCCTTTGCCACCGCGCGGGACGATAACGTCGACGTATTCCGGCATGGCCACAAGGTGGCTGACGGCTTCGCGATCGGTGGTTTCGATCACCTGCACGGCGGTTTCGGGCAGGCCGGCGGCAGCCAGCCCGGCGCGCACGCAGGCGGCGATGGCCTGATTGCTGCGAATCGCTTCTTTGCCGCCACGCAAAATGGCGGCGTTGCCGGATTTGAGACACAGCGCCGCCGCATCCGCCGTGACGTTCGGGCGGGCTTCATAAATGATGCCGACCACACCCAGCGGCACGCGCATTTTGCCAACCTGAATGCCGGAGGGACGACGTTTCAGGTCAGTAATTTCACCCACGGGGTCAGGCAGCGCGGCGACTTGTTCCAACCCTTGCGCCATGGCCTCGATGCCCTTTTCGGTGAGCGTGAGGCGGTCGATCATTGCCGTATCCAGGCCGTCGACTTTTGCTGCGGCCACATCGGCGGCATTGGCGGCGAGCAGGGTATTTTTCTGGGCGCGAATCGCTTGCGCCATCGCCAGCAGTGCTGCATTCTTGGCACCTGTGGACGCGCGCGCCACCTCACGCGAGGCACCCCGCGCAGCTTGGCCGACTTGCAGCATCGTGTCTTTAATGTTCATAAAACCTCTTTTACCACAGAGAACACGGAGAACACAGAGGGCACAGAGAAAAGCAAAGCGAGGATTTCCCTCTGCGCTCTCCGTGCCCTCTGTGGTTAAACGGTTTTGCCCCGCGTCAAACGCAGCGCTAACTGTAGAAACTCGTCCCAGATGTCGCCGCGTGCCAATCCTTTAATCATGCGATCAATTTTGGCGGCGTGCAAGAGGGCGGAAATCCGGGCGCTGGCGGTCAGGTTGCGGGCTTCGGTGGCGATGGCCCATAAAATCAGCGGTGGCGCGGCGTCTTCACCTTTCAGCCCTTCGAGCGTGCGTGCGGCGCGCACGGTGTCGCGGCTTTTGAGGGCGTCGCGCAGATCGTTTATGTCATAGCGCGCCACGTTGAGCACGGCGGCGGCGATCTGCGGCAGCGAGATTTCACCCACCGGGTAGATCAGCGCGAGTTTTTCGATTTCCTGATGCGCGGCGAGCAGGTTGCCTTCAACGTGTGCGGCGATGAATTCCAACGCCTCGCGCGGCGCACTCTGGCGGTTGCGCTGCATGCGCTCGGCAATCCACTGTGGCAGGCGCGGCAGCGGCGGCGCATTGCATTCGATGGCGACCCCGGCATTGCTGAGTGCGGTGACCCAGGCCGCTTTTTTGGTTTGCCAGTCGAGTTCCGGCAGGGTAATCAGCGTGACCACGCCCGGCCCCAATGTCTTGATGTATTTTTGCAAGGCATCACTGCCCTCACGTCCCGGTTTGCCGGAAGGGATGCGCAAGTCGATCAGTTTTGAACCACCAAACAGCGACAGGTTGCCCGCGCACATGAATAACTCGTCCCACTTGAAACCGGTGCCGGCAACGATGACCTCGCGTTCTTCGAAACCATGACGTTTTGCCGCAGCGCGGATCGCGTCACCGGCTTCGATTACCAGCAAGGGTTCGTTGCCGTGCAGCAGGTAGAGTGGGTTGAGAGCGTTGAGAGAGTTGTTGGGCTTGTCGAGATGCGCGGCAAGCTGCTCGGGGCGCAGCAGCATGGCTTACTTTTCTGCTGCCTCGGTGTCTGAACCGGGTTTCAGTTTGGCAGCGCCAAGCCGGCGCATGATCTGGCGCACCAGATCGTCCTGCATATCGCGGGCGAGCAGCGTTTCTTCGGCCTCCTTGGCCAGCACCTGATCGTCGCTGAAGTTCATGCTGCGTTGAACGGTGATGATGCTGGGTGCGATATAGACGCCACCGGTCGGGGATTCCACTTTGAAGCTGAAGGTGCGCGTCAACTGGTATTCGCGCGCACGCCCGGCAGCACTCAGTGATTGAATCGATTTGCCGTTGCTGTCACCCAGCACCGTGAATACGGCTTCGGCATTCTTGGCTTCGGCGACCACCCGGGTTGTGCCGCTGGCGTCAATTTTCTGTCGTAACAAACCATAGAGTTCGGACTGCGGACTTAACGACAGCGCGATGGTCGACATTTTCAGCGGCATCGATGATCCCCGCAACTGAAAGCCGCACGCCGACAGCAGCGTGGTGAGCGTGGTGAGCACTACGACGAAAAGCAGTCTTGCCGGCGACGCACGTTGCATGATGCCTCCCTATCCTTAATTCTCAGACCACGATATTGACCAGACGACCGGGCACGACAATGATTTTTTTGGCCGCCTTGCCTTCCATGAACTTCTGCGCGGCCTCCGTGCCCAGCGCCGCGGCTTCGATTGCCGTGTGTTGAGCGTCGACTTTTACCCGCAGACTGCCGCGATGCTTGCCGTTGATTTGCAGTACCAGTTCCTGTTCGTCCTGTTCCAGCGCGGCGGCCAGTGGTTCTGGCCATGCGGCGTCGAGAATGTCCGCGCCATACGCTAGTTCGCGCCATAGCGTGTGGCTGATGTGCGGCGCAATGGGAGACAGGATGCGCAGCAGGATGCCGAAACCTTCTCTGGCGTGGGGGTCGGCGGGTGCCTTTTCGAGCGCGTTGAGCATCTTCATGCAGGCCGAGGCGACGGTGTTGAACTGCAGCTTGCCCAGGTCATAGTTGGCCTGTTTGAGCAGCAGGTGGATCTCGCGTCGTAGCGCTGTGGGCGCCATCGATGCGCCGCCCTTACCGATCTGCACGCCGAATGCCCATACCCGTTTCATGAAGCGGTAAGCACCTTCGACACCGGAATCTGACCATTCCAGCGTTTGCTCGGGGGGCGCTGCGAACATCATGAAAAAGCGTGCGGTGTCGGCACCGTATTGCTCGATCAAACCCTGCGGGTCGACGCCGTTGCGCTTGGATTTCGACATGGTGCCAATGCCGCCGTAGTCGACCGGTTGCCCGTCGGCGAGGCTGGTGGCACCTGTGACATGGCCACCTTCATTGCGCACCAGCTCGATTTCTTCCGGGGCGAAGTATTCGATGCCGCCTTTGTCGGTGCGGCGCGAGAAGATGTGGTTCAGCACCATGCCCTGCGTTAGCAGGTTGGCAAAGGGCTCATCGTAATTCACCAAGCCCAGGTCGCGCATCACCTTGGTCCAGAAACGCGAATACAGCAGATGCAGAATGGCATGCTCGATGCCACCGATGTACTGGTCGACCGGCATCCAGTAATTGGTGCGCTCGTCCACCATCGCCGTGACGTTGTCCGGTGCGCAGTAGCGGGCGTAGTACCAGGACGAATCGACAAAGGTATCCATGGTGTCGGTTTCGCGCCGGGCGCTTTTCCCACACTGGGGGCAGGCGCAGTGCAGGAAGTCTTCGCGCTTGTTGAGCGGGTTGCCGGAACCATCCGGCACGCAGTCTTCGGGCAGTACGACCGGCAGCTGGTCGTCGGGCACGGGCACCGAACCGCAACGGTCGCAGTGGATGATCGGGATCGGGCAGCCCCAGTAGCGCTGGCGTGAAACGCCCCAGTCGCGCAGGCGGAACTGCACTTTCTTTTCCCCAAGCCCTAGTGCAGCAAGGTCGCTGGCAATCGCCTCGACGGCCGCTTCGTGGTTCAAGCCATCGTACTTGCCGGAATTCACGCAAGTGCCGCGCTGTTTGTCGGCGTACCACTCCGCCCAACTGTCGGTCGAGAACGTTTGCCCGGCGACGCCGATAACCTGGCGGATCGGGATGCCGTATTTTTTGGCGAAGGCAAAGTCGCGCTCGTCGTGCGCCGGCACGCCCATCACCGCGCCGTCGCCGTAGCTCATCAGCACATAGTTGCCCACCCAGACTTCGACCTGAGCGCCGGTAAGCGGGTGGCTGACGAAAATGCCGGTCGGCAAGCCCTTCTTTTCCATGGTCGCCATGTCGGCTTCCATCACCGAGCCATGTTTGCATTCGTCGATGAAGGCGGCCAGCGCGGGGTTGTTCTGCGCCGCGCGTGTGGCCAGCGGATGCTCGGCGGCAACGGCGCAAAAAGTCACGCCCATGAGGGTGTCGGCACGGGTGGTGAACACCCACAGCTGGCCGGACGCCCCCTCTCCCCCCGCCCCCTCTCCCGCAAGGGGTGAGGGGAGGTTCGTGCTGCCTGCGGCAGATAGATCGTAGGGAAAAGCAAAGCGCACGCCGGTGCTCTTGCCGATCCAGTTGGCCTGCATGGTCTTCACCCGCTCAGGCCAGCCGGGCAGGGTGTCCAGTGCGCTCAGCAACTCTTCAGCATATTGCGTAATGCCGAAATAGTAGCCGGGGATTTCGCGTTTTTCGACCACTGCGCCGGTGCGCCAACCGCAACCGTCGATCACCTGTTCGTTGGCTAGCACGGTCTGGTCGACCGGATCCCAGTTCACTACTTGCGTCTTCTTGTAGGCGATGCCTTTTTCCAGCATGCGCAGGAATAGCCACTGGTTCCACTTGTAGTAGTCAGGCTTGCAGGTGGCCAGCTCACGGTCCCAGTCCAGCGCGAAACCCAGCGACTGCAACTGCGTTTTCATGTAAGCGATGTTGTCGTAAGTCCACTGGGCGGGCGGCACTTTGTTCTGGATCGCGGCGTTCTCCGCCGGCAGGCCGAAGGCGTCCCAGCCCATCGGCTGCATCACGTTGTAGCCACGCATGCGGTGGGTGCGGCTCAATACATCGCCGATGGTATAGTTGCGCACGTGCCCCATGTGCAACTTGCCCGACGGGTAGGGGAACATCGACAGGCAGTAATATTTGGGTTTTTGGGTGTCGGTGCCTTCGCTGCTGCGAAAGGTTTTCGCGGCGTTCCACGCGGCCTGTGCGGCCTGTTCGATTTCGGTCGGACTGTATTTTTCCTGCATGGCCGGGGCGGTGCGTCAGAGCAAAGACAAGGGGCGGAATTATAACCGCCGACGCTTATTGAAAGGATTGTCATGCGGGTTCTACGGGTTTTGCACGGGTTAATGGCTGCGCTTTCGGTATTCGCTGCGGGCTCTGCCATGGCAGCCGTGTTGTCGTCGCCGGCAACTGTCGAAGCGGTGCAAGCACCGGCGTGGCTGGATCGTCAGGGCTATACCACGGCATTGGTGCCGGGCACGGAATTGCGCAATGGCGATGTCTTGCGCACCGGCGAAGGCGCACGCGCCTACCTGATGCTGGCGGAGGGCAGCCGCGTCAAACTGGGCGAATCGGCACGCTTTACGCTCTATTCGCGCAGCACCCAGCCGAAAAAACATTTTCGTGGCGCACTCGATCTGGCGGTGGGTGCCTTTCGGTTCACCACCAACACGATCAAAAGGGTCAAGCAGCATGATCTGACGATTCGCGTGTCAACCGCCACCATCGGCATTCGTGGCACCGATATCTGGGGGCGCGCCGACGCGAACAGTGAATTGATCGCCTTGCTGGAAGGCCGCATCGAAATTGCGCGATCCGGTACAAGCACCGAACTTGCGCAGGCGATGACGTATTTTGAAGCACCACGCGGCGAGGCCGGCGAGATCAAAGTGCTGGATCCCGAGTTGCGCAAGACGCTGGTTCGCCAGACCGAGATCGAGCCGGGCGATGGTGCTGCACGTGGCCGTGGTCTATGGCGTGCGGTGGCGGGTGTGTTGCCCAGCAGCGAAGAGGCGCTCGAACTCTATGACCAGATTCGTGAGGCGGGGTTTGCCGTGCGCGTGCGCCCCCATGCCATGGACGAGCTTGATGCCGGCAAGGGCTGGCATTACGAAGTGGCGCTGACCGGATTCTCCAGCGAGGCGGAAGCGCGTGCCGCAGCGGTGCGTCTGAAAACGCTCGCCGGCGTGTCGGCGCGCGTTACGCGGTGAAACTTCTGCTGCGTGGCCGGCCTCAGTGGCTGGGTTGCACGCGCTGCCAGCTACGCGTAATCAGCGCCGAGCCCTGATGAACCACATGCATGGATGCGGCCCATAGTCTGGCTTGGGCGCGCGCCCAGGGTCGCCAGCCAAACGAGGCGGCATCTTCGCGCAACGACTCAGCGGCGACGAGCTCCATGAACCGGTCGACGGCCAGCTTGTAATACGCTGAAGACCCGTTCTTGCTGCGTGCCTCTGCCCAGTCTGCGGCGTCGTGCCACAGCAGCGTGGCGCGTTGTTCGGTAATGCCGGCCTTCTTTGCCAGCCATGGCAGCAGTTTCGGGCTTTTGAGTTTGGTGTCCATCATGTTCTCCTGAGTGAGTGGGCCGTCTCGACCTTGTGAGCCGAGGGGCTTGCGGTGGTGCAATTGGTGCGTTGCAACAAGTTATATTCTAGCTATTAGTTATGGGCTTAGTCATAAAGTTCAACTCAATAATGCGGCGTTGCAACAATTTATTTCCGGCATGATGTTATGAGCGGGTGCTTACTCTTTCTGTAGGGTTCCCGATAGAAGAGCCCGTGGGTTAGCGTGTGGAGTGTCTGAAAAGCACAACGGCACCCCTATAATTGCTGGCCAACCTCGCCCGGAGACCCCGGCCGGTCATGAATCCCCTTCTCGACAAGCTCAACGAACCGCAACTCGCCGCCGTCACGCTGCCGCCCGTTCATGCCATGATCCTTGCGGGTGCAGGATCTGGCAAGACGCGAGTACTCACTACGCGGATCGCCTGGCTAATTTCAACCGGACAGATTTCCCCGCCGGGCATTCTGGCGGTGACTTTTACCAACAAGGCCGCGAAGGAAATGCAGACGCGTTTGTCGGCCATGCTGCCGATTAATGTGCGCAGTATGTGGATCGGCACCTTTCATGGCCTGTGCAATCGGCTGTTGCGTGCCCATTATCGTGATGCCGGCTTGCCCTCGCTGTTTCAAATTCTGGATTCAGGCGATCAGCAGGCGGCGGTGAAACGCCTGCTGAAGGGGCTGAACGTGGATGATGAGAAATACCCGCCACGCGAGCTGTGTCACTTCATTAATGCACAAAAAGAACAGGGCTTGCGCGCGGCGGCAGTTGCGGCCGAAGACGACTGGGCGCGCAAAAGAGTCGAACTCTACGCCGCCTATGAAACGCAATGCCAGCGCGAAGGCGTGGTGGATTTCGCCGAACTGCTGTTGCGGTCGTATGAACTGCTACAACGCAACGAACCCTTGCGGCGGCATTATCAGGAACGCTTTCGGCATATTCTGGTGGATGAGTTTCAAGACACCAATAAATTACAGTATCGTTGGCTGAAGTTGCTGGCCGGCGGTGGGGCTTTTCTGTTCTGTGTTGGCGACGACGATCAATCGATCTACGCCTTTCGCGGTGCCGACATCGGCAACATGCGCGATTTCGAACGTGAATTCCATGTCGATAATCTCATTCGTCTCGAGCAGAACTACCGTTCGCACGGCAACATTCTCGATGCCGCCAATGCCCTCATCCGCAATAACCCGTCGCGGCTGGGCAAAAATTTATGGACCGAAGCCGGTGCTGGCGAGCCGATTCGCGTGTGTGAATCGTATTCGGAAGGCGATGAGGCACGTTTCATCGTCGAGGAAGTCAAGGCGCTGACCAACGAGGGCCATGCGCGTGCGGAAATCGCGCTGCTCTATCGCAGTAATGCCCAGTCCCGGGCGCTGGAACATGCGCTGTTCAACGCCGGTCTGCCCTATCGTGTCTATGGTGGCCTGCGCTTTTTCGAGCGTCAGGAAATCAAACACGCGCTGGCCTATCTGCGGCTGATCGCCAATGCGGACGACGATGGTGCCTTCACCCGCGTGGTGAATTTTCCGGCGCGTGGCATCGGTGCGCGCAGTGTTGAAGCCTTACAGGATGCCGCACGCACGCACGGGTGCAGCCTGCACGCAGCGATCCGTGATGTGGCCGGCGCCGGTGGCGTGAAGCTGGCGGCTTTTGCTGCCCTGCTGGTTCGCCTGCGTGACGCGGCACATCTGCCCTTGCCGGAACTGGTCGATCATGTGGTCGAACTTTCCGGCTTGCGCACGCATTACCAGAACGAAAAGGAAGGCCAAGAGCGGTTGGAAAACCTCGACGAACTCATCAACGCCGCCGCCGGTTTTGTGGCCGAAGAAGGCGTGCCGGGCGACGATGCCACGGGTGAGCTCGGTGCCGATCTGGCCGCATTCCTTTCGCATGCCTCGCTGGAAGCCGGTGAACATCAGGCTGGCGAGGGGGATGACGCGTTACAGCTGATGACCGTACATTCGGCCAAAGGATTAGAGTTCAACGTCGTCTTCATTTGCGGGCTGGAGGAAGGGCTGTTTCCGCATGAAAACAGTCTCAACGAAA
>CAJAWW010000108.1 GCA_903946745.1 uncultured beta proteobacterium
CTGCAACCCGAGTTCGCGCTTCATGCGCGTGTTGTCAAGCCGCCGCGATTCGCTCATGAACGACCACTGCATGGCCGGCACGGCACGGCGCACGGCTTCACGCGGCAAACGCGGTGCGCGTGGCAGGGCAAACGCATCGGCCAGCTTATCGAACCATTCGCCCATCGGCAAGGCCGAATCGTCGTTGATGTTATAGGCACGCCCCGGCCGCGCGCGACGCAGCGCGGCGCTACAGGCACGGCCAAGATCGTCGGCATGAATATGGTTGGTGTGGCTGTCCTCATTGGCATCAATCAATGGCAAGCCGCGCTGCAAACGCTCCAGCGGCAGCCGGTCGGCGGCGTAAATACCAGGCGCACGCAAAATGCTGACGCAACAGCCACTGTGTCGGCCAAAGCGCCGCAATTGACGCTCGGCATCGACGCGGCGCTGACCGCGCGCAGTGGTTGCCGCCGGCACGCGCGTCTCGCGCACCGCCACCCCAGCACAGTCGCCATACACCCCGCTGGTGCTGATATAGACCAGATGGCGTGCTACACTTTTTGCGCTGCGCAAGGCCGCAATCAAGCGCTTGGTGCGTGGGTCGCCCACACCCGATGACGGTGGCGGCGCACTGTGAATCACGGCATCCGCAATACCGGCGAGTCGTTGCAGGCTGTGCTTCTGATCAAGATCGCCCACAATCTGACGCACGCCAAGCAGGGTCAGCTGCGGGTCGCGGTGTCGCACCAGCGCCAGCACCTGCCAGTGACGCAGCAGTTGTGGCAAAGCGCGGCGCAACACATCGCCGCAACCGATTATCAACAATCTTCGCATTGAAGAAATATCCTAAAAGGCAATTAACCACGGGGAACACGGGGAGCACGGGGAAATTCAATGCATTGCAGCGTGCGACTTGCTCACCTGATGGGTTGTCGCATTGCCTATCGTTAGCTTTGTTTTCCCCCGTGCGCCCCGTGTTCCCCGTGGTTAAACTGAGGTTTTAAGGATTATTGCATGGCACCTGTCAAACCCTACCGCGTCACCCTCCAGCCTAGCGGCCATAGCTTCACCACCGACGGCAGCGATTCGCTGCTGCAAGCCGCGCTGAATGCCGGCTTCACCTTGCCTTATGGTTGCCGCAACGGCGCGTGCGGTGCCTGCAAGGGCAAAGTGCTTGATGGTCTGGTCGATCACGGTGCGGCACAGGCCGATGCGCTGCCGACCGCCGACCGTTCCGGCGGGCTGGCGCTGTTCTGCTGCGCCAAGCCACTTTCTGATGTGGTGCTGGAATGCCGTGAAGTCGGTACGGCCAAAGATATTCCGGTGAAAATTTTGCCCTGCCGGGTGCAGCAACTTGAGCGCGTGGCGGATGATGTGATCGTCATGTCGCTGAAGCTGCCCGCCACCGAACGGCTGCAATTTCTTGCCGGACAATATGTAGAACTGCTGCTGAAAGGCGGCAAGCGCCGCGCCTTTTCGCTCGCCAATGCACCGCACGACGATGCCTGCCTGCAATTGCATATCCGCCTGATCGAAGGCGGCGAATTCACCGGCCATGTGTTCGGCACCATGAAGGAAAAGGAAATCCTGCGTTTTCAGGGGCCGTATGGCACCTTCTTTCTGCGCGAGGAATCGACCAAGCCGATCATCTTCGTCGCCGGCGGTACTGGCTTTGCACCCATCAAGAGCATGGTCGAACATGCGCTTCACACCCACATCACGCGGCCACTGACCATTTATCGCGGTGCGCGCAATCGTGCCGGGCTGTATCTCGATGCGCTAACCGCTAGCTGGGCAGCGGCACACGATCACATTCGTTATGTGCCGGTGCTGTCTGATGAAGTATGGAATGGTCGCAGTGGATTGGTGCATCGCGCAGTACTGGAGGACCACGCCGATCTGTCCGGCTTTCAGGTCTATGTCTGCGGTGCGCCGGCGATGATCGATGCAGCGCGTGCCGATTTCATCGCACAGGGCTTGCCGGCAGAAGAATTCTTCGCCGATGCCTTCAGCTTTGCCACACCAACCTGAGCGCAACCCATCATCCCCGGAACTAGCCGGATAACATAAGCAGGTGTCCTCACTTTACAACCCCGCGCATCGCCCTGCGCAGCAACCGTTTTATCTGGCGCTTGCAGCCTCGCTGATTCTGCACGTCGCCATCTTGTTTGCGCCGGAGTTTGCACCCAAACCACCGCCGCCGCCCAAACGGCCTGCCGCCACGCGGATTGAGGCCACGCTCGCCCGGCCAACGCTGAAAGCTGTGCCGCAAGACGCGCCACCAGCGCCGCCTCCACCACCCGCGATCACCAAGCCGGCGCGTCCCGATGCCAAAGCGTCACCCTCGCCGACTATTCCACCTGTCCCCTCTACGCTACCTACACCATCCCCTGCCCCACCCGCACCAAAATGGTCGGCCGCAGAAAAAGACGACATGAACAAGTTTCTGCGCGAGCTGGACGATAACGCGAAGAACAAGCCTGCCACCACTGCAACACAAGCCTCGGTTGCCAC
>CAJAWW010000109.1 GCA_903946745.1 uncultured beta proteobacterium
ATGCACTTTTATTTCCCCTCGAACCTTGAAGCGACGGCGCGGTTGTTTTTGCCACCATTTGCATTCTGAGGCTGGATAACAGGGATTTCGAAGTCCAGTCCGACTCACTGCCGAAGTTGGAGGCGATCTCTCGAATGCAACCTCAATGCAACTCCAATTGGTTGGAACTTGCCCTGTGGCGACCATGGCTGCTTCAGACTGATTGCGGTCCTTCAGGTTTCACAGCCCTACGAGTGCATCGTGCCCAGACCCGTCTCATGACGAATGGAATCCCTGCGTCCGGTTCCTGATCTCATTGCGGTCATCGGGGCTGCTCCTGGATCGCACTCATCTAATCGCCACGATCCGCCGCCTTCTGCAGCCAGAACAGCACTGCTGCGTCCAACACATCGGGATCCACGGGTTTGCTAATGTTCCAAGTAGACGCCCCAGCTCATTGGCGTTTGAAGAGGTAGTCGTATTGGGCACTATTCCTACCACCGGGCGACTCCATCCTGAGCGTCTGCCCGTCCTCAGCAATCTCGATCCGGTAGACAAAATTTTCTCCGCGACGTCCCACGAGTGGAACCGTGTTCCACGGCTCGAGGCACGTCGTTTGCTCGCCTATCGGACCTGACCTTCGGCCCCCATCCCCGCACAGGGACCCACCGGGCGCGAGCCTACGGTCCGATCTCACTGCCCGGCCGTGCGAAATCCGATACCGCACCTCAAGGTCCGGATGGGAGTAAGAGAATACGACCCCTTCGAGGCTCTTCAGCAGATCCTCGTCCCTGGTCTTCTGCTTCATAGCGCGTGCTTCAGGCGAATTTGACTCCTTGCGGAACTCGACAGCGTAGGAGAGTTTCTCGGCATCCTTGCTGCCGGGGGAGGCGAGCGTGGCAAGCTGGAGGCTGCGTAGCGCCGCGTCGTAGTCCTCCGCCTTGTCCTGCGCTACGCCTAGATTGAAATACGCCTCGCCGTACCAAGGCGCGGCCAGCGTCGCTTGTTCAAACTCCTTCGCCGCGACTCGATAGTCCGCGACCGATGTGGCACCTTTGAAGGCCACACCACCGCGTGTCATCCGGCGCTCAGCCTCGGACGGCAACGCAGGCGATGGTTTCACCGTCAGCGCCAGCTTGATAATTTTCTCGCGCAACGCGTTGTCGTTCGGCGTCTGCTGCAACTGCTGCACCATCTGGTTTAGTTGCTCTCGCGGAGATTGGGCGTAGGTGATTGCCGACGCGACAAGGCATGTGAATACGAGAATCAGCAACCGACGTGGTGTGTTCATCATCCGCCCTCTTTTATCTGGTTATCGATTCCCACAGCGATTACTTGACGACGCCGGCAAACTTGCTCTTGGCGGACAGCGCATACCCGGAATGATGCAAAGCAAGATTCCTAGTAAGGCGAGCGCCTTCAAAGACAACGATCAGTCCCGGTTAGGCGAGAACGCTAAATGGGGAGCACAGCGGATTGAGGTTCCGCAAACCTTATCGCGTCAGTTTGTGCAGGGTACTCTTACTTCAAGCATTCGGGCGGAATACCGCTGACATCTTCCCCTTGAGGACGGAACAGGATTGGCGCGCAAATAATCGGGAAGATTTTGTTTTGTGGGGGCGCATGATCGTCGACGCCAGAAGCGCACCGGCACTCAATGGCCGCTGTCCAGGTTAGGTTCTGACTGAATGGCTGCAATGGGAGCTTATGCAAAGTCGTTGATTATGGAAAGTAGCCGGTTTGAGTGGGTGCCAACCGCCGTTGGTGAGCGGCTGGTACCGATTTTGCGCTTCACATAATCAAAGCTTTCTCAAGAAGGCGAGCAGCGAGTCAGGTGCCGTATAGCGCTGGATCTTGGCCGCAGGTTCGTGGAGTCTGGCCAATGCACGCTCCTTCATGGCCAAGTTTGCCTCGACGTACTGATGGGTGGTCATGGGACTTTCATGGCCAAGCCAAAGTGCGATGACGCTGATGTCGACGCCGGACTGCAACAAATGCATAGCCGTCGTATGTCGGATCACGTGCGGAGATATATGCCGCTTCGCCAAGCTCGGGTGGGCCGGAGCGGCGGCCTGAACGGCCAAGGTCAATCGCAGGGCAACGTTGGCACGCGTCATCACATGGCCGTTACGGTTTGGCAGTAATGGTGATGCCGTATCGAACTGTGAATTCAACCGTAACCAAGCCCGCACCGCCTTCACCGTTGTCTGCCAGAGCGGAACACTGCGCTGCTTGCGTCCCTTCCCATGCAGATGCACACACGCCGCACTGTCGTCGAGTACGACATCGCCGACCTTGACGCCGATCATCTCCGATACCCGCGCACCTGTGTTGTACAACAGCAGAAGCAGAAGGTGATCACGCTGACTCAACCACGCTCCATTGGGCGAGCCAATCACGGCCAGCATCTCGTCACGAGATAGGTAGCCAAACATCGGTCGCTCAAAGCGTTTCACGGGAACGCCCAGCGCGCGCTCAATCACCTGCAATGACGAAACATCCCGATGGGCCGCGAATTTCAAGAACGACCGCAACGCGGCCAGTCGCGCATTGCGACTACGCACCGTGTTGTGTCGCTGACGTTCCAGATGATCGAGGAAGGCGATGAGCAGGTCGGGCGTCACGTCCGCCATCTTCATGGCTGTTGGCGACCGACCCAGACGAGATTCTGCAAAGGCGAGAAACAACATGAAGGCATCACGGTAGGCCGTAATGGTCTGTGGGCTGAGCGCCCGCTGCTGAGTCAGGTACTCGGCGAAATACGCTTGCACCAGTGCGGCGAATGACGGCGGCTGTTTGGACTTACGCATCGCCGTCTCCCTCACGATTGGCGAAGCGATCAAACTTGCCACCGGCCAGCGCCATCAACTCCGGAACCGCCGTGAGATACCAATAGGTGTGGACGATCTTGGCGTGCCCAAGATAGGTCGACAAGGCCAGCATCATCTGCTCAATATCGGTGCCCTCGGCATGCCAGAGCATCAAACGCCTGACGGCAAAGGTGTGCCGTAAGTCATGAAGGCGTGGTGCGTCATGCGCCCCACGATTCACCCAACCCAAACTGTCACGCAGTGCGTTGAAGACACGATGCGTTTGGCGAGCGCCAATCGGCTGCCCCAAGCCTCGGCCACCGATGAGAAACGGCGATTCCTGCGTAGTCGAAGCATGCCTGGCACGCAGGCGCCGGTAACGCGCCAAAGCGGCGACGGTGCTGGGGTGCAATGGCAACTGGCGCGACTTGGCAAACTTGGTCTGCCGCACGGTCAGCATCCCGCGAGTGAGGTCAACATCGGCATCGCGCAGATGAATGGCCTCCGAAACACGCAACCCGGTGGATGCCATCAGACCGAATAACGTCGCGTAGGTGTCTGGGCGTACGCTACCCCGTGGCCCAAGCTTGCGGGCAGCGGCCAGCAATTCCATTATTTCCGCTTCATGGTAAATGTGCGGAGCCACGCGGCCTGCCTGCGGACCGAAGGTCAGTTCATCGGGGACTTCAGTATCCGGCTCGAACTGTTTCAGATAGTGGATGAAATGCCGCAGTCGGGCGAGACGCGCGGCCCAGGTAGAGGGTGTTCCTCTCCGCCACTTGTCCTGTCGCGCCCAACCCACCATCAGATCGATCGTCAACGGCCCGCGATGGCGCTGCGAAGCGACATAGTTGGCAAAGCTGGTCAGAAGCGTATGACGCGAGCGCATCTTGAATCCCAAGCGACGCCGCTCAGCAACATAGTCGTCGATGCGCTTCTGCAAGCCAACGCGTGCGCTCATGATGTGCTCCCCGGCCACGGCAACGCGACGGCCGCCAGCTTCGGTGTGTCGAGTTTGGCGTAGATCAGTGTCGTGTTCAGCGAACGGTGGCGCAGCACGTCGGCCACTTCCTTGAGCGAACTGCCGTTCTCGACCATACGACAGGCCACGGTGTGCCGAAGTGCATGCCCGCTGCTGTTCATCAGACCCGCCCGTTGGCAGGCGTGCTTGAGCACCTTCTGGACCGCCATCGACGTAATGGCGTGATCCTGTGCATCGAGTTTCCGGACGAAGACGGCAGGATGGGTGGTGAATGGACGCTCGTGTTGCAGATAGTCAGCCAAGGCTTGTCCGGTTTCCATGGGCAACGGCAGAACGTCCTGTCGTAGCGACTTGGTACCTTTCAACGTGACAGTGCCGGCGCGCCAGTCGATGTCATTGACCTTGAGGTGAGCGATCTCACCGGCACGCAGTCCCAAGTCCAAGGCACAGCGCACGATGGCGTAGCCGCGTTTCGGCCAACGACAGGCGGCTGGAAAGGAACTCAGCACGCGCTCAGACTCTTCCAGCGTAAGTGCGCGTGGCAATGTCGCCAAGTTCCAATGCGCCGGAATCTGAATGGCTGAGAGTACTGCACCGACTTGGTCGCCGAAGGTGGTGCGGTAACGCAAATAGCTTCGCAGTGCCGATGCCATTCGGGATGCGTGGGACGGCGTCTGGCGCGCATCAAGTTGGCTGGCAAGAAATTTGCGCACGTCGTCCGGTCGCAGCTTGGCGATTTCAATAGGCCGCTTTGCAAATTTCTGGTGCAGCAGACGCCCCACGATACGGGTGCAGTCCTTGCAGGTGCCGGCAGCCAAGCCGCGCACTTCCCGCAGATGTTCGTTGTAGAGGTTCAGTTCATTGGCGATGTGATCCGTCGTTGCCGACGCTTGCCGTGTGCCTGACGCGGCTCGATGCTTGATCGTGTGGTTCATAACGGTCTCCTGAAGTGGGACCGCTACTACAGACGACCGCCGAAATTATGTCGAGCACTCGGCAACACGAACCTTTGCCGATCCCCTGATTACCTGCCTCTTAGCCCCGCCTGCATTGGCCACTTTCCATAATCGCCGACTTTGCATAAGTGCCCTTAAGTGACACATGATGTATGTATTTCACTTGACCTCTTTCGCGCCGACATCGGCCACTCAGGGCGGGAGAAGGTCAGCCAGCCATTGC
>CAJAWW010000110.1 GCA_903946745.1 uncultured beta proteobacterium
CGTTGAGGCCATAGGTCATCCAGGCTTCGGCAGGTTCGCCGTCACGACCGGCGCGGCCGGTTTCCTGATAGTAGGCTTCGAGACTCTTGGGCAGGTCGAGATGCACGACGAAGCGCACGTCGGGCTTGTCGATGCCCATGCCGAAGGCGATGGTGGCCACCATCACGATGCCTTCTTCGCGCAAAAAACGCTGCTGGTGTTCCTGCCGCATGCGCGTATCGAGGCCGGCGTGGTAGGGCAGGGCGTTGATGCCCTGCGCCCGCAGCCACTCGGCGGTTTCATCGACCTTTTTGCGCGACAGGCAATACACAATGCCGGCGCAATCCTTGTAACCGGTTAGAAATTCCTTCAACTGGGCGCGCGGGTTGCTCTTTCCCAGGCCACGTTCGACCACGGTGTAGCGAATGTTCGGTCGGTCGAAACTGGAGACGAAGACGCGTGCCTCGGTCAGACCCAGCCGCTCGCGGATTTCCTGCCGTGTCAGCGCATCGGCCGTGGCGGTCAGCGCAATGCGCGGCACCGCCGGAAACCGCTCGTGCAGCATCGACAACTGGATATATTCGGGGCGAAAATCGTGCCCCCACTGCGACACGCAATGCGCTTCATCAATGGCGAATAGCGCAATCTGGCCGGCGTTATCGAGATCATCCAGCAGATTCAGGAAGCGTTCGGTGAAGAGTCGCTCCGGGGCGACATAGATCAGGTCGAGTTCGCCGGTGCGAAGCTGCCTTTCGGTCGCCCGCGCAGTGTCGAAATCCTGCGATGAATTGAGATAGGCAGCGCGTACGCCGGCCTGCAGCAGGGCATCAACCTGATCTTGCATCAGCGCGATCAGCGGCGAGACGACGACGCCAACGCCGGGGCGCAGCAGCGCCGGAATCTGGTAGCACAGCGATTTGCCGCCGCCGGTGGGCATCAGCACCAGCGCATCGCCGCCACCGCTGACGTGCTCAACAATCTCGGCCTGCGGTCCGCGAAAAGCGTTATAGCCAAAGACGCGGAGCAAGGTTTCCAGTGCGGGGTTCATCAACAAAAATATTCAGAATTCTTGATCTGCATCGTGAGCGAAATGTCCTGCATTCTTTATCATGGCGCTATGGAAAACCACATTATCGAACAGAGCGACGCGTTGCGTTCCCGTCTGGAGAACCTGCTTTCTGCTCTTGAACACGGTTTGATCGAGCGCCGCCGCGAAGTGCGTCTCGTGATGCTTGCGGCACTGGCAGGCGAGCACACCCTGCTGGTGGGGCCGCCGGGCACAGCCAAGAGCGAACTGGCGCGCCGCCTGCATCTGGCGTTTGAGAACGCGCGCTATTTTGAACGCCTGCTGACGCGCTTTTCGGTGCCGGAAGAACTCTTCGGGCCGCTGTCGATCAGCGCGCTGGAACAGGATCGATACGAGCGCCAGACCAAAGGTTTTTTGCCGCAGGCTGAAATTGCCTTCATCGACGAAGTGTTCAAGGCCAACAGCGCCATCCTCAATGCGTTGCTGACCTTGCTCAACGAACGCGAATTCGACAACGGGGCGGGGCGCGAAAAATGTCCGCTCATCAGCGTGATCGGGGCGACCAACGACATTCCCGAAGACGAAGTTTCCGAGGCATTTTTTGATCGTTTTTTGTTGCGCCTGCCGGTGGGGTCGGTGGCTGCGGACAACTTCCGCCATCTGCTGGATGCTGATGCGGGCGCGCCTTTGCCACCCTTTGCCGCCTTGACGAATGCGGATGCAAAAAATATCCGCATCGCCGCGCAGGCGGTGACGCTGGCTGACGATGTGGTCGAATTGCTGGGCGAACTGCGTCAGCGTCTGGCCGGTCAGCAGTTGTATGTGTCAGACCGGCGCTGGGTCAAGGTGGCGTGGTTGCTCAAGGTCGCCGCCGCCACCGAAGGCCGCCGTGAAGTGGTGATCTGGGATCTGTGGTTGCTGACCTGGTGCGCAGCACGCGATCTGGCGCATCAGGTGGATATTGGTGACTGGCTCACCGCACGACTGGGCGTGCGCGAGGCGTTTGCGCCACCGCGTCTGACGCAGGTGGTGGTGGCCTTTGAAGCGCAGGCCGACATCGAACAGCAGGCCGACGATCTTGACTACGACGAAGCCGGCCGGCTCAAGTTCAGCACGGCGCTTGATGTACAGGCGAATGATGGCAAGGATGCCACGCAAGGGGTGCGCCTCAACTACACCCGCCGCCGGCGCTACGGCGCGACACATATTGCCGCACGCGTCGGGCAGATCGATGATCTGGTGCAGCGCATCGCCGACTACCTCGAAGAAGTCGACGCCCAGCGCACGGCACTGGCCGCTTACGGCAAGCAAAGTTTGTGGCTGGATGCCAGTTTTGCGGTGCGTGCCGACGCTAATCTGGCGACGACGATCAGGGTTATCGAAGATTTGCGACAACGTGCGCTGGCCGCCCGTGCCGCATTCGAGGTTCTGCCGCGCTTGGCGGAAGACAACCGGATCGCGCCCGAACCCATTGGTTGCGAAAACACAGCCCCATGACCGCCACCGCAGCGCTGCTGTGCGAACGTCAGGAAGCTGAGCTTGCGGCACTCGACCAGTTGCCGCGCAACCTGTGGCTATGGAGCCTGGTGCATTCGCAAGGTGCGTTACGCCCACGCCTTGATCAGGTGGAGCAACTGCGCCGTGCCCTGATCGCGGGTGAATTTCCTACGGATTTTGTCTGGCCGGATGCAGCGTTTGCCGGCCAGTTGTTGCAGCAACTCGACGCACTCGAACTCCCCGGGTTCTGCAAAAACGACGCCGACATGACCGACACACTGCTGCGCTCGTTATTGTTTCATCTGGATCATGTGGTCGATTACATTGATCGCGGTGCCAGTGCAGCCGATGCGCGGCAACTGGCACTGGAAAGTTTCGCCGTCGACTGGAAAGAGCGCTGCGGCGAAATGGAGGCGCTCGTCGCCGTCTTCGGCGCCATGGGTGATTTAAGCAAAAACCTGCTCTGGGACATGTTGCGTGGATTGTTGCGCAGCGGTGGTTGGCAGGAAGTGGTGCGCATCAGTCACATGGTCGAACACCTGCCGGAACTGGCGCGGGTGATCCGCCAACTTGGGCGCAGCCGCGCCAGCGAAGAACGCGACGAGTCCAGTCGCAGCGATGCTCCGGTGATGGAGCAGATCGTCACCTATCATGACCAAAAACGCATTGTGCGGGTGCCTGACTACCCGGGAGAGACGCGCGGCATTTGCCGTTCCGGTCGCGTCGCCCGCATGCTGCCGGCCGAGGCGATGCTGCTCAACCATCCCCGGTTGCGCCTGATCTGGCACGCGCGACACGCCGAACGCATTCTGTTGTCCTACGAGGACGACGAAGACATGGAAGATGCGATCCCCGAACCCAAACCGGCGTGGCGTCCCAGCCCGGACAAGCTGCCGGATCAGCGCATGGAAATGGGGCCGATTGTGATGTGCGTCGATACCTCCGGCTCCATGCAAGGCGGTGCCGAAACAGTGGCCAAGGCCGCCGTGCTTGAAGCCGTGCGCACCGCACACAGCCAGAAGCGCGGCTGCCATGTGTTCGCCTTCAGCGGCCCGGACGACATTGTCGAGCTCGAAATCGGTGTCGATATGCCGGGGCTGGAACAGCTTACGGACTTCATGGGGCAAACCTTTCTGGGCGGCACCGATATCTGCGGCCCGCTCGGTCGTGCGCTCGACAAAATTACGGAATCGGGCTGGCAACTGGCTGATCTGCTGATTGCCTCCGACGGCGAATTCGGTGCCACGCCCGAGATGGCCTTGCGGCTCAACACCGCCAAACAGGAGCAGGGCTTGCGCGTGCAGGGCATTCTGATTGGCGACCGCGAAACCATCGGCCTGCTGGAACTGACCGACGATGTTTTCTGGGTGCGCGACTGGCGGCTTTACGGCACCTCACAGGCCGAGTCACCAGTTAAAACCAAGAGCCTCACCAAACTGTATTTCCCCGGTGCGCTGCGCATGCCGGAAAAATATCAGGATGCCAGCGACGCCGCCAAGGCCGTTGCAACCTACGCAAAATAATCTTCAATGAACATCGCTGTCGAACTCATTGCCCAGCTTGAACGTTTCGCACAGGTCAGCACCTTGCCACGCATCCGCGCCCTGCACCTGCCGCCTGCGGATCGGGCGGAAAGCAAGGATGCCGAGTTTTGCGCGCTGGAGCTCGACGATGATGCGATCGGTCTAAGCTATGTGCTGCTCGACGACACGCTGAAGCAGTTGCTGAAGAACGACCATCGCAGCATTACCGACATGACTGCGCTTGATGTAGCACGCTGGCATCGCGATGCCGACGGCAGCCGCCGCACGCTGGGTTTTGCGGCGGTGAACGCACTGAGCCGCTGCTTTTTCGACCGCGTCGGATTCTGTCCCGAGACCAGCAGCGATTCGCTCGGGCAGATGGCACCTGTTGCCGGCGATCACATCGGCATGATTGGATTTTTTCCACCGCTGGTACGCAAACTGGTTGCAGCCGGCATCCGCCTCACCGTGCTGGAACTGAAGGCTGAACTGGCCGGTGAGTTCGAAGGGTATTCGGTCTCGCTCAATGCGGAAGATCTGAGTTCGTGCAACAAGGTGCTCTCCACCAGCACCGTGCTGCTCAACGACACGCTGGAGCACATTCTCGCGCCCTGCGCCCGGGCCGAAATCTTTGCCATGGTAGGCCCCAGCGCCGGCTGCCTGCCCGATGCGCTGTTTGCGCGCGGCGTGACGCTGGTCGGTGGCACCTGGATCAATGACGGCAGAGCGTTTGCCGAGGCGCTCAACGCAGGCCAGCCATGGTCTGGCTTTGCACGCAAGTTTGCACTGAAGCGTGAAGACTATCCGGGCTTTGAAGCGCTGCTGGGTCGGTTGCCATGATCGCGGAAATCCGCCCCGGGCAATCGCTCGAACTACTCAAGGAACTGCACATCCTCACCCGCGACGGCAAGCTGAATCAGGACAGCCGGCGCAAGTTGAAACAGGTCTATCACCTCTACCAGTTCATCGAACCCTTGCTGCTGGAGGCGGGCGAAAACCTTACGCTGGTCGATCACGGCGCGGGCAAGTCCTATCTCGGATTCATTCTTTACGATCTGTTTCTCAAATCGCGGCAGCAGGGCAGGGTGGTCGGCATCGAAACGCGTACCGAACTGGTCGAAAAGTCGACGCTGCTGGCACGGCGGCTGGCGTTCGCGCGCATGGATTTCTTCAATCTCACCGTGCAGCAGTCGATTGACTCACCGGCCGTGCCGGCAGAGGTCGACATCGTCACCGCGCTGCATGCCTGCGATACCGCCACCGACGATGCGATCCGTTTCGCCCTGCACAAACAGGCGCGTTTCATCGTGCTGGTGCCGTGCTGTCAGGCCGAAGTCGCCGCCGAACTGCGGCGCTGCAAGAATGAATCGTTCGGCAAAACGCCATTGTCTGAGCTCTGGCGTCACCCCATCCACACCCGCGAATTCGGCAGCCTGCTGACCAATACGCTGCGCTGCCTGCTACTCGAAGCGCACGGCTATCAACTGAGCGTCACTGAACTGGTGGGCTGGGAACATTCGATGAAAAATGAGCTGATCGTCGCCCGCCATACCGGCACACCGCGCGGCAACGCCCGACAACGGTTGCTACAGTTACTCGATGAAGTCAACCTGCAAGGTTTGCGCGAGCGCTTCGACTATTGAGCGCCATTTGATGTCACGCGCCACGACTTTGTATCTCACGCTACTCGCAATGCTTGCGTTTGCCGGCAACTCCTTGCTATGTCGTCTGGCTTTGAAGGGCACAACCATTGATGCAGCGAGTTTCACTGCGATCCGGATCACGTCCGGTGCCTTGATGCTTTGGCTGATTATGCTGTGGCGCGGCGGCATGACGCGCAGTGCCGGAAGCTGGCGATCGGCGCTCGCGCTGTTTGCTTATGCTGCCGGCTTTTCGTTTGCCTACATCAGCCTGTCGGCCGGCACGGGGGCACTCCTGCTGTTTGGCGCGGTGCAAGCCACCATGATTGGTTACGGGGTATGGAAGGGAGAGCGCCCCGGTTGGCGAAAAACGGTCGGTCTGCTGTGTGCATTCGGCGGACTTGCCGGCTTGCTGTCCCCGGGGCTGTCGGCACCGCCCTTGTTCGGCTCGGTGCTGATGCTGGGTGCGGGCATTGCGTGGGGCATTTACTCGCTCAGGGGGCGGGGTGCCGGCGACCCGATCAGCGTCACCGCTGGAAACTTTTTGCGTGCCGCGCCGATGGCAATGGTGCTCAGCGTGGCCTTGCTACCGTGGATGTCATTCGATGCGCAGGGCGTTGTTTACGCCGTCTGCTCCGGTGCGCTGGCCTCCGGACTGGGGTATTCGATCTGGTACACCGCCTTGCGCGGTTTGAATGCAACCAGTGCCGCCAGTGTTCAGCTAAGTGTGCCGTTGATCGCAGCAGTGGGTGGTCTGGTGTTTCTCGGTGAGGCGATTACGGTGCGCTTGCTGATCGCTTCCGTCGCTATTTTGGGGGGTATTGCGCTGGTGATCTTCGAGCGCAAGCCGATCGTGTAATATGTCGGATGCGTATTGTGCGGGATGCAATTTCGTTTTGTGCGTTGCTTTTCAAAACAACATTTTGTCCGCATCAATATGAATGATGAATTCGTCGCCCTCGGTGCGCGCATAGTTCTGGATGAGTCCGATCAGGTAATCATCCAGCACATGATTGACGGCCACCAGCAACAGGCCGTCGCGTGAAATGAGGTCGCGGCTGAGTGTCATGCCCCCTTCAAGCTGATCCGGCTTGAGCGGCAGTTCGCGACAGACCAGATCCTCTTTGGCAATACCGAAGACATCGTTTTGGAGGACAGCGACGAAGGCATCCACCAGCACGGGGTCGTAGCGTTTGCCGCTCCACTTCAGAATATAGTCACTCGCTTGTTCCGGTGAATACAATTCACGAAAGTGGTTGCCGATTTGCAACGAATCATAATCATTGGCAATCGCAATGATGCGCGCGCCGAAGGGTATCGTCTTTCCTTGTAATCCATCCGGATAACCCAGCCCGTCAAAGCGCTCATGTTGCGCATGAATTTGCCGGCTCGCCGACTGCAACTCTCCCACCGCCATCAGGATCATCGCTCCCTTGATGGGATGATCCCGGTACTGGCTCAACTCTTCGTGGCTCATTTCAGAAAGCGGCTTGGTGCGCAGAGTTTCTGGCATGCCGATTTTGCCAATATCGTGCAGTAACGCGGCGATCATCACGTCTTGCGTTTTTTCGGTATCGAGACCGATTTTGGCTGCAATGTGACGAGACAACTCGGCGACGCGACGCGAGTGACCGGAAAAAACGCCCTCGCCAAGCTCGATCAGGTGAGAAAACATCTTGATCGAAATGATGAATCCGGTTTTCAGTTTTTCGTTGGCAACAATGACCCGGTTGTACGCCCGTTCAAGTTCTGCCGAAGTTTTTTCCACGATCGCAATGAGCGCATCTTTAGCCAGCAAATCCTGATAGGAACGCAGGGCAGACACCATCGAGACAAACAACCTGCTGGAGGTCAATTCAGCTTTATTTTTGTAATCATTGATATGGTAGCGAACGATTACATCATCTTCCGGTGATTGTCCGGGTTGCCCGGTGCGCAAGATGATGCGCACCATGTGATTTTCAAGCGTGTTCCGGATGAATTCCACGGCATTCAGACCGGCATTTTCTGTTTCCATTGTCACGTCGAGCAAGGCAACGGCGGTATCCGGATGCCGCTGCAACACCGCGCACGCCTCCTTGCCGGAATATGCGCTATGAAACTCAAGCTTGCGTTCCATGAAGGTGAAGTCACGCAGTGCCAGTTTGGTGACCACATGGACATCTTCATCGTCGTCTGCAATGAGGATTTTCCAAGTGAGTGCAGAGGTGACCTCGACAGTTTTTTGCTCATCAGCAAATTGAAAAAGCTCCGCTGAATCAGTGCGTAAAGGTGTCATGGCGCGTGCGTCTCTCGCTGGGTTCCGTAACGGGTTCCGTAATGGGCTCTGGAAAACTTGGGTACAGTATATCGGTGCTACCATTTGACCGTCGCGCAACGCGTGCGATGACCAACGACCAACGCCCTTCAACGGAGAAATCATGGACACCAATAAAAATCGCCGTAATTTTATGACGACGGCAGGCGCCGGAGCTGCGCTGGCTTTGGCCGGAGCCACAACCCCGGTGCTTGCTGCCAGTGCTGCGAAAAAAGACACCTGTTGCAGCTTGGTGCCTTATTTTGAAGTGGCTGCGGGCAAACTCGATGCGTTCAAAGCCTTGGGGCCGAAGTTTGTTGCCCTGACGCGCAAAGAGCCGGGCTGCCTGTACTACGCATTTTCATTCAACGGGCAAGCCGCGCATTGCCGCGAAGGCTACAAAGACGCTGCGGCCGTGCTGGCGCATCTGGGCAATGTGGATGCGGTCTTGAAAGAGGCGCTCACCATTTCCAAGATCACACGCCTAGAAGTCCACGGCCCGGCCGCCGAACTTGACAAACTACGCACGCCGCTGGCCGGCCTCAGCCCACAGTTTTTTGTTTTGGCAGACGGTGGCTTTCGTCGCTGAATTTCACGCACAAAAAAAGCCCCGGAAAAGATTTCCGGGGCTTTTTTTTGTGCGGAGACAACGCCGCAAGGTGTGGATTAAATCGTAACGGTATCCGCAATCTCGCTGAACTCTTTGATCTTGTCGAAGCTCATATACCGATACACGTCAGCGGCCTTGGCCTCAAGCTGCTTGACCTGATCCATATACTCTGCCACGGTGGGAATCCTGCCCATCAGTGCAGTCACCGCCGCGAGTTCCGCCGAGCTTAGATACACCTGCGTATCGATGCCCAGACGATTCGGGAAGTTGCGTGTGGAAGTCGAGATGGCCGTGCTGCCTTTGCGAACCTGTGCCTGATTGCCCATACACAGCGAGCAGCCGGGCATTTCCATGCGCGCGCCTGATTTGCCGAGGATGGCGTAATAGCCTTCTTCGTTCAAAATCATGGCATCCATCTTGGTCGGCGGGGCGATCCACAGGCGCGTCGGGATGTCCGACTTGCCTTCGAGCACCTTGCCGGCGGCGCGGAAATGGCCGATGTTGGTCATGCACGAACCGATGAACACTTCGTCGATCTGGGTGCCGGCGACTTCCGACAATACTTTCACGTCATCCGGATCGTTCGGGCAGGCGAGGATCGGCTCTTTGATGTCGGCCAGATCAATCTCGATGATGGCTGCGTATTCGGCATCAGCATCGGGTTGAAGCAGCGTGCCATTGGCAATCCACGCTTCCATGGCCTTGATGCGGCGACCCAGGGCGCGCTTGTCTTCGTAGCCTTCGGCAATCATCCACTTCATCAGGGTGATGTTGGAACGCATGTACTCGACAATCGGCTCTTTGTTCAGGCGCACCGAGCAACCGGCGGCAGAGCGTTCGGCGGAGGCATCCGTGAGTTCAAAGGCTTGTTCAACTTTAAGATCAGGCAAGCCCTCGATTTCCAGAATTCGGCCAGAAAAAATGTTCTTCTTGCCCTGCTTGGCAACGGTCAGCATTCCCGCCTTGATGGCATAGAGCGGAATGGCATTGACCAGATCGCGCAGCGTGATGCCGGGTTGCAGTTTTCCTTTGAAGCGCACCAGAATCGATTCCGGCATATCCAGCGGCATCACGCCGGTCGCCGCACCGAAAGCTACCAGACCGGAACCAGCGGGGAAGGAAATACCGATAGGGAAACGCGTGTGCGAGTCACCACCGGTGCCGACGGTATCCGGAAGCAACAGACGGTTGAGCCATGAGTGAATCACGCCGTCGCCGGGGCGTAGCGAGATACCGCCGCGCGCCGTGATGAAACTCGGCAGGGTGCGGTGCGTCTTGACGTCAACCAGCTTCGGATAAGCGGCGGTATGGCAGAAGGATTGCATCACCAGATCGGCCGAGAAACCCAGGCAGGCGAGGTCTTTCAACTCGTCGCGGGTCATGGGGCCGGTGGTGTCTTGCGAACCGACTGAGGTCATGCGCGGTTCGCAGTAGGTTCCCGGGCGAATGCCTGCTTGTTTCCCATTCACTTCAGGCAGACCGCAGGCGCGACCGACCATTTTTTGCGCTTGCGTGAAGCCCTTGCCGGAATCGGCCGGGTTTTGCGGCAGACGGAACAGGGTGGAGACTGGCAGACCGAGAAATTCGCGTGCCTTGGCCGTCAAGCCGCGGCCGATGATGAGATTGATGCGGCCACCGGCACGCACTTCGTCGAGCAGCACTTCGGACTTGTAATCGAAGGTCGACACCACGGCACCATTTTTTTCGATTTTTTTATCGTAGGGATAAATATCGATGACATCGCCCATGTCCATTTTTGCAACATCGCATTCAATGGGAAAGGCGCCTGCGTCTTCTTGCGTGTTGAAGAAGATCGGAGCGATCTTGCCGCCCAGACAGAAGCCGCCATAACGCTTGTTGGGAACGAAAGGAATATCGTCGCCAGTCCACCACAGTACGGAGTTGGTGGCCGATTTGCGGCTGGAACCGGTGCCGACCACATCGCCGACGTAGGCGACGGCATGGCCTTTTTTCTTCAGTTCTTCGATCAAGCCCATGGGGCCGCGCTCACCGGGTTTTTCCGGGGTGATGCCATCGCGTGCATTCTTGAGCATGGCGAGGCCATGCAGCGGAATATCCGGGCGGCTCCAGGCGTCCGGGGCAGGGGAGAGGTCGTCGGTATTGGTTTCGCCGGTGACCTTAAACACGGTTACGCTGATTTTCTTGGCGACGTCGGGGCGCTGCGTAAACCATTCGGCATCGGCCCAGGATTGCATCACAGCTTTGGCGTTGGCGCTGCCGGCTTTGGCTTTTTCGGCGACATCGTGGAAAAAGTCAAACATCAGCAGCGTGGATTTCAATGCGGTCGCAGCGGTAGCACCGCACACAGCATCATCGAGCAGATCAATCATTGGTTTGACGTTGTAACCGCCAACCATCGTACCCAAGAGTTCTGTGGCCTTTTCGCGGCTAATCAGTGCGCAGGCTTGTGTGCCCTTGGCAACGGCCGCCAGGAACTCGGCCTTAACCTTGGCGGCATCATCGACACCGGCTGGAACGCGGTGCGTAATCAAATCAACCAGCGTTGCTTCTTCACCCTTGGGTGGAGTTTTCAGCAGGGCAACCAGCTCTTCGGTTTGCTGTTTGGTCAGGGGCAGCGGCGGAATGCCAAGCGCAGCACGCTCGGCGACATGGGCACGGTAGGCTTCAAGCACGGGATTTCCTTTCGGTTGCGGGTGAGTTTGCGGGTAAATTTATGAATATGTTTGCGAATAAGCTTGTGTTAATTGCAGCGTTCATCGATCACTTGCAGTCGCCCAACAGGCGACCTTTGAGGCTTTGTGTCATTTCGCCCATGCCCTCGTCAGGGGTCATACGCATTTTCATTTCGGTGGCATAACTGGTGGTAGTCGTCGTGCCTTTGGCTGAACCGGTCATCTTGCCTTGCGGCGAGGTGCAGGCCATGTCAAAGCTGTAACTGCCTCCTGATGTTTTCAGGTTCGAAATATTGCAAGTGCTGTCTTTATCGCTCATGTTGTACTGCTTGCCGGCGGCAATGTCTTTGGCTGTCAGGCAATGTTTTACGGTCACACCGGGCAGTGCCATGCCGGCCATTTGCATGGTCATCGAGACTTCCCATAGACCGGGTTTGATTTCTTGTGCGCCGAGTGCGGCAGCCACGATCGCCAAGCTGATTCCTGCACACGAACGGATGGCCAGATTCATTGACATGATGATCCTTCGGCTGCGTTGAAAAATCGGTTCAGTATCTGTGTATCCAGCGGTACGGCGGTCATCCGGGCACGCTGGAGCAGCTCCCAATAGTAGCGAAAAGAAGCGCGGTCGTGCAGTTTGTCGTCAAACTTGATCGGCCCCCAGTCAGCATCTTGTGCCTGCATCAAGATGCTGGCAGCCTCCGCGACCTCATCAAAATCGGGGCGCATGGCTTCGACGATGGGGCGAATTTGTTGCGGATGAATACTCCACATGCGCAGAAAACCAAACTCGTTGCGTGCGCGCCGCGCATCGTCGCCTGCCGCGTCAGGATTACGCAAATCAGTCGTGACATTGTGCGACGGAATAACGCCATGAGCCAGCGCTGCCGCAGCGATTTCGCATTTTGCACGCGCAATCAACGGATGCGAAAACTGCCCAGGGGAGCGCATGCCACTGGCTGGAATGGCCCCATGATGGGCGCTGACAAAATCCATCAGGCCAAAATCAAGTGATTCAACATGTGGCAAGCCAGCAATGCGCCAGACCTCATGTAATGCGCCCGGCGTTTCAATCAGCACATGCACCGGAATTTCGCGCGTGATGCCGTGCCGGTGACGCGTACTGTCAAGCGCCGATATCTGGCTCATGACGTCGTCGGCACTGGTGGCTTTGGGCAGAACAATATAAGCAACGCGTTCGCCGGCGCACTCAATGACAATTTCAAGTTCATCGCGCCAGTGCGCATGTCCAGCATCATGAATGCGGACGCCGACACGGTTGTACCGGTTGGCCTCATCATTCAATAGCGTAGCAATCATCTGCGCGTGGTCGATCTCACGGCCTGCAGGGGCACCGTCTTCACAGTCAGCGGTGACATCAAATATCGGATTGCACGCTTGCGAAAATTCATGTTGCAATTGCAGTGCTTTGCGAATCAGTTTTTCGCTCCCCGCGTAGTGTTCGCAGGCACACAGCGATGGGAACGAACGCGCTCCCTGATACAAAACGGCGGCGGGGTGCAGTGGCTTCTTCATGATGCCTTTATCCGCGGCAACCCGCCGAACTTCATCCGTCAATCAGCCAAGCAGGCTGGAAACGCCAGCTTGTTCTTCCTGCAATTCAGCTAGGGTCTTGTCCATCATGCTGCGCGAATACTCGTCGATAGACAGGCCTTCAACGCGCTTGTATTCGCCGTTTTCGCAAGTAACAGGAACGCCGTAAAGAATGTCTTGCGGAATGCCGTAGCTGCCGTCCGACGGCACGCCCATGGTGACCCACTTGCCGTTGGTGCCCAGTGCCCAGTCACGCATGTGATCGATAGCGGCATTGGCGGCGGAAGCGGCCGACGAAGCGCCCCGTGCAGCGATGATGGCTGCACCACGCTTGCCGACGGTGGGGATGTATTCGTTCTTGTACCAGTTGTCGTCGCCAATCGCGGCCGGTGCGGGCTGGCCGTCAACCGTGGTGAAACGCACATCGGGATACATCGTAGGCGAATGGTTGCCCCACACGACCATCTTTTCAATGGTATTGAGCGACTTGCCGGTACGGGTGGCGAGTTGCGAAATAGCGCGGTTGTGGTCGAGGCGCAACATGGCGGTGAAGTTTTTCTTCGGCAGGCTTGGGGCCGATTTCATGGCGATGTAGGCATTGGTGTTGGCGGGGTTGCCGACGACCAGCACTTTAACGTTGCGCGAAGCGACATCGTTCAGCGCCTTGCCCTGTTCGATGAAAATCTTGGCGTTTTCCATCAGCAGATCCTTGCGCTCCATGCCTGGGCCACGCGGCTTGGCGCCGACCAGCAGAACGTAATCGGCATCTTTGAACGCCACTTTCGGGTCGTCTGTTCCGACCATGCCGGCTAGCGTCGGGAAGGCGCAGTCATCCAACTCCATCATCACGCCCTTGAGTGCAGCTTGCGCCTTCTCCATCGGCAGTTCGAGCATCTGCAGGATCACCGGCTGATCCTTACCCAGCATTTCTCCGGCGGCAATGCGAAACACCAGTGCATAACCGATCTGTCCGGCGGCGCCGGTGACTGCAACACGAACGGGGGCTTTTGCCATTTGTAGAACTCCTGTATCAGGTTGAATCGATTGAAAATAACAACAGTTAATTTACTATCAGCATGCATCAAAAATCTGTGCGGCAAATTCAGGTTGGTGCGTGCAGATTGTGTGCAGAGTAATGCAGGGTGCCAAAACCGGGACAGTTTATGCCTTTGGCGAGCTTGCTGCGCGTTACCTGACGCCTCGGGTGCGAATACTATTTCGAGTCATGCCATGATGTCAATATATATCTTATATCTTATATCTTATAGAAGACATGATGTAGACGCATGAAAAAAAATATGGTTGAATGCGCTCATGCCACACCCCTCTGTGTCGCCATCGCCAACCTTCAGCCCGCTTTACCGCCAGATCAAGAGTCTGCTGTTGCAGCGCCTTGAATCGGGTGAGTGGCGGCCGGGTGAAGTCATTCCGAGCGAATCCGAACTCGCAGTTCGCTTTCAGGTGAGCCAGGGCACGGTACGCAAAGCCATTGACGAAATGGCGAGTGAAAATCTTCTGGTTCGACGTCAGGGCAAGGGCACTTTCGTCGCCACTCACGACGATCCACGTGCTTTCTTTCGATTCCTTCGACTGGTACCGCTCGCGGGCGGCATTGAACAAGCGCAAAGTATTCCGCTGGAATGCTGGCGCGCAAAGGCCGGCCCTGAGGCCGCGCGCATGCTGGAGATTAATCTGAGCGATCCGATTAACATCGTGCGACGTCTGCTTGCATTTAGCGGCAAGCCGGTCGTAGTGGATGAAATTTACCTGCCGGGAGAAGTGTTCGGCATCTTGACGCTGGATATGCTGCAGGCCTACAAGGGATCGCTCTACAGTTTTTTTGAAAGCCAATTTGGTGTCCGCATGATCCGCGCCGAAGAGCGCTTGCGCGCGGTTCCGGCAGATCGCACCAGCGCGGAAATGCTCAAGGTTGCGGAAGGTAGCCCGCTGCTGTCAGTCGAACGGGTAAGCTTTACCTACGCTGACAAGCCTGTCGAATGGCGGCGCGGGCTGTATTCCACGCACGACCACTGCTATTTCAACGAACTCGGTTAGACAATGAGAGGCAAACGCAGGTAAAACGTAGGTAAAAAAATTGTCTGACAATCCGATTAAGCTTGTTTTATAGTCTTTCGCTTCCATCGAGGAGAAATAACTCTATGCCAGAACTGACCAAACCGCGTCCGAAATTCTTGGCGCTTCACGAAATCCGGCTGCCGCTCCCCGGCTTTGTATCCATTCTCCATCGCGTCAGCGGTGCCGGGCTGTTCCTGATGATCCCGCTGCTGATCTGGGTACTGGAACTTTCGCTGGGCACCGACCCCGGCAGCACCGCAAACTTCAAAGCACTCACGGGCAACCCGCTGGTCAAACTGATTCTGTTCGGCCTGTGCTGGGCTTACCTGCATCATTTCTGTGCCGGTGTGCGCTTTCTGTTGCTCGATCTGCATATCGGCATCGACAAGCAGCCTTCGCGAACCTCCGCTACCGCCGTGTTGGTGGTCAGTCTCGGACTGACCGGCCTCACCGCGCTCAAATTCATGGGGGTGTTCTGATGAAGGCACGGATTGTTGTTGGCGCCCATTACGGTCTGCGTGACTGGTTGGCGCAGCGCGTCACCGCGGTGGTCATGCTGGTCTATACACTCGTCATCATGGCAGCGATCATGGGGGGCGCGGTCAGTTCGCATGCTGCCTGGCGCGGGTTTATGGCGCACGGGCTGATTCGCATCCTGACGTTTCTTTTTATCCTCAGCCTCAGCTATCACGCCTGGATCGGCATCCGTGACATCTGGATGGACTACATCAAGCCAACGGGCATTCGCATCACGATGCACGTCCTGACGCTTCTCGCCCTGATTGGCTGTGCCGGCTGGGCAATTCAGATCATCTGGAGGCTTTGAGAAAAATGACTTTGAGTTATTCAGTACGAAAATTTGATGCAGTCATCGTCGGTGCCGGCGGTGCCGGTCTGCGCGCTGCCATCCAGCTCTCCGAAGCCGGAATGAAAACAGCTGTTCTGACCAAGGTGTTCCCCACCCGCTCGCACACCGTTGCTGCACAGGGCGGGGTAGCTGCCTCGCTGGGCAATTCCGAGGAAGACAACTGGCGCTGGCACATGTACGACACGGTCAAGGGCTCTGACTGGCTAGGCGACCAGGATGCCATCGAGTTCATGTGCAAAACGGCCAACGAGTGTGTCATCGAGCTTGAGCACTACGGCATGCCGTTTGACCGGCTTGATAACGGCAAAATTTATCAGCGTCCATTCGGCGGTCATATGTCGAATTTTGGCGAGAAACCCGTGCGTCGCTCCTGCGCGGCGGCCGACCGTACCGGCCACGCCATGCTGCATGCCATGTATCAGCGCAACGTCATGGTCAATACACAGTTCTTTGTCGAATGGCAGGCGCTTGATCTGGTGCGCGATGCCGAAGGCGAAGTATTGGGCGTGACCGCGATGGACATGGAAACGGGCGAAATCGTTGTTTTCCACGCCAAGGCCACTATCTTTGCCACCGGCGGAGCAGGGCGCATTTATTATTCATCGACCAATGCCTTCATTAATACCGGCGATGGCGTTGGCATGGCAGCACGCGCCGGCATTCCGCTTGAAGACATGGAGTTCTGGCAATTCCACCCGACCGGCGTGGCCGGTGCTGGCGTCCTGATTACCGAAGGCGTGCGCGGTGAAGGCGGCATTTTGCGCAACTCGGATGGCGAGCGCTTTATGGAACGCTATGCGCCGAACGCCAAGGATCTGGCTTCGCGCGATGTGGTTTCACGGGCGATGGTCACCGAAATCAACGAAGGCCGTGGTTGTGGCCCCAACAAGGATTTTGTGCTGCTCGACATCACCCACCTTGACCCGGCCACCATCATGAAGCGCCTGCCCGGCATTCATGAAATCGGCGTGCAGTTCGCCGGGGTCGATTGCCTCAAGGAACCTTTGCCGGTGGTGCCGACCTGCCACTATCAGATGGGCGGTATTCCCACCAACTATTTGGGTCAGGTGATTGTTCCGCAAGGCGAGAACAAGGCGGTTCCGGTGCCGGGTTTCTATGCGGCGGGCGAATGCGCTTGCGCCTCGGTGCATGGTGCCAACCGTCTCGGCACGAATTCGCTGCTCGACCTGCTGGTGTTTGGCAAATCAGCCGGAGAGACTGCCGTTAAAGACCTCAAGAGTGGCATGCGGTCGCACAAACCGCTACCGCAGGATGTCATCGACAAAACCTTGGCGCGCGTGGATCGTCTCAATAACCAAAAGAGCGGAGCCGATGTGCATGAAACCCGCCTGACCATGCAGCGCACCATGCAAAAGCACGCCGGCGTGTTCCGCTTCAAGGACATGCTCAGTGAGGGCGTGACCAAAATCATGGAAATCAGCGAGCAGGTAGCGCAAACCGAGATCAAGGACAAATCCATGGTCTTCAACACGGCGCGTATCGAGGCACTGGAACTCGACAATCTGATCGAAGTTGCCAAGGCCACCATCGTATCCGCCAACGCCCGCACCGAATCACGCGGTGCGCATGTGCGTGACGATGCCATCGATTGCCCGGAAACGCCGGACGGCCGCAATGACAAGCAATGGCTCAAGCATAGCCTGTGGTATCGCGACGGCAATCGCCTCGATTACAAGCCGGTGCAGATGAAGCCACTGACCGTTGAAACGGTCGAGCTGAAGAAGCGCGCCTACTAATTGACATGAAGTGATGACGACCATGAAAACTTCGCGCAACATGCTGTTCAAAATTTACCGCTACGATCCGGACAAGGACGCCAAGCCCTACATGCAGGAGATTTCGATCGAGATTGAGTCGACTGATCGAAAATTACTGGATGCGATGGTCAAGCTGAAAGCCAAGGATGATTCCATCTCTTTTCGTCGATCCTGCCGCGAAGGGGTCTGCGGTTCCGACGCGCTAAACATCAACGGCAAGAACGGGTTGGCCTGCCTGACCGATATGGTCTCATTTCCCGACGGCAAGCCAATTGTGCTGCGTCCGCTGCCCGGTCTGCCCGTGATCCGCGACCTGATCGTGGATATGACGCAGTTCTTCAAGCAGTACCATTCGATCAAGCCGTATCTGGTGAATAACGATCCGCTGCCTGAGCGCGAGCGTTTGCAGTCGCCCGAAGACCGCGAGGAACTCAATGGTCTTTACGAGTGCATTCTGTGTGCTTGCTGTTCAACGGCCTGCCCGTCATTCTGGTGGAATCCTGACAAGTTCGTTGGCCCGGCCGGCCTGCTGGCTGCGTATCGATTTATCGCCGACACGCGCGACCAGGCAACCAACGAACGCTTGGACAATCTGGAAGATCCGTATCGTCTGTTCCGCTGCCATAGCATCATGAATTGCGTCGATGTCTGTCCCAAGGGGCTGAATCCGACCAAGGCAATTGGCAAGATCAAGGACATGATGGTCAGCCGGGCAGTCTGAGCAGGATGGACGAAGAACGCAATGCGCGGCTGGGACGGCTTCGATGGCACTGCCGGCGCGCCTTGCTGGAACTGGATTTGATCTTTCAGCGTTTCTGGGCACGGCATGGCGATGAACTCGATGCGCAAACCGAAGCCACCCTGACCCGGTTGCTGGAACTGGAAGATCATGATTTGTGGGCGTTGGTGAACGGTAAAGACAGCACCGATGATCCGCAACTCGCAGCGTTAGTAGAAACGTTGCGAACGGTATGAACGCAATTGATTTTTGTTTTTAGTTTTTTTGGCTAGCAATCGGTAGCAACCGCAGCATTTCAACGGACCTGGATAAAGGATCGGCACATGAGCACGAATCGCACTGCAACGCTTACCATCGACGGCAAGACGGTCGAATTTCCCGTAATGGTCGGAACTCACGGACAGGATGTCATCGACATTCGTACTCTGGGTGCAAAAACTGGCTTGTTTACTTATGACTCTGGCTTTCTATCTACCGCCAGCTGTCAATCAAAAATTACCTTTATTGATGGCGACAAGGGCGAGCTGCTGTATCGCGGCTACCCCATCGAACAACTTGCGGAAAAGTGCAACTTTCTGGAAGTCGCCTACCTGCTCAAGAACGGCGAATTGCCGAATGCCACAGAAAAAATCAATTACGAGCAGACGATCAAGAACCACACCATGGTGCACGAGCAACTGGTGAAGTTCTATCAGGGCTTCCGCCGCGACGCGCATCCGATGGCGGTAATGGTTGGCGTGGTCGGTGCGCTCGCCGCGTTCTACCACGATGCCACTGACTTCTCAGACCCCGTACATCGCAGCATCTCGTTCAATCGTTTGATCGCAAAGCTGCCGACCATTGTGGCCATGGCTTACAAGTACAACATCGGCCAGCCGTTCATGTATCCGCGCAACGATCTCGATTACACCGCAAACTTCATGCACATGATGTTTGGCACGCCGTGCGAGGAATACAAGCCGAATCCGGTTCTGGTGCATGCGCTGGACACGATCTTCACTCTGCATGCCGATCACGAGCAAAATGCATCGACCTCAACCGTGCGTCTTGCCGGCTCGTCGGGTGCTAACCCGTTCGCCTGTATTTCGGCGGGTATCGCTTGTCTGTGGGGCCCGGCACACGGTGGTGCCAACGAAGCCTGCCTCGAAATGCTGGAAGAAATTGGCGACGTTTCGCGTGTTGGTGAATACATCAAGCGCGCCAAAGACAAGAACGACAGCTTCAAACTGATGGGTTTCGGTCATCGCGTGTACAAGAACTTCGATCCGCGCGCCAAACTGATGAGCAAGGTGTGTTCGGACGTTCTGGCTGAACTCGGTCTGGAAAATGATCGCCTGTTCAAACTTGCCAAAGAGCTGGAGAAAATCGCGCTGGAAGATCAATACTTCGTCGAGAAGAAGCTCTATCCGAACGTCGACTTTTACTCAGGCATTGTGCAAAAAGCGCTGGGCATCCCGACCTCGATGTTCACCTGTATTTTTGCGCTGGCTCGCACGGTCGGCTGGATGACGCAGTGGGAAGAAATGATTACCGATCCGGAATACAAGATCGGTCGTCCGCGTCAGCTCTACATCGGTGCGGCTCGCCGCGACGTCCAAAATCTGTCGCAGCGTTAAACCACATTGAGCCTCCGGGAACCCTCGGGGGCTCTTTTATATTGATCCATTGGAACAAGGTGATGCCATGATGAAGCAGATGCTGTCGAGTTCGTATCTGTTCGGCTCGAACACCCCGTACATTGAAGAACTGTACGATGCCTATCTCGCCAACCCGGCCTCGGTCGAACCGGCGTGGCGCGACTATTTCGACAAGTTGTCGAGTTTGCCGGGAGCCGGCAATTACACCGGGCCCGATGTTGCCCACTACCCGGTTATTACTTCGTTTGCCCAGCGCGCCAAAGAAGGTACGCTGCAAGCCCCGGCAAAAACTGCGGCGAGCGACGGCAAGCAAGTCAAGGTATTGCAACTGATTAACGCCTATCGCTTCCTCGGCAATCGCTGGGCGCAACTTGATCCGTTGAAGCGCAGCGAACGCCCTGCCATTCCGGAACTGGAGCCCTCACATTACGGCTTCACCGAGGCTGATCTGGGTCAGGTGTTTCAAACCGGCTCATTTGCCGCGTTGCCCGAATCGGCAACCCTGCGCGAAATCCTTGAGGCTGTGCGTCAGACCTATTGCGGCAGCATCGGCTCCGAGTACATGTACATTGCCGACATCCAGAAGAAACGCTGGCTGCAGGCCAAGATCGAGCCAAGCCGTGCGTCTCCGTCTTATTCGGTTCAGGAAAAGAAGCGTTTTCTTGAGCGTGTGACCGCGGCTGAAACGCTGGAGCGCTACCTGCACACCAAGTATGTTGGGCAAAAGCGTTTTTCGCTGGAAGGTGGTGAATCAACCATCGTCGCCATGGATGAACTGGTGCGTGTGGCAGGCAGTCTTGGCGTGCAGGAAATCGCCATCGGCATGGCGCATCGCGGCCGTCTGAATGTATTGGTGAATACGCTGGGCAAGACACCAAAGATTCTGTTTGATGAATTTGAAGGCAAAAAAGCCTCCGACCTCTCTGCCGGCGACGTCAAGTACCACATGGGATTTTCGTCCGATGTCGCCACTCCAGGCGGCCCGGTGCACCTGACGCTGGCCTTCAATCCATCGCATCTCGAAATCGTGAACCCTGTCGTCGAAGGTTCGGTCTATGCCCGTCAGCGCCGCCGTGGCGACCACGACGGCAGCCAGGTGCTGGCTGTGTTGCTGCACGGAGATGCCGCCGTTGCAGGGCAGGGCGTCAATCAGGAGATGCTCAACTTCTCCAATACGCGCGGTTACGGTACCGGCGGCACGGTGCATATCGTAGTGAACAACCAGATCGGTTTCACCACATCTGACCTGCGCGATTACCGTTCATCGCTGTATTGCACTGACATCTTCAAGATGATCGAGGCACCCATTTTCCACGTCAATGGTGACGACCCGGAAGCTGTGGCCTTCGTGACCAAGATTGCCATGGAATACCGCAAGGAATTCAAGCAGGACGTGGTGATCGATCTGGTCTGCTTCCGCAAGCTCGGCCACAACGAAGCCGACGAGCCGATGGTGACGCAGCCATTGATGTACAAAAAGATCGCCCAACATCCGGGCACGCGCAAACTGTACGCTGACCGTCTGGTGGCGCAGGGGACCTGTACCGCTGACGAGCCCGATCAGATCATCAAGGATTACCGTGCCGCGCTGGATCGTGGCGAACTGCTCTACAACCCGGTGCTGGCTGCACCGGTGAGCAAACTCGCTGCCGAATGGAGCGTTTTCGCCAATCAGGTATACACCGACGATTGCAAGACTGCCGTTCCGCTGGCTGATCTGAAAAAGCTCGCCAAGGCACTGACGACCATACCCGAAAACTTCACGCTGCATTCGCGCGTGCAGAAGATCATCGACGATCGCCGCCTGATGGGCGAAGGCAAACTGGCGCTGGATTGGGGCATGGGTGAAAATCTTGCCTACGCCACATTGCTGATGCAAGGTTTTGGCGTTCGCGTGTCAGGCGAAGACTGCGGTCGCGGCACCTTCTTCCATCGCCATGCCGTCTTGCACGATCAGAACCGCGAACGCTGGGATGCTGGCAACCATATGCCGCTACAGCATCTTGATCCCAAGCAGTCACCGTTCATCGTCATTGACTCGGTGTTGTCCGAAGAAGCTGTCATGGCCTTCGAATACGGCTATTCGGCCGCCGAGCCAAACGAGCTCGTGGTGTGGGAAGGCCAGTTTGGCGACTTTGCCAACGGCGCTCAAGTCGTGATCGACCAATTCATCTGCTCCGGTGAGGCCAAATGGGGGCGGCTGTCAGGCTTGACGCTGATGCTGCCGCACGGCTACGAAGGCCAGGGGCCGGAACATTCGTCCGCGCGCATCGAGCGCTACATGAACTCGTCGGCCGAGCAAAATTGGCAGATTTGCGTACCGACCAATGCGGCACAGATTTTCCATCTGCTGCGCCGCCAGATGCTGCGGCAGGTGCGCAAACCGCTGGTGATCATCACGCCGAAATCCTTGCTGCGCAACAAGGATGCAACCTCGCCGCTGGAAGAGTTCACCAAAGGCAAGTTCCATACAGTCATTGGTGAAACCGAATCGCTCGATCCTAAAAAGGTCACGCGTGTGGTGTTGTGTACCGGCAAGATTTACTACGAACTGATGGCGCATCGCCGCGAAGCCAAGATCACCAACACGGCGGTTGTTCGCGTCGAGCAGTTGTATCCTTTCCCGGATGATGCGCTACAGGCGGAACTCGCCAAGTGGCCAAAAGCCAAGGAAGTGGTGTGGTGTCAGGAAGAGCCGCGCAATCAAGGCTGCTGGTACTGGCTGGCCTCACGCCACCATCTGGTGCGCTCGACCGGTACCGGTCAGGAACTGTTCCTGGTCAGCCGTCCCGCATCTGCCTCACCCGCCGTCGGCTACTACACCAAACACAATGCTCAGCAGAAGGCCGTTATTGAAGGTGCCTTTGACAAGCTGAAAGCCCCCGAATAACTGCCACAGATCCTAGTGAGAAAAACATGCTGATCGAAGTCAAAGTTCCACAGCTTTCCGAGTCGGTTGCCGAAGCCACGTTGTCGGCCTGGCATATCAAGGAAGGTGACGCCGTTACCCGTGACCAGAATCTTGTTGATATAGAAACCGACAAGGTTGTTCTTGAAACACCGGCTCCCGAAGGTGGCGTGATCGTCAAGATCATTAAAGGCAATGGCACCGCTGTTACGTCCGGCGAGGTTATCGCGCATATTGATACCGAAGCCAAGGCCGGTGCCGCGCCGTCCGCAGCAAAACCAGTCGCTGCTGCCGCTGCTGCACCTGCTGCTGCGGCAACATCGGCCACGGCTACAGCGACGGCAATGCCTTCCGCCCGCAAGATCATGGACGAAAAAGGCATCGCCACTGGTGACGTTCAAGGCAGCGGCCGGGGTGGGCGCATCCTCAAGGAAGATGTCGCTGGCACCAAGCCCGCCTCAGCACCTGCACCGGCTGCAAGCACCGTATCCCCAGCGTCGACTTCTTCGGCTGCCAAGCCATTACTGCCACAACCCAATGTCGTCAGCGCCGACGCCATCATTGCCGACCGTCCCGAACAACGTGTGCCCATGTCGCGCCTGCGCGCCCGGGTTGCCGAACGTCTGGTGCAAAGCCAATCGACCAATGCCATCCTGACCACCTTCAACGAGGTCAACATGGCACCCGTGATGGGCATGCGAAAAATGTATCAGGACAAGTTTGAAAAAGAGCACGGCGTCAAGCTCGGCTTCATGTCCTTCTTCGTCAAGGCTGCCGTTGCCGCACTGAAGAAATACCCGGTGTTGAACGCTTCCGTCGATGGCAATGACGTCATCTATCACGGTTACTTTGACATTGGTATTGCGGTAGGTAGCCCACGCGGCCTCGTCGTACCGATTTTGCGCGATGCGGATCAGATGACGCTGGCGCAGATCGAAAAGAAGATTGCCGAATTCGGCACCAAGGCACGCGACGGCAAACTCACGCTGGAAGATCTCACCGGCGGCACCTTCTCGATTTCCAACGGCGGAATTTTTGGCTCGATGCTATCGACGCCGATCATCAATCCACCGCAGTCTGCGATTCTCGGCGTTCATGCCACCAAAGATCGTGCTGTGGTCGAAAATGGTCAAGTCGTTGTGCGTCCGATCAACTATCTGGCCATGTCTTACGATCACCGCATCATCGATGGCCGCGAAGCCGTACTCGGTCTGGTGACGATGAAAGAAGCGCTCGAAGATCCGGCGCGCCTGTTGCTCGAAATTTAAGGGGACAAAAATATGACCCCCACGCTCACTTCGTTCGCTGCCCCCACGGGGGGCGATGCCTCCTTTAAGGCGGCTTTTCAGGAGGCATAACATGGCCAACAAGCAATTTGACGTTGTTGTCATCGGTGCCGGCCCTGGCGGTTACATTGCCGCCATCCGCGCCGCGCAACTGGGTCTTTCCACTGCCTGCATCGAATCCGAATCGTATGCAGACCCCAAGGGCGAAATCCGTCTTGGCGGTACCTGCCTGAATGTCGGCTGCATTCCATCGAAGGCATTGCTACGTTCAAGCGAACTGTTCGAGGAAGCGCACCACAGTTTCCAGATGCACGGTATCTCGGCCGACAACGTCAAGATCGACGTCGGCACCATGGTGCAGCGCAAGGACAACATCGTTACCCAGTTGGTCGGCGGGATCAAGATGCTGTTCAAGAAGAACAAGGTCACGCTGTTGCCCGGTCATGGCAAGTTCGTCGGTCGCGAAAACGACCGCTGGCTGGTGGATGTCTCTGGCGAAACCGTCGAAGCCAATCACGTCATTGTGGCCACGGGATCCAAGGCGCGGCATTTGTCCGATATTCCGGTCGATAACAAGATCGTCTGTGACAACACCGGTGCCCTGTCTTTTGATTCCACCCCAAAACGGCTCGGTGTCATCGGTGCTGGTGTGATCGGTCTCGAACTCGGCTCAGTATGGAAGCGACTCGGTTCCGACGTTACCATTCTCGAAGCCATGCCAGATTTTCTCGCTGCGGCGGATCAGGCAGTCGCCAAGGAAGCATGGAAAGTATTCACCCAGAAGCAGGGGTTGAAAATTAATCTCGGCGTCAAGATCAATAAAGTGACCGTGGGTAAAAAAGGCGTCAAGGTCGAGTACGATCTGGGTGACGAGTCCAAAGTGCTGGAATGTGACCGGCTGATCGTGTCCGTTGGACGCATCCCGAACACGCAAGGTCTGGGTGGCGACAATGTCGGTCTGACGATCAATGAACGCGGTTTCATCACCGTCGACCACAATTGCCGCACCAACCTGCCCAATGTCTGGGCGGTGGGTGACGTAGTTCCCGGGCCCATGCTGGCACACAAGGGCATGGAAGAGGGCGTCATGGTCGCTGAGTGCATCGCCGGCCAGAAGGGTCACGTCAACATTGATACCGTGCCGTGGGTGATTTATACCCATCCGGAAATCGCCTGGGTCGGCAAGACCGAGCAACAGCTCAAAAATGAGGGCGTGGAGTACCGTGCCGGACAGATTCCGTTTGCGGCTAACGGCCGTGCGCTCGGGCAGGGCGACACCACCGGCTTCGTCAAAATGCTGGCCGATGCGAAAACTGACCGTATCTTGGGTGTTCATGTGATTGGCAACAATGCCTCGGAACTGATCGCCGAAGCCGTGGTTGCCATGGAGTTCAATGCGTCGTCGGAAGATATCGCGCGCATTTGCCACGCGCATCCGACGCTGTCTGAAGCCATGCACGAAGCATCGCTGGCTGTCGACAAACGTCCGCTTCACTTCTGATCGTCATGCACGAACGGGCAGGGCGGTCTTAACCAAGGCCGCCCTTCTTTTATGCCGCATCGTATTCTGCAGGTTGCCCAGCATGGCATGATTGATGGCTTCAATGCCGCCTTGATGACGCGTGGCATTGTGGCCGATAAGGCTCAGCAAGCCGCGGCGATTCGTCTGCAAAAATTCTATGATGACCTGATTGGATTCAAAGCAGCGCGGCGTACTGCCCTGCGAAAACTGCTGTTTAGCCCAGAACTACCCCGTGGCGTTTGGTTCTGGGGTGGGGTTGGGCGTGGCAAAAGCTTCCTGATGGATTGCTTTTTCGCTGCCGTCCCCTACACCCGAAAGCGACGAGTGCATTTTCATGCATTCATGCGCGAGATTCACGAAAAATTGAAGCAGCACCGCAATGAAAGCGACCCGCTGACCCTCATCGCTGCTGAAATCGCTACAGAGACGCGGCTGATGTGTTTTGACGAATTTCATGTGTCGGATATCGCCGATGCGATGATTCTGGGTCGCTTGATGGAATCACTGTTTGCGGAAGGCGTGCTGTTTTGCATTACATCGAATTACTCGCCGAGTGCTCTGTACCCAAACGGCTTGCATCGCAACCGTTTTCTGCCCACCATCGACCTGCTGAACCAGCGCCTTGATGTCATCGAGATCGACGCCGGAATTGATTATCGGCGCCGCGAGTTGGCTCAGAATGATGTCTATCTCATTCCCACCAATGCCGTAACGCTGGGCGCAATGGAAGAACTGTTTCGACGGATTGCCGGCGGGGAAGGGCACTCGCGCCCAATCGAAATCGAAGGACGTGAAATTTCGATTGTCACGCGCGCCCCCGGGGTTGTATGGTTCGATTTTGCAACGCTGTGTGGCGGGCCACGATCGCAAAATGACTATCTTGCGCTGGCCGACCGCCACCACACTTTGTTTTTGTCCGGCGTACCGGCCATGTCGCGTGACATGAGCAGCGAAGCCCGGCGGTTTACATGGCTGGTTGATGTACTCTACGATGCACACGTCAAATTAATTATTGCAGCGGAAGTCCCCGCTGAGGATCTCTATGCATCAGGTCCCCAGTCGCAGGAATTTACCCGCACCGTTAGTCGTCTGATCGAAATGCGATCTCAGGAATACCTTGCCAGTCCGCATCGTCGCGAGGATATTGCGTCGAACCCAGAAAGCACCGAGACAACTTGAAATTTATCCGGTAGAGTCCGATAAAGTTGTTTCAGCAATCCAGTTGTGTTCGCCGTGAGAGGAGAACCACATGCTGCACAAAGGAGAAGTCGCCCCGGCGTTCACTTTGCCAGACGCCGACATGGAGTTTTTTGATTTCGAATCACTACGCGGCAACCAGCACGCTGTGCTCTTTTTCTACCCCAAGGACGGCACGCCGTATTGCACCATGGAAGCGGCGGACTTCTCGGATCATGAAACTGATTTTGCCCGTCTGAATTGCGTGATTCTGGGTGTCTCGCGCGACGACTGTCTTTCACATGCGGATTTTCGCGACAAACACGGATTGTCGGTAAGACTGCTTTCCGACGAAGAAGGGGATGTCTGCCGTAAATTTGGTGTTTGCCAGTTTCGCGAGCGCGACGGCCACAAAAAGCTCTGTGTCATTCGTTCAACTTTTATTGTCAACAAAGATGGCATTGTTTGCCATGCCCTCTATGACGTGCATCCAAAGGGACACGCCGCCGAGGTTTATCAACTCGTAAAAGGCCTTAATGGCAAAGGAAGCGCCCATGCTCATCGCTAGAAACGCAGTCGTTACATTGAAATACAGCGTCAAGGATACAGACGAAAATATGGTCGATGAAGGCGAAGCGCCTTTAACCTATCTGCACGGTGGTTATGGCGGCATCTTTGACCGTATCGAAGAAGAACTTCAGGGCAAAGTTGTCGGTGATACGCTGGTCGTGAAACTTGAACCTGACGACGCATTCGGCGAATACGATGCCGAACTTGTTGCCATCGAAGACCGGTCACTGTTTCCCGAAAATATTGAAGTCGGTATGCAGTTTGAGCGCGGTGATGAAGACGGTGAAGAAGAAGGCATGCTCTACACAATTACCGACATTGCGGATGGCAAAGTTGTCGTTGATGGCAATCATTCCTTAGCCGGTGTTGCGCTGATATTTTCCTGCTCGGTCACAAACGTACGTCCTGGCACTGCGGAAGAAATTTCCCATGGACACGTTCACGGTGAGCATGGGCACATGCACTGACTGAGGTAGCGTTGCCGGAGCGGATCGACCGAATCCCGGCAACGCGTTGCGTGCAGACGCTCTTTTACGCGATTTTACATAATACAAATTATGCGAAGTTATGAATAGCAAAACAAACCGACCATGTGGCCTTGCCCGTTCCATGCCTCCATTCTTATTCCCCTGCCAGACGCACTTGATTCCGACCCGCGTGCTTGGCGGTATAGAGCGCTGCATCGGCGGCAATCAACAATTCGTTTCCATCTGCGGCAGATAACGTGGTGGAACAGGCGACGCCGGCAGACAGCGTGCTGGCAAACTCGATGCCATCGTGGCGAAATCGCAATGCGCCAAAGCGCTCACGAATATCATCCAGTATCTGTTTTGCTGTAGCTTCATCACATTCCGGCAGCACCGCGACAAACTCTTCACCCCCGTAGCGCCCCACCGTATCGGATTTACGCAGGCGCTGGCGCAACAGATGTGCAATGGCCTTGATAACCGAATCGCCCACCGCATGGCCGTAGGTGTCGTTGACTGATTTAAAATGATCGATGTCGATCATGGCCACACTCACCGGTGTGCCATTGCGACGGGCGCGGCCCACTTCGACCACGATTTTTTCCTTGATGCGCGAATGCTTGAGCAGCCCGGTCAGGCTGTCTTTGGACATGAGTTCGCCCAATTGCCGCGAACGCGCCACGCGAACTCGAACTGCAGCAACCAGTTGCGGATCGGAAACCGGTTTGGTGATGAAATCATCGGCACCGCGATTCAGCGCCTTGATTTGTTTGCTTAAATCTGTTTCGGCAGAAAGATAGACAATCGGCAGACTGAGCCATTCGTCGTGATGCCGGATCACAGTCGCCAGTTCTGGCCCCGAATGTCCGGGCATGTTGACGTCCAGCAGCACGAGTTCAGGGCGGAATGTAGCCACGCGTTCGATGATCCGCGCTGGCTCGCTCAGCACATCCACCTCCATCCCCGCAGCACAGAGCACCAGCCGGAAATGCTCGGCAAGCGGCGCATCGTCGTCAACAATGAGCACGCGACACGGCAGCGCCTGTTGTGCGTCAAAAATGCGTTCCAGATGATCCACCAGACGCGCTGCGTCAATTGGTTTGACCAGAAATCCCGAAGCCCCCAACCGTGCGGCGCTTGCGCGTGATTCAAAATCACCGTGTTCAGAAACCAGCAGGAGCGGACAATTCAGCGTTATCAGTGTGTGACTGACGGTATCGCTGATTGCCATACCGGCAGCGTCGCCAATATCAATAATCAGCGCATCCGGCCGTGCGCCAACAATCGCCGCAGCCAGTTCATACGGCTGTGCAAATCGCCTGACTTGATAGCCGAACTGGGTCAATGCCCGCACCAGTTCTTCACCTACCTGCGCGTCGGGTTCTACCAACCAGAGATTCAAGCGTTGTTCGCCAGTGGCCTGATGGCTGAAAGGCGCACTGGAAGTCGTGTTGACCGCACTCGGTGTCACCGTGTTGTGGGTGCCGGCCTCACGCAGACGACTTAATACGCCGAGCAGTGCAGCGCGCGCCGCATCGACTGCGATCAGATGAGGCGCTTCGAGCCAGCTTTTGACCAAGTTTTCAGCCTCACGCGCTTCGGTACTCATGGCAGCAAGACCGAACGTGCCGCCTGAGCCGGTTAGCTTGTGCAAACAATGATGAATGTTCTCTAGGAGTTTCCGGTCTTTTTCGCGGCCATCGAGTGCGGCAATCTGCACCTCAAGCGCAATAAATTCCTCTGGCAGACGTCCTACATAGTGCGTTCGCAATCGATCAATTTCGACGGCGATGTCATTGGCAAGTTCGCTGGTAAGTTCCCCATGTGCATCGGCAGTCATTTCTGCTCCCAGATCGCGGTGATTTGCGCGGCCAGCGTCAAGGGATTGAAGGGTTTGGCGATGACATCGCGGACACCGAGTGATTTCAGGTGGGCGATTTCGCTCGGTTGGACTTTTGCCGTCATAAAGGCCATGGGAACATCGACCAGTGCCGGAAACCCTTGCAAGGCCTTGAGCGTCGTGGGGCCGTCCATGCCCGGCATCATGACATCGAGCAAAATCATGTCGGGTGCAAAATCCACAGCGGTCTGCAACGCCTCTTCACCCGAAGAACAAACCTTGACCGTAAAGCCGCCGATTCTTTCCAACGCCATGCGGGCAATCGCCTGAATATCCGGCTCGTCTTCGACGTATAAAATTTTTTGCAATGCGCTCATAACATTCCTCGCAATCGGACTCAGACTCAGACTCAGGGGCTACGATACGCGGCCGCAGCGTCTTCGGCAATCGTACTGATTGGTGTGCGAATTGGCAAATCAAAATAGAAGGTAGCGCCCTGCCCTTCAATCGACTCAAACCCCGCGCTGCCGCCCATGCGTGATAGCAATTCGCGGGTGATTGCCAGCCC
>CAJAWW010000111.1 GCA_903946745.1 uncultured beta proteobacterium
AAGAGCGATTACAAGGTCAAGAACCCGCATCAGGGCTGGGCCGTGTTGAGCGTGTTCGGCCCTACATCCGAGACCAATGCCGCCGAGTTCTGGCGGTTTCAGAGAGGATGTGAGGAAGGTCAAATTATTGAGCGCTTCTTGAATCGCAATGGCGGACGCGTCGAGCTGGCGCTCGTCTCCGCAGAAGAGCTTGGTCTCGAATACATGGGAACCCCGCAGATGGGCAAGAACGTTCTGGTGGTGCGCCCTGTTTCCCGTGTGGAAGACCGCTAGGCGAAGATACGAATGATCTACGAGCTCCTCATTGGTTTGCGCTACACGCGCGCCCAGCCGCGCGAAGGCGCGGCCAACCGCTTCATCTCCTTCATTGCGCTGATATCCATGCTCGGGCTGGCGCTTGGAGTCGCGGCGCTGATCGTGGTGCTGTCGGTGATGAACGGTTTTCAGAAGGAATTGCGCGAACGCATCCTGGGCGTTGTCTCCCACGTCCAGATCAGCAGCGAAAGCGGCGAGTTGGCCGACTGGGCAAAGGTCGTGCAGGGAGCGGCGCAGCATCCTCGGGTGAGGGCCGCTGCACCCTACGTGCAGGCACAAGGCATGCTCAGCTTCGACGGCCAGGTGCGAGGCATGATGGTGCGCGGCATCCTGCCCGAGGCCGAAGACAAGGTGGCCGATTTTGCTCGCCACATGAAATCTGGCCAGCTCACCCAACTGACGCCGGGCGAGTTCGGCATCGTGCTTGGCAGCGAACTGGCGCGGGCGTTGCGTGCCCGGCCCGGCGACAAGATCACCTTGCTGGCACCGCAGGGGCTGGTGACGCCAGCGGCGATTTTGCCGCGCATGAAGCAGTTTCGCGTCATCGGTATTTTTGAGGCCGGGATGTTCGAGTTTGATTCCGGGCTGGCGCTGATTCACATGGACGATGCGCAACGGCTGTATCGCATGGATGATCGCGTTTCTGGCGTGCGGGTGAAACTGGACGACCTGTTCGCCGCGCCGAAAGTTGGGCGCGAATTGCTGCGCCTGCTCGATACCGACGCGTGGGTGAGCGACTGGACGCGCAGTCATGCCAATTTTTTTCGCGCAGTCGAAATTGAAAAACGCATGATGTTCCTGATCCTGCTGCTGATCGTTGCCGTGGCCGCGTTCAATATTGTGTCCACACTGGTGATGGCGGTGCAGGACAAACGTGCCGACATTGCCATTTTGCGCACGCTGGGTGCCAGTCCGCGCAGCATCATGACGATCTTTGTGGTTCAGGGCACTTTGATTGGCGTGGCCGGGTTGCTCGCCGGCGTGGCGGGCGGCGTGGCGCTGGCGCTCAATATTGACGTGGTGGTGCCGGCGTTGGAGCGCATGCTGGGCATGAATTTTCTGGCCAAAGAGGTGTACTACATCAGTGATCTGCCGTCTGATCTGCATTGGGGCGATGTGGGCACCATCAGCGTGGTGTCTTTCGTGCTGACGTTGCTGGCCACCCTGTACCCCAGTTGGCGTGCCTCGCGCACGCTGCCGGCCGAGGCGCTGCGCTATGAGTAATTCGGTCGTGCTTGAATGCCATGGTTTGTCCAAAGTATTCCGTCAGGGCGGTGCCGAGGTGCCGGTGCTTGCGGGGATCGACCTAAAAGTCGACGCCGGGGATACGGTGGCAATCGTGGGTGCCAGCGGTTCGGGCAAGAGCACGCTGCTGCATTTGCTGGGTGGGTTGGATAATCCGACGGCGGGCACGGTGAGTTTGCAGGGGCGGGATTTTGTTTCGCTGAATGAAGCCGAGCGTGGGCAGTTGCGTAACCGGGCGCTGGGTTTTGTGTATCAGTTTCATCATTTGCTGGCCGAATTTTCGGCGCTGGAAAATGTGGCCATGCCCTTGTTTATCCGACGCTTGCCGCGTGCCGAGGCCGAGGCGCGGGCGACCGCCGTGCTCAATAGCGTCGGGCTGGGGCATCGCCTGACGCATCGTCCGGGCGAGCTTTCCGGTGGCGAGCGTCAGCGCGTGGCGGTGGCGCGCGCGCTGGTGACCGAGCCGGCTTGCCTGCTGGCCGATGAGCCGACTGGCAATCTTGATCGCAGCACGGCGCAGGCGGTGTTTGATCTGCTGCTGACCTTGTGCCGCGAACGTGGTGCCGCGCTGGTGATGGTGACGCACGACACCACACTGGCCGAGCGGACCGGCAAGGTGCTGCATCTGCGTGACGGATGCATCTCGATTGCTTCATAATGGCTTTTTTGCGGTTGCCTGAACCCGCTATATAAGGATTTTCATGAACGCTCTCTTTGCGCCCGCGACCGGGTTGATGAACAATCTGCGCTATTCGAAAAAGTTTGCGCTGATGGGTTTGGTGGCGCTGGTCGCCGTTGTCGTGTTGCAGGTGACGCTCTACCGGCAGCTCAATGCGGTGATAGAGCCGTCGCGGCTGGAACTTGTCGGCATCGAAATCATCAAGCCGATGAATCTGCTGGTTTCTGCGATGCAGCAGCATCGCGGCCTGTCGTCTGGTGTGCTCAACGGCAATGAGGCACTCAAGGATCGGCGCGCCGGCAAAGAGAAAGATTTGGTTGCGCAACTGGCAACCGTTGAGGCCAAGCTGCCGGCGGCGATTGTGAGCGGGCAGCGCTGGCGCGGCGTAAAAACGGCGGTGGAGGCCATTCGCAAGGACGGACTCAGCCTGACGGCACCTGAGAATTTTGCTCGTCATACGGCCATGATCGATGAGGCGCTGTCGGTCATGACCAGCGTTGCCGATGCAACCGGGTTGACGCTTGACCCCGATATTGACAGCTATTACCTGATGGATACCGTGGTGGTGAAAATGCCGGCAGTGCTTGAGCGCATCGGTCAGATGCGCGCACGGGGCACTGGCATTCTGACCAAAAAATCCATTAGTGAGCAGCAGAAAATAGAGATCGGCGCGCTCATTGGTGAATTGCAGGGCACGCAACGCCTGCAAAAACTCAATATTGAAAAGGTGATGGGTTATTCGGCGGGTGCGCGTGCTGCGGTCGAATCGAGCACCACGAGTTTCGATACCGCAGTCGGCAAAACTGTTGCGCTCATCAAAACGGACATTCTTGGCGGTGCTTTTGAAACCAATCCGCAAGATTATTTCAATCTCACCACCGCGGTCATCGATCAGGGCAACAAGGTGATGTCCGATGTGCTGTTGCCGGCGCTGGATAAATCGATTCGTGCGCGTATTGCCGTGTTGCAGGCCAGTCTTTATACAACCTTCGCCGTGACAGTCGGGGTGGCACTGGTGTTTGCCTATCTGGCAATGGGGGCTTATCTGTCGATGAGTGCCGGCGTCAAGGCGCTGGGTGAGGGCGCTCAAAAGCTGGCCTCCGGCGATCTGACCGAGCGCGTGCGCTGTGCATCGCGTGACGAACTGGACGATGTTGCCCAGCACTTCAATAATATGGCCGAAAGCATGCAGAAACTGCTGGGCGTGGTGCAGATGACCGCACGCAGGCTGGGTGATGCGGCGACCGATATGTCGGGTTCGGCGGCACGCGTGCTGAAAAGTTCCGAACAGCAGAGCAGCGCCGCCAGTGGCATGGCAGCCGCAATCGAAGAAATGACGGTGAGCATCGACCAGATCGCCGAGCACGCCAACTCGGCGTATCAGGTTTCGACCGAATCGGGAGAGTTGTCGGAAGAGGGGGGGCGCATTGTCGAAGGCACCGTTTCTGAAATGGAGAAGATCGCCGAAACAGTGAATGAATCCGCGCGCATCATCGAAGAACTGGGACGGCATTCGGAAAGCATTTCCGCCATCGTCAATGTCATCAAGGAAATTGCCGATCAGACCAATCTGCTGGCGCTTAATGCGGCCATCGAGGCTGCACGCGCCGGTGAGCAGGGCAGAGGGTTTGCTGTGGTGGCCGACGAGGTACGCAAATTGGCTGAGCGCACGGCCAGCTCGACACAGGAAATTTCAAACATGATCGGTGCCATCCAGCAAGGTACGTCGGGCGCTGTGTCGAGCATGCAATCAGGTGTCGCGCGTGTCGCCGAAGGTGTGGCGCTGTCGCGCCGTGCGGGTGAATCGATTGACCGCATCAAAGATGGCGCAAATCGTGTGCGCAGCGGCGTCAGTGAGATATCCAATTCGCTGCGCGAACAGTCGGCGGCGAGCAATGACATCGCCAAGAAGATCGAGCATATTGCCGAAATGTCGGAACAGAATACCGCTGCGGTGCAGGGCACCTCGAGCACCGCGAGCGAGCTCGAACGTCTGGCAATGGAATTGCAGAGCGAGGTTAAGCGCTTCCGGGTTTGACGCGCTCTGGGCGCTTCGCTCATGCCTTTGCTGTCGGATGCCACCGCTGATCGCCCACTTTTTGCGCCGCTATTGAAGGGGTTTATTTATTCCTGCCTATTCCCGCTCTGACGTATTGGCGCTTTTCGGCATCACCGCCCTCTATCTGCTGACGGCGGGGTTCGTCCAGATATTTTTTGGCGGCAATGAGCTCATCCTCTTTGTCTGGCTGGCTTTCGGGCCGGCAACCGCTGCGGTTTATATCTTCGGCAAGCGCATCTTGTTTGCGGTTTTCATCGGCGCATTTCTGGGGTTCCTTTACGGTGAATATCCGGTCGCTGCCTTGAACGGGGCTTTGCGTCACACGGTGGTTGTTTTTATCGGCGCATGGCTGTTGCGGCGTGATAAACGCTTCGACCCGGCACTGGGCTCGATCGGCGATTACCTGCGGCTATTCGCGGCGACTTGCGGCATGGCGCTCATCGCTGCAAGTTTGTCGGAAGTGCTGGGTTGGCTGTCGGTGGTTCCAGGCAGCTATACGTTTGCGCAGTTTTTCTCCGGCGTGTTACTGAGCACGCTGATCGGCGTCCCGCTTTTTCTCGTCTGGCGCGAGTGGCCACTCCATTGGAGAAATAGACAGACTATTCTGTTGGCGATCCTGATTCTGGGGCTTTCCTGGATGGTCGGTCAGGTCGTATTTCTTGACTGGATGAAGGACACGCTGGGACAAATCGCGCGTGGCTACTGGATGTTTTTGTTCGTCACCTGGGCCGCAGTCACCCTGGGTCCGCACGGTGCGGTGGTCGTCATCGGCATGACCGGCATTCAGGGGCTCATTGGCGCTCAGCAGGGCACGGGTTTCTTCGCCAACGATATTGCCAAGACCCATCTTTCCAATTATTTTTTCTACATGCTGTGCCTCTCGGCCGTCGGCTTGGCGCTCGCGGCCTATTTTGCTCAGCGCCAGAAGGCGATGCGCGAGCTTGAGGATTCGCAGCGGCGCCTTGACGCGAAGGTCGTCGAACTCGACTACGTTAACGCCGAGCTGGCGAGGAAAAACGAAGAAATGGAAAGCATGATCTACACGGCCTCGCACGACCTGCGTTCACCGCTGGTGAATATTCAGGGCTTCAGTCAGCGACTGGAGAAGGCGACGGCTGAGATCAACGCCCGCCTGTTGCAGGAGGATGTGCCGCCTGTCGTGCGCGGCGGTCTAGCGCGGTTGCTGGATGAGCGTATTCCGGCGGCGCTGGGTTTCATCAAATCGAGCAGCCTGAAGATGGACAGTCTCATCAATGGCCTGCTGCGCGTGTCCCGGGCTGGGCGCGTGCCGCTCAACATCCAGCCACTGGACATGAATGCCATGCTGCGCGAAATTATTGGCAACCTCACCATTCAGACCCAGAAGGCCCATGCACGAATCGATGCTGATGCCGATCTGCCGTGCTGTCTGGGCGATGAGGCGCAGATCAATCAGGTGTTCACCAATCTGATCGACAATGCCATCAAGTATCGCGATCCTGCGCGTCCGCTGGAGATTCGCATCAGCGGTCATCGCGAAGGCCTTCGGGCACGTTATGCCGTTTCCGACACCGGGGTGGGCATTGCGGCGGAATTGCAGCCCAAGGTCTGGCAACTTTTTCATCGCCTCGACCCCAACGGCCCCGTCGCCGGCGAGGGACTTGGATTGACGCTGGTGCGCCGCCTGCTTGAGCGTCAGCAGGGTAGTATCAGTTTGACATCCGCCCCCGGGCAAGGCAGTTGTTTCACGGTCGAGTTGCCTGCCGATCAACCGCAAGGAGTAAAAACCTCATGACTATTGCCAAAGAACTGATTGTGCTGATCGCCGAGGATGACGATGGTCATGCCACGTTGATCCAAGAGCAACTGGAAGATGTCGGTCTTCATAATGCGATCCATCGCTTCCGCGACGGTGCCGAGGCTTGGGCGTTCCTGTCCGGAGAAGGCGCGGCTGCCGGCGGCAAGGTGCTCGACCCGACGCAATCGTATCTGCTGCTGCTGGATATCCGCATGCCGAAAATGGATGGCGTCGAGGTGTTGCGCCGGATCAAGGCCACCCCCTCGCTACACACCATGCCGGTCATCATGCTCACCACGACCGACGACCCGCGCGAGGTGGCCGAGTGCTATGCGCTCGGCTGTAATTCCTACATCACCAAGCCGGTGATTTTCGATGACTTTAGCGAGGTCATCAAGCGTCTCGGCCTGTTTGTATCGGTGATCGCCGTCGCGCCGCTGCAGGCCAGCATCGTCGGGAGTGGTTGATGAGCCATGACGAGACGCGGCCGCTGATTGTCGTTGTCGAGGACGATTCCGGCATCGCGGCCCTGGAAAAGGAGTTGCTCGAAGATCTCGATTGCGAAATCATGCAGGCCGTTACGGGAAAGGATGTCCTGACGCTGCTGGCGACGCGCAAGCCGGTGCTGTTGCTGCTTGATTATTCATTGCCCGACATGACGGGTATCGAGTTGCTCGAAAGCATTGCCGCACAGGGGTTGATCGTGCCGCCGTTCATTGTTACGACCGGTGCGGGCGATGAGTACGTGGCTGTCGAACTGATGCGCCGTGGCGCGCTGAATTACCTGATCAAGGATCGCGATTTCCTTCAGAAGCTACCGAAGGCAGTGGAGCGTGCGCTGGCCGAACTCAAACTGAAGCAACGTCTGGCGGAGGTGGAAAAGAAGTTGCGCCTGGCGGCACAGGTGATTGAGGTCACGAACGAAGGGGTGTATGTCACCGACAGCGCGCACCATATCATCGAGGTGAATCCGGCGTGTGAACGGATACTCGGTTACCGGCGCGACGAGTTGATCGGACGTTTGCCGCAAACTCTTTTGCCGGGGCACGCCGATGAACCGGAGCGGGCAAAAGTCATTGCCGAAACACTGGAAACTCAGGGCCAGTGGCAGGGTGAGCTTTCGATGCGGCGCAAGAGTGGCGAGGTATTTACCGGCTGGTTCAATATCGCCAAGATTAAGGGCGAGGTCGGAATTGAGTCGCTCTACGTCACCTTGTTCAGCGACATTTCAACCGTCAAGGCCACCGGCGAACATCTGAACTATCTGGCGCACCACGATCCACTGACGCGGCTCCCCAATCGTCTGCTTTTCAATGCCCGCCTGAATCACAGCATTGGGCGGGCGCAGCGCATCAAAGGCGGCGTCGGCTTGCTGTTTCTCGACCTCGATCATTTCAAGGAAGTCAATGATCGACTGGGCCACGCGGCTGGCGACGACCTGCTGCGCACGCTCGCGCAGCGCATGAGCGCGGTGCTGCGCGAGGAGGATACGCTGGCGCGTCTGGGGGGCGACGAGTTTGTCGTTCTGATGGAGGACGCCAATGGCTCGGATGATTTGCAGCGGGTGGTCGCACAATTGCTGGCGCTGTTCCCGCATCCGGTAACGACCCCGGATGGCGTCATCAATGTCACCGTCAGTATCGGTGGTGCGCTCTATCCAATCGATGCGGAGTCGGCCGAAGGGTTGGTTGAATGTGCCGATAAGGCGATGTATGCGGTTAAGCAGGCGGGCCGCCATGCGTTCAGGCGCTACGGTACATGAGGCGTATTTAACCGGTGCAGGATGTTGCCGCTTTATTTATGTTCGAACAGGAAAATCCACAAAAATCTATCACCGCCACATTGCTGGAACGCATGGACAGCAATCCGGGCTTCGCCGGGCTTGGATCGTCCATCAAAATCATCAGCAGTCTGGGCGAAGATAATGACGGTGATCCGCGTGAAATTACCGCAGCCATCCTGCGCGATGCCGCGCTGACGGCTAGGCTGTTGCGCGTTTCAAATTCCAGCCGTAACGCCCGTGGCGGGCGCAATATCTCGACCATCGATCAGGCACTGGTGATTCTGGGGCTCAATACGGTCAAGTCGATCGCTTTGTCGTTGGCTTTGCTCAACTCTTTGTCCAACAGCCCGCAGTCGAAGCAGTTGCATGCAGAGATTGTTGCCGCCTATTTCTGCGGCAGCCTTGCGTACGAAATTACCCGCCTCAATGCGCCGCGTTTCAGCGCACAGGAGGCGCAGGTGTGTGGCCTGATGCAAAATATCGGGCGCATGATGGCGGTGTATTACCTCTATGACGAAATCGAATCCAGCCGAACCCTGCAGGCGGCGAGCAATTTGACCGAGGACGATGCTGTTTTGCGCACTTTGGGTGTGAGCTTCGCTGCGATGGGTGCCTCGATCGCCGAGCACTGGTGTTTGCCTGATGTGCTGCAAAATAGTCTGGCACCCGCGATGGACAAGGCTCCACCGCGGGTAGCAGCCAATGCGGCAACATGGCACCAGTTGTGCGCAAGTTTTTGCCGTCAGGTGACTGATGTCTTGTTCCGGCTTCCCGAGAACCGGGAGAAAATTGAAATTGCACAGCATGTCGAGTTCCTCCGCTTGCCGCTCAACCTGAAATCGGATGATGTTCGCGAATGGATCGACAAGTGTCTGGCCGACACGGATGCGTTGCTCAATGAAATGTCATTTCCCTGCAATGTGGAGCAGGCGCGGGCTTTGTTGCGCAAGGCATCAGAGCGCGTGCTCGACATCCTTTCCGATGGCGACAGTCTGACAAAAAAATCCAACAGCGTCGGTGGGCGCACACCCGTTGAGGTGATTCAGCATGTGCTGAGATTGATCCACGCCAAGTGCAATTTTGATCGCACACTGATTTGCCTCACGGATGCCGCCTCCGGCTTGACGGCGATTGCCGGGGTGGGGAAAACCGCGACACAGGTGGCCGGCAAGTTTCGCTGTAGCGGCTCCAAGCCGGATATTTTCCGGGCGATCGTTGCGCGCAAGGCCGATGTATTTATTGCCGACGTGGATCAGCCAGTCTATGCAAAGTTGATTCCGCCCTGGTATCCGGAAGTGGTTGCGGCGAAGTCATTCATGTTTATGCCGTTGATGTGCGGCGATAAAGTGCTGGGGGCGATCTATGGTGACTTCGCCGAGCAGCATGCAAGTGCTCCGGTGGGGGTTGTCGATGCCAGCATGGCTGAGTGGCGCGAACAATTGGTCGAGGCACTCCAGGCGGGTGCGACGAAGCCGCTATAGTTTTTATTCCCGCACGTCGTCTTCGTCGGCGGGAAGCAGCGCGCGTTCGAGTTCTGCACGTCCCTGTGGTGAGGCCATGGCGATCAGCGTGTACCCGGCATGCAGCAGAAAGTCGCCCTTGGGGTTGAATACCCAGTCACCGCGGGTACGCACGGCCAGCATGACGTAGTTTTCGCTGATGAGATGCAGTTCGGCGAGTGTGCATGGTGCGAAGTCTCTCGGAATGACCACTTCTTCGACGCGCAATTTGTGTTCCGAGCGCAGCATTTCGTCAAGAAACGAGACTACATGCGGGCGCAACATGGCCGAGGCGATACGCATGCCGCCGGTGAAGTTGGGCGAGACAATGGCGTCGGCGCCGGCCTTGCGCAACTTTTCGACATTGCGCAAATCATTGCAGCGGGCAACGATGCGGGTGGCCGGGTTCAATTGCTTGGCGGTCAGGCTAATCATCAGATTGCGGCTGTCGTCACCGGTGACGGCAAAGACGCCCTTGGCGTCGGCGATGTTGGCGTTGATGAGCACGTCGTCATCGGAGGCATCGCCCTCGATATAGAGCATTCCGGCTTTTTTTTCGGCGTGGCCTTCCAGCAAGGCAAGATTTTCGTCGATGGCAACGTAATGCCGGTTGGTGGCTTCAAGTTCGGAGGCAACGTTGCGGCCGACGCGGCCGAAGCCGCACAGGATGTAGTGGCCGTGAACTTTTTTCATCATTTTTTCCATGCGTCTTCTCCGCATTGATTGGTCGAAATCACTTGCCAGCACCAGTGCTGTGACGCTCGAAAAAAAGTAGGTCATGATGCCAATGCCGGAAAAGGCCACGGCCATGGTGAACAGTTCGCGTTCCGGCCGGTGATAGACATCCACACCGGCACCGTAGCCGATGGTGGTGACCATCAGAAAGGTCATGTAGAGGGCGTCGAGCCAGAGCGTTTCGCTGCCGCCGAAGTGTTTGTAACCGATGCTGCCGGCCGCCATGACCACGGCGAAGGCCGACAGGGCAACGATGATGGAGTGGCGGGCGCGGCGAAAGATGCCGTCGTTGTTGTCGTAGTTCATGCGGGAGCGCGGGGGTGGCGCTGCCGCCAGGTACGGATCAGCCAGATGCGCCAGGCAACTTTTACGCAGATATAACCGGTCAGTGCCAGCCCGGATGCCAGCATCAACAGCCCCAGCGCTAGCGGCGCGCCAAGGCCGGCCATCCAGTCAGCCATGGCATGAAGCCACTCGGGCAGGGAAAGCCCGTTCATTTCTGGCGGTGCGACAAAGTGCCCGTCACCGTTGCCCAGCACGGCATGTCCGATGGCGAAGGCGACGAGATAGAGTGGCACGATGGTGAGTGGATTGGTATAAAACGTGGTCAGCATGGCCAGCGGCAGGTTAACGCGAAAAATCAGCGCGCACACTGCTGCGCCCAGCATCTGTAGTGGCCCCGGAATTAGCCCGCAAAACAGACCGGCCGCCACGGCACCGGCGGCAGAGTGACGGTTGATGTGCCACAGGCGGGGATGCAACAAGGAGGCCTTGAAGGGTGCCAGCCAGCGATTGTTATTGATTGCCTCATGTCTGGGCAAAAACTTTTGAATAATGCGACGCATGGCGCAATTCTAGCGGAGTCGTCACTCGCAACATTTCACCACAGGGTTAAATCACGAGTTAAAACAGATAACATACCTTCTTTAATAGTAATGGATATGCCCTATGTCCGGCTACCTGTTTCCCCCGCCCGCCCTGCCTGCCGCGCCGATTCGTGGTCGTGATGTGCTGCTGCCGCTGCACCGGATTTTTTGTGTCGGGCGTAACTACGAAGCGCATGCGCGTGAAATGGGCAGCACGGCAGATCGCGCTGCGCCGTTTTATTTCACCAAGTCGGCTTGTGTTTACACGCCGTCGGGTGCCACCGTGCCGTATGCGCCGGGTACGAGCAATCTGCAACATGAAATTGAACTGGTTGCGGTGATTGGCACCGCCGGTTTTCAAATTTCTCAAGCCGATGCCTTGCAGCATGTGTTCGGGTACGCCTGTGGTTTCGACATGACGCGGCGTGATTTGCAGGAAGCCGCCAAGAATCAGCAGCGACCGTGGGATCTGGGTAAGAATTTTGAGCATTCCGCCGTGCTCTCCGAGATTGTTGCCGCGCAGGACTGCGGGCATATCGTTGCCGGAGAAATCGGTCTGCGCCTCAATGGTGTGGTCAAACAACTGGCCGATGTCAGCACGATGGTGCATCCGGTGGCGGCGTTGGTGAGCGATCTGTCGCGCTATTACCATCTGCAAGCGGGCGATCTGATCTATACCGGTACGCCCGCCGGTGTTGGCCCTGTGCAGCCCGGTGATTGCATCGAGGGCTGGGTGGCCGGCGTTGGTACGGTGACGCTGAATATTGGTCGTATGCCCGGGTAATCACAACGTGCAACGTAATAAATCACTGTATTTCCAACTCTGGTTGCTGTTGTTGGGTGCGCTGGTGGTGCTTTGGGGTGCCGTGGGCTGGAACTATCGGTCGGTCGAGGCCGGTGCGATGCGGCAGCTTTACCAGCAAACCAGTGCGCTGTCGCTGGCGTTTGCCGAGCATACCGCAGCAACCTTCGGGCGCGTGGATCACGTTTTGATTGAACTGCGCGACGACTGGCGCAATGCTTTGAGTCGTGACACAGTCAAGCGTGCAGAGGGGTTTCATGAATCCATTGCCCTGCGTACCAGAGGTCTCAGCGAGACTGCATTTCAGGTGGCGATCATCGACGCTGAAGGCTATCTGAGCTTCAGCAGCCTGACGCAAAGTACAGAGCGGGTTTATCTGGGGGATCGCGAACATTTTTCGGTGCATCGTGCGGGTAACGGTGACAAATTGTTTGTCAGCCGACCGGTGAAAGGCCGGGTTTCCGGCAAGTGGTCGATCCAGTTCTCGCGGCCTATTTTTCGTGATGGGCGTTTTAGCGGGGTCATCGTGCTTTCGGTCGACCCCGGATATTTTGTGCGTTTTTATCAGAAGGTTGATCTGCGCACGCAAGGTGTGGTGGCGATGTTGCGCGACACCGGCGAAGTGATGGCGCGTTCGGTGGATCAGGAAAAATATATCGGTAAGCTGATCGATACATCGCCCTACACGACATCAACGCTACAGCAAGGGCATCTTCGACGTGCGGCGCAAACCGATGGCATCGACCGGCTCTATGGCTATTACCGGGTTGCGGTACATGGCTTGACGCTGGTGGTCGGTGTCGGCGTCGATGAGCAGTTGGAATCGGTGCGCGACCAGCAGCACATGATGCTATTGATTGCGAGCGTGGTGTCATTGGTGCTGGCGCTGATGGTCTGGCATCTGGCACGCGGCCTGGCTTATCGCGATGTGGCAGAAGCGCGTCTGCAACTGGCGGCCAGTGTGTTCACCAACGCGCGTGAAGGCATCATGATTACCGATGTCAGCGGCAAGATTGTTGAAGTCAATGAAACCTTCAGTCGCATCACCGGCTATAGCTACGAGGAAGCGAAGGGACAAAATCCGCGCATTCTCAATTCTGGGCGTCAGCCGCCGGAACATTACGCGGCCATGTGGGAATCGCTGAAGACGCAGGGCTACTGGAATGGCGAAGTGTGGAACCGTCGCAAGAGCGGCGAGGTGTATGCGGAGATTCTGTCTGTCAGCGCGGTGCAGGGCGCTGATGGAAAAACACAGAACTATGTCGCCCTGTTCACCGACATTACGCCGCTCAAGGAGCATCAGCAGCAGTTGGAGCATATCGCTCATTACGATGCCCTGACCGGCCTGCCCAACCGCGTATTGCTGGCTGACCGGATGCAGCAGGCAATGGCGCAGAGCCTGCGTCGCAAGCGATCGGTTGCAGTGGTGTTTCTCGATCTCGATGGATTCAAGGTCATCAATGACACGCATGGTCACGAAATGGGCGACGAGTTATTGATTGCGGTTTCGCGACGCATGAAAACCGCACTGCGTGACGGCGACAGCCTTGCGCGCATGGGCGGTGACGAGTTTGTGGCGGTGCTGGTCGATCTGGAATCACCGGACGATTGCGAGCCGGTGCTGGCGCGTCTGCTGGAGGCTGCCGCAGCGCCGGTTTTCATCGATACGCTGAGCTTGCAGGTGTCTGCCAGCATTGGCGTCACGCTGTATCCGCAAGATGGCGTGGATGCCGACTTGCTCATGCGCCATGCCGATCAGGCCATGTATCAGGCCAAGCAGGCCGGAAAAAATCGTTACCATTTGTTCGATGTCGCCCATGATGCGGCTGTCAAAACCCAGCGCGAGAGCCTGGATCACATTCGCGACGGCCTTGATCGCAGCGAGTTTGTGCTGTTCTACCAGCCCAAAGTCAACATGAAAACCGGTGAGGTGATTGGTGCCGAAGCCCTGATTCGCTGGCAGCACCCAGAATTCGGTCTGCTCGGGCCGAGCCTCTTTTTGCCGGTCGTCAATGACCATCCGCTCAGCATCGAAATTGGCGAATGGGTGATTGCCACCGCGCTGGCGCAGATCAGTGTCTGGCGGACGGCGGGACTGGATATTCCGGTGAGCGTGAACATCGATGCCCGGCAGTTGCAGCAAGATGACTTTGTGGCGCGTCTGGAAGCGCAACTGGCCGCTCATCCTGCGGTGCGGCCGCGCCGGCTTGAAATCGAGATACTGGAAACCAGCGCGCTCGAGGATATTGCCAAGGTTGCCGACGTGATGCATGCCTGTCGCAATATCGGCGTCGGTTTTGCACTGGATGATTTTGGCACTGGCTACTCATCGCTGACGTATTTGCGACGTTTGCCGGCGCACCTGCTGAAGATCGACCAGAGTTTTGTGCGCGACATGCTCGACGATCCTGAAGATATGGCGATTGTCGAAGCCGTGATCGGGCTGGCCACATCCTTTCGCCGTCAGGTGATTGCAGAAGGCGTGGAAACCGTGGCGCATGGCGAACTGTTGGTGAAGCTGGGTTGCGAGCAGGCGCAGGGCTTTGGTATTTCGCGCCCCATGGCGGCGGCAGATATGCCGGGCTGGATTGCCGGTTGGCGGCCTGATCCGGCATGGAAAATCACGCACAAGGTGTAATGAAGCGTTTTCGGCGCAAAGTCTGAACCGGCTGTGCGCGCATTCGTTGCAGGCTTCGCAAGCGGTGTCTGGTGGTTGCAGCAGCAAGCCGTGCTGCCGTCCTTGGCGATCATCGGCGGGTTACTGCTCGCGGCCATTGTGCTGGGTGTGGGCACGCTGAATAAACGGCAATTACCGCTAAAAATTAGCAAGGGGGCTTTTGTCTTGGCCATCGGCTTGGCCACCGGTTTGGTGCTCGGCATCGTTTGGGCGGCCGGCTTTGCCCACTGGCGCATGGCCGACCGCCTACCGGCGGCGAGCGAGGGCATCGACATTAACGTGACCGGCGTGGTGGCGGGTTTGCCGCAGACGCTGGAGCGCGGTGTGCGCTTCGAGTTCGATGTCGAACAGGCCGATACGCCCGTGCCTCAACATATCTCGCTGGCCTGGTATCGCGGCCGTGATGACGACGATGCCTCGGTCGTTGTTCCCGTTCGTGCCGGTGAGCGCTGGCAATTCACGGTGCGCCTGAAGCGTCCGCATGGCAACATGAACCCGCAGGGCTTCGATTACGAGGCCTGGTTGTTCGAGCGCGGCATCGGTGCCAGTGGCACTGTGCGCCCGCGCGCCGCAGCGCCACCACAGCGGATTGAGGCACGCGTCTGGCAGCCGGGGTATGCCGTGGAAATGCTGCGTGAGGTGATTCGTGAGCGTTTTCGAACGGTATTTCAGAATACCGCTCAGGCACCCTATGCCGGCATTTTGATTGCACTGAGCATGGGCGATCAGCAGGCCATTGATGCGGATTTGTGGCTGACATTTGCGCGGT
>CAJAWW010000112.1 GCA_903946745.1 uncultured beta proteobacterium
CGTCATCCGCACCGTAGTTTCAGCGTCGACTATTTCGTTCAGAACACGTTCTTAGAAGGTGACTTCAATCCGCGCACCAACCACGGTCGCGGTTGGTGCGGCCGCGGTGCCACCCGGATGGCGGATGCGTTGATAGTTTGGTTGTATGGCGAGCCAGCGGGTCAGCGCTGCACGCCAGGAGATTTCCAGCGCATCTTCTGCGGTTACGGTGTCAGTCCCGGAGGCTGCTTGCTGCGTGCGCCATTTGGATGCCAGCCGCGCGCGTGTCCAGCCTACGGCGACAATGTCGCGCGGGCGACTGGCGAATGGTCCGAGAATGCGCATGCCGAGATTTATAGTGCGATCGATCGAGATCGTATCGGAATCGGCAAAGCTGTAGCGGCCAAATGCGGTCAGGTTTCGGCCACCCTCGCTGCCTATGTTCCACAGCGTGCGTTCCGCCAGCAGATAACCACCGCGTGAGTGGCGCTGCAATGCTGCACCGTTGGCATCCACGTCGACCAGATCGGCGACGCGGCTGCCATAACCCCAAAGTCCCAGTGCATATTTGCTGATACCTTCGTACTGCTCGTGTCGGGTAACATCCTCCGGCAGGCGCATCGCCGTTGGGTCAGTGGTTTCGAAGGCATGGCCTTGTTCGAGTGGCATCCAGCCAAGTTCGGCAATGAAGAAACCGCCATCGCCTTTGGCAAAGCGCACCGCCGTGGCTTTCGGACGCGCCGGATCGTTGGGAATACCATCCATCAAAGCGCCCATTGCATAGAGGGTGCGATCAGAGGAAAACCACTTGGTGCGAACGCCGAAGGCCGCGTTGTTGAATACCGAGGGGCCGCGTGTCAGGGCGAGGTCGCCGGGCGTGCCGTAGGCTGGATGTAGCAGTGTTGCGGCGGAATCAATCGTGAAGAACTCGGAATCGATCGGGTAGATGCCGGCCAGAATCGAAAACCGATCGTCGAAAAATCCCTTTTGTACCCAGGCGTGAAACAGACGCGCGGTGGGCACCGGAACCTCGATATTAGAAACCCCCATCAGGCTGCCGGTGCGGCGTGCATTGAGTCCGGCACCACGATCGTCGTTGATATTCACGAAGGCGACGGCATTGCTCCAACCGAACAGCTTTTCAAAATCGGCGCGAAACTTTAGTTCAAGGTGACTCATGGACTGATTGCCACGTGTTGTTCCGCCGCGGTTTTGCAGCACGTCGGCCTTCAGTCCGGCTTCCCAAGCCAGTCCCCGTTTCCATGCCGCAGTGCGCGCTCCACCCCAGTCTCCGGTGAGTGTGGACTCACTGAAGTTGGGTGTGCTTTCCTCTTCCTTGGGAGCAGCTTCCTCGGCTGCCAGAAGTGGGCCTGAGCTCACCAATACAGCGCTCGCCAAAGCGAGAAAAAACCGAACGATCATGCCGTCAGGCGACTGAACGCCGCGACGACCTCGGGCGGTGCTTGCACCAGTTCGATCAGCACGCCTTCGCCGGCAATCGGGAATTCGTCATTGGCTTTGGGGTGCAAAAAAGTGATGTCATAGCCGGCTGCGCCCTTGCGGATGCCGCCGGGCGCAAAACGCACGCCCTGTGCGGTGAGCCATTCGACCGCTGTTGCCAGATCGTCGATCCACAGGCCAACGTGATTGAGTGGGGTGGTGTGCACCGCCGGCTTCTTTTCCGGGTCGATGGGTTGCATCAGATCAACCTCAACCTTGAACGGGCCGGCACCCAGCGCGGCGATGTCTTCGTCCACGTTCTCACGTTCGGACACAAAGTTGCCGGTGACTTGAAGCCCGAACATGTCGATCCAGAGGGTACGCAAACGCGCCTTGGAAGGGCCGCCGATGGCGATTTGCTGGATACCGAGTACTTTGAACGGGCGGGGTGAGGTCATGTGGCTTTTCCAAGTAATTTGGCGATGGCGGCGAGCAACTCTTCTTCGTCGTAGGGTTTGCCCATGTAGCCATTGACGCCGATTTCGGTCGCGTGGTTGCGATGCTTGTCGGCGCTGCGCGAGGTAATCATGATGATCGGAATGTGCCGCAACCGCGCGTCGGCGCGAATGTTGCGCGTCAAGTCAAAGCCGTCCATGCGCGGCATTTCAATATCGACCAGCATGACGTCAGGGATCACTTCACGCAATTGTTCCAGCGCATCGACGCCATCCTTTGCGGTCAAGACATGGTAGCCCTGCCGTGCCAGCAAGCGCCCGGAAATTTTGCGCACGGTGAGCGAGTCGTCGACCACCATCACGCTGGCGGCGGCGGGTGCTGATTCGAGCTCTTCTTTCGCTTGCGGGGTGATGACGGCAACACCATGCGTCAGCGCATGGGAGAGTAGCGCAATCGGGTTGAGAATCAGGGCGATTTCACCGTCACCCAGCACGGTGGCACCGGCCAGACCCGGCACCCGTGCGAGTTGTGGGCCGATGGCTTTGACAACGATTTCTTGATTGCCGGTCAGGCCATCAACTTCCAGTGCCACGCGTTCGGTACCGCCCTTGATGAGCAGCAACCAGTGACGGCGTGCCGGAACCGGCGTGGCGTTTTCTCCCAGCAATTCGGGCAGGTAGCGCCACGGATAGCGGGTACCCAGCCATTCGGTACTGCCGGCGGCACGGATGGCGGCGATGGCGTCGGGTTTCAGTTCGCTGGCCTGTTCGACCATCGAAGACGGAATCGCGAAACGTTGATTGCCGGCACTGACCATCACGGCCTGCGTGACGGCCAGGGTGAGCGGCAGATAGACACGGAAGGTGGAACCCTGTCCGGCTGTTGTAGTGACTTCGATGCGACCGCCCAGACTGGCCGCCTCATTCTTCACCACGTCCATGCCGATGCCGCGTCCGGCAAGTTCGGTGAGTTCCTGTGCGGTTGAAAAACCCGGCTGAAAAATAAGTTGCGTGAGCTCGGCGTCATCGACCACCGCGTCGGCGGCGATCAGTCCACGGGCGATGCCATGGGCGCGGATTTTGGCAAAATTCAATCCCGCGCCGTCATCAGCGATGGAGATCACGATTTCGTTGCCTTCATGCGCCAGTGCGACGTTGATCTGTCCGATGTCATCTTTGCCGGCGGCCAGCCGGTCGGCGCGTTCTTCCAGACCGTGGGCGACAGAGTTGCGCAACAGGTGCTCGATCGGGCCGGCCATTTTGTCCAGCACCGAGCGGTCGACGTTGGTTTGCCCCTTGAGAATATCCAGGTTGGCGCGTTTGCCGGTGTCTTTGGCCGCCTGCCGCACGACGCGGTGCAGGCGCTCGGCGAGGCTGTCGAAAGGCACCATGCGCACGGTCATCAGCCGTTGCGACAGTTCGCGATTGAGGCGCGCTTGCGCCGCCAGCGCGGCGTCGGCATGATCAAGATTGCGCAGCAGACCGTGTTGCACCGTGGCGACGTCGTTCACGCTTTCCGCCATCATCCGCGTCATTTCCTGGAAGCGGGTGAAGCGGTCGAATTCGAGTGGGTCAAAGGTTTCGCCGCTTTCTGTAACCAGCGCCTGTTGCGATTGCATCTGTGATTCGGCGGTGATCTCGATTTCGCGCAACTGTTTGCGCAGACGGATCACGTTTTCAGTCAGATCGAGCAAGGAGCTCTTGAGTGAGCGCATCTCGCCTTCAATACGGGTACGGACGATGGCGACACCGCCGGCTTCGTTGACCAGTTGGTCGATCAGATCGGCGCGTACCCGCAGGTGCACCTGGGCGGCGGCCGTTGCTGCGACGGCAGCGGAGATGGCGGCGGCCGGGGTGGCTGCAGAAGCACTCACCGCAACAGTACGCTGGGCTTCGGGTGCGACTTCGGCAGCCGGCTCGACACCGGACGATTCCACGGTGACGTCGATGGCTGTCGCTGCGCTAGTTTCTACAGGGAGTGCTGGTGCCGTGGCCGGGTTGCGCAGACGGTCGATCAGCAGTGAGGCGCGGTCGTAGGAGGTTTCAAGGCCGTCAATGACGGCCGGTTGCGCCATGCCCATGGCCGCCGCCTGCTCGATGCGTGATTCCATCGAGTGCAGCAATTCGCCGCAACCCATGGCCCCGGCCATGCGGGCACTGCCCTTGAGTGTGTGCAGTGTTCGCTGTAGTGCGTTGGCAATGGCGTTGTCGTGCGGCGTGGCACGCCATGCGCGCAAGGTTTCGCCAAGATCACGCATGAGGTCGACGCTTTCGTCGAGAAACAGGGGCAGCAACTGAAAGTCGATATCGTCTTCCATGTGACGCCCGCGACGTTCTGCGGTGGGTACGGTGATCTCGGGGCCGGCAGCTGGCGTAGTTTCAGCGTCGACTTTTACGTTGCTCTCAACGTCGCGATCAACCGCAGCATCAATCTCAGAATCGGCCTCGGCATCCTCTTCGGCGATGTCCGTTGCGATGTTCGTTAATTCATCCTCAATTTCTGCCGCAGCGGCGACGGTCATGAGCTGAATCTGCGCCGGGAGCATGGCGTCAAGTTCGGCGGTCAGCGCCAGTTCTTCGCCGGGCATGCGGCGTTCGGCAACGGCACCGATCATGCCTTCCAGCGCGCCGGCACAGCGGGCAAAGATAAACCGCTGCTGGTCGGTGGGCGTTGCTGCGACCTGCGCCAGACGGTACAGCGCATTTTCCAGCGCGTGCGCCAACCCGGCAATCGGGGTGAAACCGGTGGCTGCGGAAATGCTGGCGGTGGTATGTGCGGCGCGAACCACCTCGTTACCCGGCACAGCCTCAAGCCCGAGCGCAGACTGTAAGGTTTCGACATGACCGCGCGCTTCGTCGATATAGAGGTTGTAGAGCACCGGCATGACATCGATGTTGCCCACACGGACGGGCGGGGGTGCGGGAAAATCGACTACCTGAGCCGTGGGTGTGAGTGTGGGTGTGGCGTGCGCAGTTTCCTCAACGGTTTCTTCAACCGCTTCTTCGACAACTTCTTCGACAACTTCGGGCTCTTCGTCACGCAGCAGTGTTTGACAGGCGCGTTCGAGGTCAGCGGCGTCATAGATTTTGCTGCCGCCGTCGGCAAGTTGTGCGACCCAGGTACGGAAGATGTTGTAGGC
>CAJAWW010000113.1 GCA_903946745.1 uncultured beta proteobacterium
ATCATGTCGGGTGCAAAATCCACAGCGGTCTGCAACGCCTCTTCACCCGAAGAACAAACCTTGACCGTAAAGCCGCCGATTCTTTCCAACGCCATGCGGGCAATCGCCTGAATATCCGGTTCGTCTTCGACGTATAAAATTTTTTGCAATGCGCTCATAACATTCCTCGCAATCGGATTCAGGCTCAGACGCAGACTCAGGGGCTACGATACGCGGCCGCAGCATCTCCGGCAATCGTACTGGTTGGTGTGCGAATTGGCAAATCAAAATAGAAGGTAGCGCCCTGCCCTTCAATCGACTCAAACCCCGCGCTGCCGCCCATGCGTGATAGCAATTCGCGGGTGATTGCCAGCCCTAGGCCTGTGCCCCCCTTTTGCCGCGTATCGGATGAATCAGCCTGCGAAAATTTTTCAAAAATGCGGCTACGGAAACTCTCCGGAACGCCCGCCCCGTGGTCGCGCACGGCGACACGAACATGCTCACCGTGTCGGCTCACGGAAATATCCACCGTGCTTTGCTGAGGCGAAAACTTGGCCGCATTGGACAGGAAATTTGATAGCACCTGCATCAAACGCTGCGCATCCACATGGACACTGACCGACTCATCGCGGGCGGTGATGACAAAACGCACCTGGAATTGATCGCCATAGGCCTGATTGGATTGCAAAGCCTGCTCAATGAGTGGCATGAGCAACTGGGTTTCCATGACGAACTGCATCATGCCTGCGGCAATCTTCTCCATGTCGAGCAGGTCGTTAATCAGCAGATTGAGTCGCTGGCTATTTTTCAGCGCAATATCCACCAAGGGTTGGGCATCCGCCGGCAACGTCCCCGCAACCCCCGCTGCCAACAACCCCAGTGCGCCAGAAATCGAGGTGAGCGGCGTGCGCAGTTCATGGCTGACTGTCGATACAAATTCATTTTTCATGCGTTCGGCCTGTTTGCGCTCGGTGATATCGCGAATCAGGCCGACAAACATGCGCTGACCCATGTGGCTGATTTCGGAAACCGAAAGCTCCATCGGGAAATGCGCGCCATTTTTGCGCTGACCGGTGACTTCACGGCCAATGCCGATGATACGCGCCACGCCGGTACGCATGTAGCTCTGGAGATAGCCGTCATGCTGGCTGTGATAAGGCTCCGGCATCAGCATGTTCACGTTGCGGCCGCGAACTTCGCGCTCGTTATAACCAAAAATACGCTCAGCACCCGTGCTGTAGGTATCGACGATGCCCTGCTCATCAATCGTAATGATGCCGTCAAGCACATTGTTAATGATGGCTTCTGTGTAGAGCGCCCCCTCGCGCAGCGCAGATTCTGCTGCAACCCGCTGCGTAATATCGTAATTCACCCCGATAATGCGCCGGTCGTCGCGACTGTCCGTCGACTTCATCTGCTTCATCTGGGCGAACGCCTTGATGTGATGCAATGTGCCATCTTTGTGCGTAATCCGAAAGCTCGCATCAAACTCTGTGCCGCTCAGCGTTGCTGCGCGCAATCCGGCTTCAACGTGCGCCCGGTCATCCGGATGGAGGCATTGCGCCCAGAACGCATAGTTGATGTCGACCTCGTCCGGTGCCACACCATAGAGTTGGTACATCTGTGCATCCCAGATCAACGTATCGCTGGCCAGGTCGTAATCCCACACACCAATACCGGCCGAGTTCGTCGCCAGCTCAAAACGTGTATTGACTTCAGCGAGCCTGTTCTGATTTTCACGAATCTGCAGCGTCATTTCATGTGCCAGTGCAACCGCCTTTTCACGACGCCCGACCAGTGACCAGGTTAGTGCAAACAGCAGCAGGCTCACCCCGCCACCCAGCATGAGCACCACCGTTTCAAACCCTGACCGAAACTGTTTTTTGAATGCTTCGCGGGTGCTTAACCGGATAATCCAGTCACGGCCATAAGCCTCAATGCGTCGCTCGGCCACAAACAAGGGCGACATTTCAGTGTGTGCAGAGTCGGCGCTGGAATACAGCAGTGCATCGTCACTGCCGGTGCTGCCATCGTGAATGCTGAAATCAATGGCATGATTGCGCTCACCAAGAATGCCCTGCAGCAGGTCTTCCACACGATAGGGGCTATAAACAAAACCAAGCAGCGCCTGCCAGCGCGCGGACGGGCTATCGAGCGAAAAGCCCTTGCGATACACGGGTACATACATGAGAAAACCCGCCTGCGGCTTGCCGTGGGTTTCCTGCACCAGCTTGACCTTGCCTGAAATGGCTGTTTTGCCACTTTCAGCGGCGCGCGTCATGGCTTCGCGGCGGACCGTTTCGGAGAACATGTCAAAGCCAAACGCGGCCAGATTGCGTCCCGAAAACGGTTCCAGAAAGACGATGCTGGTGTAACGTTCGCGCGCGCCGGCGGGGCGCACGGTGTAGTCTGAAAATCCTTCACGGCGGACGCCGGCAATATGCGCATCCAGTGCGGCCGGGGCGATGAACTGGGTAAAACCTACGCCCTGAATGCCCGGATAGTTATCGGCCAGTTGCAGGCGCTCAATATAAGTGCGCCATTCGGATCGGGTAATCGTTTCGCTGGCATCAAACAGCCCGGCACCACCCAGCAGAATCTGCTGGTGCTGATGCAGGCGTTTGTCGATGGCACCGACGATTTCGCCCACCTGCAAATCAAACTGTACCCGCCCATTGTGTTCGTCCTGAACGTGCAGGCTGTACCAGACCAGCAGCGCCGGAATCAATCCGGCCAGCAAGGCAAACCAGGCGAGTCGGTTACGCCGCTCTGCCAGTAAATTGGACGGGGTAGTCATCAGCCGTAACGGAGGTGTTGGGTAATGTGGAGGCGGTTAATGCGACGCATTGTTTTTCTAGATTATTTTTTCAATGCACCGTACAGACCATGCAAGGATCAAAACTGCGCACGACATGGTGAATCAGCGCCGGCAACTCGCCTTCAGAAACGGCCGGCAAGCCCTGTAGCGCGAGTTCTAAAGCGCCGGGCTGGCCGCTGGCGTCGCGGGGGGAGAAGTTCCAGGTGGTGGGGGCGATGATCTGATAATTGTGAATCACCCCACAGCGCACGGTGAGCCAGTGGCCGAGCGCGCCGCGGGCGGCTTCGATCAGGCCGACGCCGGTGGTGTCGGTCATGGGCGGCAGACTGACGCACCAGGGTTCGCCGGGGGTGAGTTGGTCAAGCCAGGCTTCCATCGCCGGCACCACCAAGGCCAGTTCGAGCAAGCGCGCCACCACGCGGGCGGCAACGCTGCCGCCGGATTGTGCAACGATGTCGCGCAGCAAGGGGTGCCCGGCCACCATTTGCCGCGCCAGTGCGCCGGTTTCAACCACCTTGCCATCCAGACGCGGGGCTTTGCACCACGAATAGGCACCCTCCTTTTCGATCACCGGCAGGGTGCCGCCTTCGGCCGGATGTTGCGGCTCACCGGCGGCGGCGTACCAGGCGTGGCTGATGTCTTCGCTGATGCCGGCAATATCGAGTGGTTGCGCGCCCTGATGCCAAATTCCAGCCGCGAACATGCGCCCCTCTTCTTGCGTGTAGGCGCCAAAACTCAGGTAGCGATCGGTACTGCGGCCGACTTGCCACAGATTGAGCGTGTCAGCGATGCGCAGGAAACAGCGCAGGTCGCCCTGCCCTCCCGACTGCTTCTGCCAAGCAGCAAGATCGCTGCGACTGGCGAGTGCGGCGACTTCTTCGAGCGGTGCGCCAAAGGTGCTGGTTTCGAGAAACGCGCGGAAGTCGCGCAGGATGCGGTGCAGCCGGAATAATTCGGAGGCAACCAGCGGCCGCGTCGTGCCGCCCGGTTGCACGGCCAGCGTATGTGGCCATTTTCCGGCCAGAAGCCCCATCATCTGCATGAAACGGGCGCGTGCCGGCAACAGGGTGTCGGTGGCGCTGCCGGTGATGGCGCGAAAACGTGTGGCAACCTCGGCATGCCAGTGTTGCGCAGCGTATTCGGCACGGGCGAAATCTGGCATGAAAAACAGATAAAAGTGCGTCAGGTGGTCGGCCAGATTCTCGGTGGCCAGCGTCAGGTTGGCGGCGAGGCGGCCGTTTTTGGGCGGCGTGATACCACTGGCATCGGCCAACGCCAGGGCAGCGGCGGCGGATTGTGCAACCGAACAGATGCCGCAGATGCGCGGCACCAGCGCCAGTGCGTCGGCAGGCGCCTTGCCTTGCAAAATCTGCTCAAAACCGCGATACAAGGGCGAATTGACATAGGCGGCGGCAATCTTGCCATCAGCGATGTCGAGCGTGACCTCAAGATCGCCCTCGACGCGATTGAAAGGGCCGACGATGCGCCGCGTGGTAGCGGCCTGGTCTGCTGACGTCATCGACTATTTTTCCCACGTTTGACAGAGGGCGCACACAGCAAATGATCGGCGGTGGCATTTTCGCGCACGCGCTTGGGTGTTGCTGATTTGGATAACGCAGAGAGCGCGACGAACCATGCCTTGGGCATGTCGGCAGGCAAACCCAGCGGAATGCCGGCGACCTTGGGCGTGGTTTCAAAAGGATGCCCCGGCTCTTCAAACCCCGGCTCGGTGCAGCGGATGCAGGCAAAGCCGCCGCGCAGACAGGAGCCTTCGCCATTCCACAGCCGTAGATTGCAGTCGGCATGTGCCTGCGTGCCCTGACAACCGAGTTGCTCCATCAGGCAGCCCTGATCCGAGGGTTTGCCGGCGCTGGCCTTGAATTCGTAGTATTCGTTGCGTGGGCAACCGTGGTGCACCAGTTGATCGGCATAAAACCGCGGCCGCCCGTAGTCGTCGAGGTCGGCCGGGGTCAGGCGCCCGTGCGCCAGTGCAGAAAGTGTTTCGGTAATCCAGTCCGGGTGCGGCGGACAGCCGGCAATGTTGATGACCGGAAAGCCCTGTTCATCGCGGAAATAAGGGCCGAGCAAGCCACCGCCAACGCCGGAATCGTATTGCAGGCCACAGGCGTCGGTGGGGTTGATGCCGGCGGCGGTGATGCCGCCAAAACTCGCACAACTGCCAACGGCCACCACATGTCGTGCGCGCACTGCAATGCGCATAATCCATTCGATCATGGCCTCACCGCCGCCGAAGCGGTGGTAGCTGCCAGAACCATGGGGGCCGCGCAATACTGCACCTTCCAGACACAGAATATCCACGGGCTGCCGTCCGTCGGCGCAGGCGGCGATCAGTTCGCGCGCGGCATCCACGCCCGCTTCTGAGAACGTCGGATGCCACAACAATTCGATGCCTTCATCCGCCAACACACGAAACAACGCGCCCTGTGCGCTGCCGATCCATGACAACGTGCAGCCGCCGCAGCCGCCTGATTGGAGCCAGAGCACG
>CAJAWW010000114.1 GCA_903946745.1 uncultured beta proteobacterium
ACCGACGGGCGATCCGACCGGCACGCCAACACCCGCGGGTGATCCGACAGGAACACCGACTCCGACCGGCGATCCGACAGGAACACCGACACCGACGGGTGACCCGACTGGCACGCCGACACCAACCGGCGATCCGACCGGCACGCCGACGCCGACGGGTGACCCGACCGGCACGCCAACACCGACCGGCGACCCGACCGGCACACCGACGCCGACGGGTGACCCGACCGGCACGCCGACACCGACGGGCGATCCGACCGGCACGCCAACACCCGCGGGTGATCCGACAGGAACACCGACTCCGACCGGCGATCCGACAGGAACACCGACACCGACGGGCGATCCCACAGGTACGCCAACACCAACCGGCGACCCGACGGGAACACCAACACCGACGGGTGACCCGACGGGAACACCGACACCGACCGGTGATCCGACAGGCACGCCAACACCAACCGGCGATCCGACTGGCACGCCAGCTCCGACCGGCGATCCGACCGGCACGCCGACACCGACCGGTGATCCGACTGGCACGCCAGCACCAACCGGCGATCCGACGGGCACGCCAACACCGACGGGCGATCCCACAGGCACGCCGACGGGTGACCCGACGGGAACACCAACACCGACGGGTGACCCGACCGGCACGCCAATACCGACGGGCGATCCAACAGGTACGCCGGCTCCGAGTGGTGACCCGACCGGCACACCGACACCGACCGGCAACCCAGCACTCAGCGGCGATCCGATCCCCGTGACCTTGACCGCAGGCGCAGACATTCCGCTTGGTGGTGGTTCCGGCGGTCAGAGTGCGGCTTCATCGTCCAGCAGTTCAGCGGGCGGTGGCGGCGATGGTTCCGGCTTTGTCGCCGTGCGTTCCTTTGGCGCGACGACGGTGCCGGCGGGATCGCTGTTCAGCTTCACGCTGCCCAAAGACACCTTCAAACACGCCGATCCGAAGGCCTCGGTGGCGTTGGAAGCACGTCAGGCGGACGGCAAGCCGTTGCCGGACTGGCTGCAGTTTGATGCAGGCACCGGCCGCTTCACCGGCAAGGCACCGGAAGGTGTGCAGCAGATCGAGATCAGCGTGGTCGCGCGCGACAATTCGGGTGGCGAAGCGACGACCAAGGTGGTGCTGCGCTTTGACGGGGCAAGCGAGGTGAAGTAGCCAGACAGCAACGCCGTTTCGCCAGCGTCGACTTTTGGCAATAGTCTCTTATGTATTGGTAATAAGTAACGCAGATAAACTGTTTCTTGAAAAGCAACAAACGTCCGCTTCGTCATTCCGGGTGCCGGCCTGATGGCCAGCCCCGGAATGACGCGCCTGGGAGGAGGGCTGACGTTCATCGCTCATCATCGCGGTTCCATGGCGGCGATTGTTTCCACACGTTGGCGAACGCGGGAAACCCGTTGCTCATGCAGTTCGTCATAGGCCACCAGCCCCGGTAACACGTTGTTGAACTCGGGGGTGGCGATGATGCTCGCGAATTGCTGGGCAAGGTAAGAGCGCAACACCGTACCCCCGGCGCCGACTTCTTCCACAATGGACAACCGCCCTTCGACCACGTTAATGATGTCCTCGAAATCGTGGCTCTGCAACAGATCGGCCTTGCCGCGTGTGTGGAATGCCTCGAACTTGGTAGCGAGAAATGCTGGTGCGGAGATCATGTTAATTGCCTTGCCACTCGGCAAGCTCAGTCGCATGGCAGACGCCACCGCCTCCGGATACCAGCGATTGGAGAAACCCAGCACCGATTCATCGGTCGGCATCAAATCCACCTCGATGCCGCTAATGCGCCAGCGGCAGATCGGTGCATCCGGAGAAATCTCGCGCGTAAAACCACGCTCCGCGAACCGCTCTTCGAGCGCATGGTAATGGCGCAGTGCCGCCACTACGGCAATCAGATCCACGTCGTAGGTCACACGCGGCGGCGGTGCCGTTGGCGCATCGATCAACAGGCTGGCGGCGCAACCGCCCACCAGCACCAACTCGTCACACAGGTCGCACAGCGCTGCAGCAACCACCTCGACGCTCTGCACATTGGGGTCGCCCGCAATCACAGCCTGTCCTCAAGCATCTGTTGCGCCAGGGCGCGCTCGCGCGCATTGCCAGCGCGCAAGGCGTCGAACAAGGCGAGATATTCGTAGAGTGCCGGGCTACGCAGCGCAGCGGCCGGGGCCGCCGGATAGAGCGGTACGAAGGCCATGCCACGCACCGAGCCGTCAATCGACGGCCACACCGGCGTCGGATCGGCCGACGGCGAAATGTGTGCATTCAAGGGGGCGGCCGCGTGTGCGGTCGGTACGCCCGCCACCATGCTGCCGTGCGCGGCAGGGAAGGCGTAGCGGGCGCCATGGAACAGAAATTCCTTGAACGCCGGCAGCAAGATTCGCGGCCGCTTCGCTTCGAAAAACAGCAGGCGCGCCACCTCCGCCCGCTTTAGCGCGCCGTGCACCTCGGACATCGCCAGCCCGGTGAATGCTGCCAGCTCGGGGTAGGTCGTGCCTTGATCGCGACTGGCGGCCAAGGCCAGCAGAAGGTAGAAATCCTGAGGCTTGAGCACCGGCTGACGGTTGGGGAGTCTGGGCATGGGTTGCGTTGAAAATCGTTATTTCGTGTTTCGCGAAATGCGAAAGTAACTAATAAACAACCACAAGTCAATATAGCAGTCGGCTTTCAAACGGAGCCGGGCTGATACAGCGCGACCAGTTTTGCCGCTTCGGCGGCAACGCGTTTGCGCAAATCTGCGGGTGCCAGCACTTCGACATCGGCACCGAATTTGAGAATGTCCATGATGAGTTCGCGGTGGTCGGCGTAGGGGAATTCCAGCAGCCATGCGCCGTCGGCGGTGAATGCGCCTTTTTGTTTGGGATGCCATGATTCTTGCGCCACCCAGCGTGCGCGCTGGGGCGTGAAGCGCAGCCGTGCCTGTTTGAGTGTGCGGCCGGAAAAGATGCCGTAGCCGGTGCCGAGTGCTTCGTTCAGGCTGCGGCCGGAGACTTCGCGGGCTTTCTTTTCGATGACTTCTGCATGTTGAATCGCGTCAATGGCAAAGTTGCGCAGGTCGTTACGCAGATGGCACCAGGCGTCGAGATACCAGTTTTCGCGGTAGTACACGAGCCGTTGTGGCGAGACTTCTCGCGTGGTGGTTTCACCACTGCCACGCGAAAAGTAGTTCAACACCAGACGCTTGCGACGCAACAGTGCAACACCGACGCGCTCGAAATGCGCGAGCTTCAGCGAGCGTCTGCCCAGCCCGAAAATCAGCACCCGGCGACGAATTTCATCGGCCTGATTTTCTGCCGTGCCGAGCAGGTTATTCAGCCGCGCAATCAGCGGCTGAACGTGGGGCGTGAGAATGCCGCCGGGGTCGAGATTGGTGAGCAAATGCTGCATGGTGAGCAGCGCATGGACTTCGCTGGAGTTGAACCACAGCCCCGGCAATTCATATTGGCCGCCCGTGTGCGGATGCGGGGTGTCAAAGCGGTAGCCGCCGGCGTCACGATCCCAGAGGATGGGCGCATTGAGCCGGTTGCGCATGTATTCGAGATCACGCTTGAGCGTCGCGCGGGAGACTTCCAGCACTTCCATCAGCGTGGCAAAGCTCACCAGCCGCCGGTCGTGAATGAGTTGGTCGATCTTGTAAAAGCGCTCAGTTCTGTCCATGGCGACTCTCGGAGATCAGTTGATGATAGTGTTCCAGACGGCGTGAATGAATCAGCCCTTTGCTGGCGGCGGTCTTGATGGCGCAGTCGGGCTCCGCGCCATGGCTGCAATCGCGAAAGCGGCAGGTGCCGATGAACGGGCGAAATTCCACGAAGGCGAATTCAATTTCCTGCGCGCTCAGATGTACCAGACCAAACTCTTGCAAGCCCGGACTATCGATCAAGGCACCGCAGTCGGTGGTGCGGTAAAGGCGGGCGTAGGTGGTGGTGTGTTTGCCCGAATCGAGTGCTGACGAAATTTCGCGGGTGGCGGCGGTGGCGTGGGGCACCAGCGCGTTGGTGAGCGTTGATTTGCCCATGCCGGACTGGCCGACCAGAATCGAGGTTTCGCCGTTCAGCAAGGGCGGCAGGGCGGAGGCGTCGACGACTGCGGAGAGTTCGATAATGCGGTAGCCAAGGGCGGCAAACGGTGCCAGCAGCCGACGCGCGGCAGGCAACTCGGTGGTGAGGTCGCACTTGTTCAGCACGATCAGCGTGTGCAGGCCTTCATGCTCG